>JBFJJO010000009.1:0-26686 GCA_041612215.1 Methylophaga sp.
AGGAGAACTGGTCCAGCACACCACGCCAGAAGCCAAAATTTGGCTGCTTAAACCGCTGACTTTTATGAACCGTAGTGGTCAATCGGTCGCTGCGCTGGCTAATTTCTACAAAATTCCACCTGAAAACCTGCTGGTGATCCATGACGAACTGGATTTGCCCCCAGGCACGATTCGTCTGAAAAAAGGCGGTGGTCATGGTGGTCACAATGGTCTGCGCGATATCATCGCGCAAAATGGTGGCCAGAAAGATTTTCTACGTTGCCGGATTGGTATTGGTCATCCGGGTAACAGCAAACAAGTGGCTGATTATGTGCTGAGTAAACCGTCAGCGGATGATCGTCAACAGATTATGCACGGTATCGACGATGCGCTAAGAACGCTGCCCGATGTGCTGAATAACCAACTCGAAAAAGCCATGAACTGGCTGCATTCACAATAGGATTTTCCATGGGATTTAAATGCGGCATAGTCGGTTTGCCAAATGTCGGTAAATCGACTTTATTTAATGCGCTTACCCAAGCGGGCATCGAAGCGCAGAACTATCCATTTTGCACCATTGAGCCCAACGTGGGCATTGTGCCAATGCCCGATCCACGCCTTGATAAACTGGCGGCTATCGTTAAACCGCAAAAAATTCTGCCGACGACGATGGAGTTTGTCGATATTGCTGGTCTGGTTGCCGGCGCTTCCAAAGGCGAGGGCCTCGGCAATAAATTCCTTGCCAATATTCGTGAAACTGATGCCATTGCGCATGTAGTGCGCTGTTTTGAAGACGAAAATGTGGTCCATGTCGCCGGCAAAATATCGCCGATTGATGATATTGAGGTGATTAATACCGAATTGGCACTGGCTGATCTAGAATCGGTTGAAAAAGCCATGCTGAAAACTGCTAAAGATGCCAAAAGTGGCGATAAAACAGCTAAAGCGCGTCTGGCGTTGTTGGAACAAATGCGTGAACATCTGGATACCGGACAACCGGTGCGGGCGATGAACCTGGATGCTGATCAACTGGATTTAATGACGGGTTTGCATTTGCTGACTATCAAACCCACCATGTATATCGCCAATGTTGCCGAAGATGGTTTTGAACAAAATGCGGCGCTGGATGCTGTCACAGCGCTGGCTGAAAAAGAAAACGCTACGGTGGTGGCAATTTGTGCCGCCATTGAATCTGAAATTGCTGATTTACCGGATGAAGATAAAGCTGAATTTCTGGCGGAGCTGGGTCAGGATGAGCCTGGTCTTAATAGGGTGATCCGTAGTGGTTATCAATTATTGGGTTTACAGACCTATTTTACGGCCGGCCCAAAAGAAGTGCGTGCCTGGACCGTGGAAGTCGGCGCCACTGCGCCGGAAGGTGCCGGTGTGATTCACACTGATTTTCAAAAAGGTTTTATCCGCGCAGAGGTCATCAGTTATGACGATTTTGTGCAGTATAAAGGCGAGCAAGGGGCTAAAGACGCCGGTAAATGGCGTCTGGAAGGTAAGGAGTACATTATTAAAGACGGTGACGTCATGCATTTTCGTTTCAACGTTTAACCCAAGCACCGCCTCTGCTTGTTTCATTTAGAGGTACTTTGGAGTTTAGAAAGCTCATGAAAAGATGGTTTATTGGAGTGCTAGCACCGCTATTTTTGGCGACTACGGCTCATGCAAATACTGGTATGGATGCCTGTATTCTTTCAAAAATGGTGACATCGGATGACAGCGTGACCGTCGGTAATATTCGCGAGATATGTGCTGCTGATATTGCAGCAGAAAAAGAAGAACAGCAGGAATCGACATATCTTTCTGATATGACGCAGGAGCAATTCGAAGGTATCTCAATTGAGGGCGATGAGGCCAAAATTGAAACTGCAGATGGTTCCGCGTTATCCCGTCGTTTAGTACTGGAAAAGACGCAATCTAATAATCCGTTTGCCTTTTTACCACATCGCCCTAATTACTTTATCTTTAGTAATAATGTAGGTTCTTATAACGAAGACCCATTTAATGCAGCTGATCCAGATCGTGATGATGGTTTTCAACCATGGGAAAGTAAATTTCAGATCAGTTTAAAACTGCCTGTAGTTCGTGGTTTATTTGATGGCCGCGCCGATGCGTTTATTGCTTATACCAATCGCTCTTTCTGGCAAGTATTCGATAGTGAGAATTCTCAAGCATTTCGGGACTCCAATCATGAGCCGGAAGCTTGGTTATCTTTCGCCAACGATACCGAACTTCTCGGATTTAAAAACTCATTGATTAATGTCGGTTTTAGTCATCAGTCTAACGGGCAAAGTGGGGAATTATCTCGAAGCTGGAATCGGATTTATACTGAGTTTGTTATCGAAAAAGGTGACTTCTATTTCTCAATCCGCCCTTGGTACAGGGTGCCTGAAAGTAGTCGTTCAGATGATAATCCGGACATTGAAAAATATATGGGTAATTTCGATTTTACTTCGGTATACAAATATGGCGATCACAGCTTTGATCTAATGATACGTAATAACCTGCGTGGTGATAATAAAGGGGCAACTCAGCTGGGCTGGAGTTTCCCACTGTATAAAAACTTCAGAGGATATGCACAGTGGTTTAATGGCTATGGTGAAAGTTTGATTGATTACGATCACCGTACCAATAGCATTGGTTTTGGTATTCAATTTAGTGACTGGTTATAAGTCCAGCCCTAAATTGTTGATATTTACTGCCCAGACAAGTAGAATGCTCGGCTTCGTGGCTACATAGCTCAGTTGGTTAGAGCACATCACTCATAATGATGGGGTCCCTAGTTCGAATCTAGGTGTAGCCACCATAAAATACAAAAAAACCTGCTCCGGCAGGTTTTTTTTTGCCTGCTTTTTGGTGACTTTCCTTTACACTGCCTGAAAGCAGCCTAACCGGAATAAGCGATATGTTTGAAATTAAAACCATTGCTTTGTTTTTTGCCACAGCGCTGGCCGAGATCATCGGCTGTTATTTGCCGTATTTGTGGTTAAAGCATGATCAACCGGTTTGGCTGTTGGTCCCGGCAGCATTCAGTCTGGCATTATTTGTCTGGCTGCTGTCTTTGCATCCTGCCGCAGCGGGGCGGGTATATGCCGCATATGGTGGCGTGTATGTTTTTACCGCTTTATTCTGGTTATGGTGGATGGATGGGATTCGTCCCAACCATTGGGATGTTCTTGGTGGTTTAGTGGCTATGCTGGGCATGGCAATTATTATGTTTGCACCCCGGCAAAGCTAGTCTGGATGCATTAGGTATCTTTAAAGATGTTTGAGTCATTTAATAACCTGAAATTTCCCAGTGAAATTATTCTAACTGGTTCTTTGATCGGTCTGGTGATCAGCAGCAGTATTTTGATCGCTGTGGTATTGCTGTTGCGTGCATTGATTGCCCGCTTTATCAAACAGAAAGTCGAGTCCTATGAACTGCGCCGCCGTTGGTTGGTGCAGACCCGTAATGGTTTGCTTTTGTTGATGGCGCTGGGGCTGATTTTTATCTGGGGTCAGGAGTTACGCACCCTGGCATTGTCAGTGGTCGCAATCGCTGTGGCGTTTGTGGTTGCCACTAAAGAACTAATTTTATGTGTGATGGGCTCAATTCTGAAAACCGGTGCCGGCTCATTTACCGTCGGTGATCGGATTCAGGTAAAGGACTTTCGCGGTGATGTCATTGATCAGAATTTACTGGCAACCACGATTTTGGAGGTCGGTCCAGGTAAACTGACGCATCAGCGCACCGGCCGTTTGATTGTCTTACCCAACGCCATGTTTGTCGCCGAGCCTGTGATTAATGAAAGCTATACCAACGACTATATTCTGCATGTCTTTATTGTGCCGTTTAAGCGCGGAGATGACTGGCAGTCGGCGCAAAAAGCCTTTTTACAGGCTGCCAACCGGCATTGTTTGCCGTATATGAATGAAGTACGTAATTATATGAAACAAATCAGTCAGCATCGGGGCGTCGAAATACCTTCTGTCGAGCCACGGGTGACGTTACAAGTGCCGGAAGCGGATGAAATTCATCTGGTGATTCGCATTCCAGCGCGCGCTCATCAGCGGGTACAGGTGGAGCAAGCCATTCTTAATGAGGCGCTGACCGGCCTGCCCAGCCCGGTTGAGCCTTAAAATGTGCTGCATTGTCTGTTAAATCTTGTTATAAGAGAAACTGATTTTGCAATCTTACAGGAGAATATAAATGAGCATGATGCAGGAATTCAAAAATTTCGCGTTACGGGGCAATGTTATTGATATGGCCGTCGGTATCATTATCGGCGTTGCCTTTGGCAAAATTGTCTCTTCATTTGTATCGGATGTGGTCATGCCACCACTGGGCTTATTGCTGGGTGGCGTCGATTTCAAGGACTTGGCAATTGTGCTTAAAGAGTCCGTCGGTGATACGCCAGCGGTTTTGCTTTCTTACGGCGCTTTTATTCAGACTATTGTCGACTTTGTCATTATCGCGCTGGCAATTTTTGTTGCCGTCAAAGTGATGAATTCATTGAAAAAAAAGGAAGAAGCTGCACCGGATGGCCCACCGACGTTGTCAAAACAAGAAATATTACTGACCGAGATCCGTGATCTTCTCAAAGAAAAATAAACGGATCTTGATGGCCGACTGCAGTATTACCATTGCTGCGGTTGGCTTAGCAGTTGTTTTGCCAGCGAATGGCCTGCAAATCGTCAATAACGGATCAAAGACTGTTTAGGTAATTGAATAGTCAGGCTGCGACATCAGCAGTATTGGCCTGCGGTGCATCCTTGAAACTGAAACGTTCAAAATCAGTATTTTGAGTCAGCAGGCTGTCGGCAATAATATTAAAGCTGAAGCGTTTTTTAGCCGTTTTCACGGTCAGGTTACGACCATGTTGAAATACGCCTCGTGCCGTGACCAGGGTTGCCGGCTGATGCACTCGCAGCAATTCAGGGATCAGTAGCCCTGGCTGCAGCAATTCATTATTGCCATCCAAGGCATATTGCACCGCCAGCGGCTCACCTTCCATCAAAGCCACACCAACTTTGCATAAACCCTGATCGTCGCTTCGCACCCAGCGGATCACGGCCAGCCGTGCAACAGCCTTATGTTCGGCATCCGCGATTTCCATAATCCCGACAAAATCACCCACTTGCAGATCATGACTGACATCAGGTTGGTAGCGGCTTAGCAAATAGCCAAAATCATTTTTATTGAGAATCTCCCAGGGACCACTGATACCGGCAATATGCGTTTCACTGAGCTGATCTCGCTGGAGTAGTGCCTGATGGACGGCAGGCAGACCCACCGCAAAATAAGCCTGTTTACTGCCAGTAAAATCGACCCGGACCTGTTTACGCTGATATGACGTATTTAAAAAAGGTGCCAGTTGCCGAACCAGTTGTAATTGTTGTTCGGTGAGACCGTGATCAGTTTGCTGAAACAGATTATCAACCGCCATTAACACCGGTTTGGTATTGAGCATCAGCGTTGGTGGCCGCCTGTCCTGGTCAAGGCTTGGTAAAATGCTGGGCAGTGGCGTGCGATCGCTTAAGCAGTTGATATAAAACTGACCGGCGACTGGCTGGCCATCTTCTGGCAAGAGGACAATTTCGGAATAGGCAGCCAGTCCACGCAATAATTTATAAACGGTTAATACATCACCACTTTGCAGACCATAAGGGTTGCTGATGCTGAGTAACATGAGCTGCGCGTAACGCCGCGCCAAACTATCTGAAGCCTGATATTGGTTGGTTACAAATGGGGGGGTGTCGGCTACACCGGCAACATCACAGAGTAAATACAACTGATGACATTCCCGAAATAATTTGGCCGGTACGCTGCGATAAAACTTGTAGTTATGCAATGCTAAATAACTGAGTTGCTCGCAGGCCCGGTAAATCGCCATATGGCCGAGTGGATTGCGATCGAGATTGGCTTTGACCTGACCGGCTTCGAGGATAACCATTTTGTAACCTATCGCCAGTTGATTCATCAACTCACCGATATCATCGATGATTTGCCGGCGTTGCTGACTATCACGAATTTGCCGGCGTAATTCAGCAGGTGTCAAAGTAAACAGCAGTTGATTGAGCGGACCACGATACATATCCAACAGCAGCAAACGCTCTTTGAGCGGTACCTGATTGGTATTAAAACGCTCTAAGGCATCATGGTAAATTTCGACTAGCTGTGGCAGATTGTTTTTTGGCAGTTTATCCAGCCAATGTCGCAATAGCGATTCGTTCAGCTCAATGCTACTGGTGCCGTTACGCTTAGCAGGAATGCTGAGATTCAACGATGGCATATTGTCTGGCAATTTAAACGGCATATCAGTAGCAGGCAGCCGTAAGCAATTCAGCGAATATCAACATGTGAGACTGGCTCCTGCCATCATTGGTTAAGGCGAATAAGCATCATAACCCCGAGTTTTACTTGCAGACAATCGGTTCGGTCAGATAAGTGGCATCGCACCTTGATATTCAAGTTGGCGCCAGGCCTCAAATAAAATAATCGCTGTGGCATTGGAAAGGTTCAGACTGCGGCTATCGGGGCGCATCGGGATACGGATTTTTTGGCTGAACGGTAGCGCATCAAGAATAGTGGCAGGCAGGCCGCGTGATTCCGGGCCAAACAACAGCACGGATTCATCGCTGAATTGCGCCTTGTCATGATGCTGGCGGGCTTTGGTGGTGCAGGCAAACAGTCGCCGCTGGCCAAGCCATTGTTGAAATGATGGATAGTCAGCATGCAGCTGCAGATTGGCAAATTCGTGATAATCGAGGCCGGCACGGCGCAGGCGTTTATCGTCAAGTGCAAAACCCAAAGGTTGGATCAGATGTAGTTGCGCGCCACTATTGGCACAAAGCCGGATGATATTACCGGTATTGGGCGGGATCTCCGGCTCAAAAAGCGCAACATGCAACACAGTCCGTGCCCGCAGCTTAGCTTTTTTCGACGTATAGGGTCAGTTGCTGGCCGGGACGCAGCAGGCTGCGTTCACTGAGGTTATTCCAAGCCTGAACATCAGCAACTTTAACGTTGAATTTTCGTGAGATTTTCCACAAAGAATCACCATTTTGAATGGTGTAATTAACTGCCTTGCGATTGGTTTTGCTGGTATCGGCTTGCCAGACCAAAAGTTGCTGACCGCTATGCAGTACATCGTTCAATGATTTGTTATTCCAGGCAGCCAGTT
This sequence comes from Methylophaga sp., assembly GCA_041612215.1. Lineage (GTDB taxonomy): Bacteria > Pseudomonadota > Gammaproteobacteria > Nitrosococcales > Methylophagaceae > Methylophaga. The sequence continues at coordinate 7,155 of JBFJJO010000009.1, forward strand.
CGCTGACATCAACTGCGTGCTGCTTGGCAATATTCCACCAACTGTCACCGGCTTTGACGATGTAGCTGGTTCGTTTACCTGTCGTAATTGCAACAGCAGCCGGTTCTTGTTCACTCGCATTAGCGTTGGCCATCGGGATCATTAAATGGGCACCGGCGCTAATAAAATTATCTGATAATTTATTGGCCTGCTTAATAGCCGTAACCGTGGTTTGATGCCGGTTAGCGATCTGATTCAATGATTCACCGGGCTGGACTTTATGGCGCTGCCAGCTTACGCGTTGATTTTTTGGTAATTTTGCTAACGCAGTTTTGAAATGTTCGGCTTTGCTAATCGGCAACACCAATTTATGCGGGCCGGTTGGCGCAGTCGCCCAGCGGTTAAAGCCGGGATTGAGCTTAAATAAATCATCTTTGCTCATTTCCGCCAAATCAGCGGCCAGCGTTAAATCCAACTGACTGCCAATATTGACCTCGGTCAAATACGGTTTATTGTTAATGGGGCTGAGCCGGATATCGTATTGTGCCGGTTGTTTAACGAGGTGTGCCACAGCCAATAGTTTGGGAATATAAGCAGTCGTTTCAGTAGGTAAATCCAGCGACCAGAAATCGGTATCACGGCCCAATTCCTGATTGCGTTTGATAGCCCGGCCTACGGTGCCTTCGCCGGCGTTGTAAGCGGCTAACGCGAGCTCCCAATCACCAAAGTAACCATGCAGTTTTTGCAAATAATCCAGTGCTGCATCAGTTGAGCGGATCACATCCCGGCGGGCGTCATACCACCAGGTTTGTTCAAGGCCAAATACTTTACCGGTGCCCGGAATAAATTGCCAAATACCGGCGGCGCCGCTTGGAGAGTTAGCAAATGGCTGAAAGCCACTTTCAATAACAGGCAACAGCGCGATTTCCATCGGCATATCACGTTTATCAAGCTCATTGACGATATGAAACAAATAAGGGCGCGCGCGCTCAACCACGCGATTAACGTAATCAGGACGATCAACAAACCATGACAGGCGCGTATGGGTTTCGGGATGTAATACTCGGTAATCAGATATGCCATAACCACTGCGAAGACGTTGCCAGAGGTCATCAACGACGATTTCTTCCGGGGTTTCAAATAGTCGCAAATCCAGTTCTTGGGGGGACAACTCAACCAAATGGTTGCGCTGCCAGTTGGCGGGGCGTTTTGTCAGGATCAGATCCGCTTCGCCGGTACTGGTGATTTCGGTTTTTTTAATGGTAGTGCTACAACCGGAACTCCCCACAATCAGGGCGATTAATAGCGGCCACATCAGCCTTTTAAGATTTAACATGTCGCTTCATCTTAGGGATCTAAGTATTTAATTGCGTTCAGTTTATACGCCAATTTGCCAAGGTATGCCAGCCACAATATTGTCTTGTCATGGCAATGTCTTATAAAAACGGGGCAGACCATTAAACGCTTTTACATTAGTTTACGATTTGAAAGTGCAGGTTTGCGGCAAATGCGCTTAAAGTTTTTCGCCACCGTCAAAAAGCAGATGTCTGCCTGCTCAGGTAAACTAAGCGCTGTTTTTACAGGAGCAGAATGTGGCAATATTTGAAGGGCAACTGAGCAAGATGCAGGCGATTTTGCCGGCCGATGGCCGCGCGCAGTACCACCTGTCTCTGGACCATAATCAGGTGGCGATGCATGAGTTGATTGGCCAACCACTTCAACTTACCTATGCCGGCGCGATTCACTGCCAAAATTGTCAGCGCAAAACCAATAAAAGCTATAGCGGCGGCTTTTGTTTCCCCTGTTCACAAAAGCTGGCACAGTGCGATTTATGTTTTATGAAGCCGGAAATCTGCCATTTCGATAAAGGTACTTGCCGGGAACCAGAATGGGGTTTGTCAGTGTGTATGCAGGATCATATTGTCTACCTGGCCAACAGTTCTGGTCTGAAGGTTGGTATTACCCGCATTGGCCAGATACCAACACGCTGGATAGATCAAGGTGCGACCCAGGCGTTACCGATATTTCGGGTAAAAAGCCGTTATCAGTCAGGCCTGGTGGAGGTGCTTTTTAAACAGCATGTGTCAGATCGCACTGATTGGCGGAAAATGTTGAAAGGTGATGCTGAACCAATGGATTTGCCAGCGCAGCGGGATCGTCTGATGCAGGAGTGCGCTGCTGATATAGCGGCTTTGCAAGCACAGTTTGAGCAGGGCGCCATTGCCCTGTTACCAGCTGAGAATATGGTATCGATTCAATATCCGGTACTGAGGTATCCAGACAAAATAAAAGCACTGAATTTTGATAAAACGCCCCAAATAGAAGGTGTGCTACAGGGTATCAAAGGCCAATATCTGTTGCTTGACAGTGGCGTACTCAATATCCGTAAATTTGCGGGTTATCAGGTAGCATTAAATCTATGAATATTTATCCATTATTACGTGACCTGCTGTTTCGACTGGATGCCGAGACAGCGCATCATCTGGGTCTGAATTCGCTCAAATGGCTGGAATTAACCGGTCTGTTGAAATTACTGATGCCTAAACCACTGGTTAAACCCGTCAGGGTGATGGGTATTGATTTTGCTAATCCAGTAGGTCTGGCAGCCGGGCTCGATAAAAATGCTGATTATTTAGAAGCCTTAGCGTTGCTTGGCTTTGGCTTTGTTGAAGTTGGTACCGTGACACCGAGGCCGCAACCCGGCAATACCCGGCCGCGCATGTTTCGACTGCCAGAAGCCGAGGCAATTATCAATCGAATGGGCTTTAATAATCTTGGTGTTACGCATTTGCTCGAACAAGTGCAGATCGCTCAGACGAACGTTAAAATAGGTATCAATATCGGAAAAAACTTTGATACGGCGGTCGAAAAGGCGTTGGATGATTATTTGATTGGGCTTGGCAAGGTCTATGCCCATGCCGATTACATAACCATTAACATCTCCTCACCAAATACACCGGGTCTGCGTAGTTTGCAGTTTGGCAAAGCGTTGGATGACTTGTTAGCTGCGTTAAAAAACAGTCAGGCTGATTTGGCGGAAAAATATGAACGTTATGTACCAATGGCCGTCAAAGTGGCGCCGGATTTAACGGCCGAAGAACTGTTACAGCTGGCTGATACTTTCAGTCGTTTTCAGCTGGATGCGGTTATTGCCACCAATACCACGCTGGATCGTGATGCTGTCAGTGGTCTAAAACATGCTGAAGAGGCGGGCGGTTTAAGTGGGCGGCCTGTGTTTGCCAAGTCGACGGAAATCGTGAGGCAGTTTCGTCAGGCGCTGCCGGCTGAGATGCCGATTATTGCCGCAGGCGGTATCAATAGTGGCGAAGATGCCAAGGCTAAACTCGATGCTGGCGCTGCACTGGTACAAATCTACAGTGGCCTGATTTATCAAGGGCCCGCGTTGATTCGCGACATTGTCAAAACCCTTCAACAGAGGACTTAAACATGCAAAGTGGAAGTTTAATTGGTGATTTGCTGCTTAATATTTTGCTGGCGATTGCCATCGTCGTAATTGGTCGCGTGGTGGTGCGCTGGCTGATGAAAATGGTTCGCAAACTGATGGTTCGCGGCGATATGGATCCCATTCTGATTAACTTTATCAGCACCATTGCTAATGTGGTGCTGCTGATCTTTGTCATCATTGCCGCGCTGGATCAATTGGGCGTTAACACCACTTCGATGATCGCGGTATTAGGTGCTGCTGGTCTGGCTGTTGGGTTGGCATTAAAAGACTCACTGCAGAATTTTGCCGCCGGTGTGATGCTCATCATAAATAGGCCGTTCAAGCTGGGCGATTTTATAGACGTCGCTGGTGTTATGGGTATTGTTGAGAAAATCAGCATTTTCAGCACGATTATGCGTACTACTGACAACCGTGAAGTGACGGTGCCCAATGGCCAGATTTATGCAGACACCATTACCAATTATTCGGCCCGTGACACCCGTCGAGTCGATATGGTGTTTGGCATCAGTTATGACAGCGATTTGCTTAAAGCCAAGCAAATCCTCACCGAGATTATCAGCAACCATCCGATGGTACTGAGCGAACCGGCGCCGATTATTCGGGTGAGTGAGCTGGCCGATAACAGTGTGAATTTTGTGGTCTGGCCGTGGGTAAATAGCGCTGATTTTGGTGTGGCCAAAGCCGAAATATTAGAGCAGGTCAAACTGGCTTTTGATGCAAATGACATTATCATCCCATTCCCGCAAATGGAGTTACACTTAAACCAACAGCTAGGACAGCATCCGGCAGGCGCATAAGTTAATACTGTTTTTGGCAGGGCGTGAAGATCAAAAGAATATTGATTTTTGCGATATAACTGGAACCAATGCTGGCAACTGGTTGTGCGAACCAGCGATACAACGAACCCGATTATTCACGAGGCGGACCGCCACCGCATGCACCGGCGCATGGTTATCGCCATAAGCATTATCATGACCTGATGTTTGACTCAGGGCTGGGTGTTTATATCGTGGTTGGTCGCCCGGATTATTATTTCTGGGATAAACACTATTACCGTTACTACGATGGTTACTGGCAATTTTCACCAAAAATTAATGGCCGCTGGTACCGTGATGATGGCAAAGTGCCGCGAAAGCTCTATCAAAGCAAGGGCGGTCCGGGAAAAGGCGATAAGGGTAAGGGCCCCGGCAAAGACAAGGGCAAGGGTAATCAGGAGCGTTATAATCCATAAGCTTATTGAGTTGAATCAAAGCGTTTTAAAATTATCTTTCCATTGCCGCAGCACTTTGAAAACAGCCAGTGGACGATTTAATTCTCTGCCTGCCTGGGCTTCGGCAGCGTGTTTTACCGCAGTGATATGGCAGCGTAAAAAAGGGTTAGTGGCTTTTTCCAGTGCCAAAGTTGACGGGACGGTGGGCTGACTGGCTGTCCGCATTGCCTGAGTATCTGAAAAGCGCTGTTGTAAGGCAGTATTACCTGGCTCAACCGCCAGTGCAAACTGTAAATTGGCCAGCGTATATTCATGGGCACAGTAAATTTCAGTGCTGTCCGGCAGCTTTGTTATCTGCTGTAATGAGGCAAATAACTGATCAGCAGTGCCACCCAGCAGCCGACCACAACCACCGGCAAACAGGGTGTCACCACAAAATAGCTTGCTGGCCATCAGATAACTGATATGGCCCGGGGTGTGACCGCCAGTATCCAAAACCGAAGCTTCAGCAAAATCATCCAGGCGCAATATGTCACCGGCACTTAAGGTATCGGTAATACCACTGATTTGTTCAGCGGCCGGACCATAAACCGGTATATTGAATTGCCGGCGTAATGGGGCAATACCACCGGTATGGTCATGGTGGTGGTGGGTTATCAAAATAGCGGCCGGCGTCAGATCCAGGTGTTGCAACGCCGCCAGAACTGGCTGTGCATCACCGGGATCAACAATCAGCGCCTGTCGATTCTGCGCAGATTGGATCAGCCAGATATAATTATCGTTAAATGCCGCAACGGCATGCACTGACACATTAAGCTCCTGGAAATTTATGAACCATGATAAGACAGTACAGCAGCAGATGACAGCCTGGTGGCAAAGTCCACTGGGAATGCAAGTGCTGGCGGCTGAAAAACACTGGTTACAGCGTCATTCGCCGGGATTTACCGGCTACTTTCAGTTGCAAATCGGTGGCGGCGAGCGAATTTTGCCTAAGTTTACAAGACCTTGTTATCAGGCTTGGCTGGATGAGCAGGGGCAATTACAGGCGGATAGCCAGTTTTTGCCGTTTAAATCGGGAACTGTTGATCAGTTAATTGTTTCCCATGCCATGGAATTTGCCGAGACGCCCCATCAGTTGTTACGCGAAGCGGACCGGATCCTCAGTGATGATGGCAGTATTGTGCTTTTTGTGTTTAACCCGCTGAGTTTATGGGGGCTGCGCCGTTTATTCAGCTGGCGCAGCAAACAGCCCTGGCGCGGACATTTTTTCAGTCGCTGGCGGTTGACGGATTGGCTGACATTGCTCGATTTTGAGGTCGTCGAGCGGCGCGCATTTATGTATCAACTGCCGGTAAACCATACTGGCAAGTGGTCTAACAGCCAGTTTATGGCAAGATTTGGCCCACGTTTTTGGCCATATTTCGGCGCGATAACAGTCATCGTTGCTAAAAAAAGACGTTTTTTGGTGACACCATTGCGTAGTCAGTGGACAAGACCTAATTTATTCCCCAATGCTGGTATGGCCGGTAAAGCGGTGACACGACAAGGACAATATGGATCACGTTGAAATATTTACTGATGGGGCCTGCAGTGGTAATCCGGGGCCGGGTGGCTGGGGTGTGGTGATGCGCGCCAAAAATACCGAGAAAGAATTGGCCGGCGCTGAAAAAGATACCACCAATAACCGTATGGAAATGATGGCCGTGATTGCCGGCCTCGAAGCACTTAAACGGCCATGTAAAGTGACCGTTACCACTGATTCACAATATGTGATGAAAGGCATGACGGAATGGCTGCCGGGCTGGAAAGCCAAAAACTGGCGCACCGCCAGTAAACAACCGGTCAAAAATGCCGATCTGTGGCAACGCATGGAAGCCGCTGCTGCCAAGCATCAGCTTGAATGGCAATGGGTGCGTGGTCATACTGGCCATGCCGAAAACGAACGTGCCGATCAATTGGCCGTTGCTGCTCGTGAAACCCTCAAAAAGTAAGGTAAAACATGGCTGAAAATTCGATAAAACGTCAGGTCGTACTTGATACCGAAACTACCGGTCTGTCGACTGCAGATGATCACCGCATTATAGAAATCGGCTGTGTGGAAATCATTAATCGCAGACTTACCGGCCAGAATTTTCATCAATACATCAATCCTGAGCGGGATATTGATGCAGGCGCCATGGAAGTGCACGGCATTACCCCGGAATTTCTCGCTGACAAACCCCTGTTTGCTGATATTGCCGATGAATTTCTGGCTTTTATTGATGGCGCGGAACTGATTATCCACAACGCGCCGTTTGACGTTGGTTTTTTGGATCATGAGCTAGGCAAAATCCCTGGGCAGCACAACAGTGTTAAAGCGATTAGCACGGTGCTGGATACCTTAAAAATGGCTCGCGACCGGCATCCCGGCCAGAAAAATAATCTTGATGCCTTATGTAAACGTTATGACGTAGACAATACTAACCGCCAACTCCATGGCGCTTTGCTTGATGCCGAGATCTTGGCCGATGTATATCTGGCGATGACTGGTGGTCAGGTCAGTCTATCGTTGGCTGCCGAACAGGCACTGCCACAGGAACATTCACATTCAGACAATACCATTAGCGCTGGCAGTCAGAAAGCTATCAAAGTCATCAAAGCCAATACCGAAGAATTAGCCGCTCACGACGCCATGCTTGAGAAGCTGCAACAAGCCAGCAGCGGCAAGTGCGTCTGGCTGAAATCGTCTTAATAGCACAGTAAAAAAGTTAAAAATCTGAAAAAAATCAGTCATCGCGCTTGAAAAGCAATTTTTGGCCCCCAACTCCTGCTTACCTTGAGTAATGCAGAAATGGGTTGATCATGAGCCAAGAAGATAAACAAAACACAGTAGACGAATCGGCAGCCGATATGCCGGAATCTCCAGAAACGCAGACCGATGTTGCCAGTGAAGACTCGGCGCCTGAAACGCCGGACATGACTAAATTGCTGGAAGATGCCCGCAATAAAGCTGACGAACATTGGAATGAGCTGCTGCGTGCCCGTGCCGATTTAGAAAACATGCGCCGCCGTCATAGCCGCGATTTAGAAAACGCGCACAAACATTCGTTGGATAAATTCGTCAACGAATTACTGCCGATTTGCGACAGTCTGGAGCTGGGTATCAACGCCGCGAAGGATGAAGATGCCAATGTTGAAAAAGTCCGCGAAGGCATGGATATGACCTTGAAGTTGCTGCTCAACTCAATCGGCAAGTTCGGATTGGAAGCGGTCGATCCACAAAACGAGCCGTTTGACCCAGAACTGCATCAGGCGGTTGCCATGCAACCCGCCGAAGGCGTTGAAGCCAACACTGTGATTAACGTAATGCAAAAGGGTTACCGCTTTAACGGTCGCCTGTTACGGCCGGCGATGGTGGTGGTCGCGCAATAAGCTTATTAAAAGCAGGGGCTTGAAATTTAAAACGCTTCGCCCCATTTAAATATCAACAGCTGGCCCAGCCAGTATGAATTCAAGCATGATGGAGACAAATAACTATGGCTAAAATTATTGGTATCGACTTAGGAACAACGAACTCCTGCGTCGCGGTGATGGAAGACGGCAAAGCCCGCGTCATCGAAAATAGTGAAGGTGATCGGACGACGCCATCTATTGTGGCATTTAACAAAGATGGCGAAGTGATGGTTGGTCAATCAGCCAAACGTCAGGCAGTCACCAACCCGAAAAATACCCTGTACGGTATTAAGCGTCTGATTGGCCGTAAATTCAAAGAAGATGTCGTGCAGCGTGACATCGACATGGTGCCGTATAAAATCGTCGAAGCCGATAACGGCGATGCATGGGTGATGGCCAATGAAAAGAAAATGGCACCACCAGAAATTTCAGCCCGTGTGTTGATGAAAATGAAAAAAACCGCTGAGGAATTCCTCGGTGAAGAAGTTACCCAAGCGGTTGTTACCGTGCCGGCTTACTTCAACGATTCACAACGTCAGGCAACCAAAGACGCCGGTAAAATCGCTGGTCTAGAAGTCAAACGTATCATCAACGAGCCAACTGCGGCAGCCCTTGCTTATGGCATGGACAAAAAACGCGGTGATTCAACCGTTGTTGTTTATGACTTAGGTGGTGGTACGTTCGACGTATCAATCATTGAAATCGCTGATATTGAAGGTGAGCACCAGTTTGAAGTGCTGGCCACCAACGGTGATACCTTCCTCGGTGGTGAAGATTTCGATCAACGCATTATCGATTATTTGGTTGCAGAATTTAAGAAAGATCAGAGCGTTGATCTGGGCAAAGATCCGCTGGCATTACAGCGTTTGAAAGATGCCGCTGAAAAAGCCAAGATTGAGCTGTCATCCAGTTCACAAACCGACATAAATCTGCCGTATATCACGGCTGATGCTTCGGGTCCTAAACATATGGAAATCCGTCTGACCCGTGCCAAACTGGAATCACTGGTTGAAGATTTGATTGCTCGCAGCATGGAGCCATGCAAAATGGCACTGAAAGATGCCGGTCTGAAAATCTCTGATATCAACGACGTGATTCTGGTCGGTGGTCAGACCCGGATGCCGAAAGTACAGGAAGCGGTTAAAGAAATGTTCGGCAAGGATCCGCGCCGTGACGTGAACCCTGATGAAGCCGTTGCCGTTGGTGCTGCGATTCAGGCAGGTGTTTTGGCTGGTGATGTGAAAGATGTCTTGTTGCTTGACGTTACTCCGTTGAGCCTGGGTATCGAAACCATGGGCGGTGTGATGACTAAACTTGTTGAAAAAAATACCACCATTCCGACCAAAGCCAATCAAGTGTTTTCTACCGCTGAAGATAACCAGCCGGCAGTGACCATTCACGTACTGCAAGGTGAGCGGGAAATGGCTTCTGCCAATAAATCACTGGGCCGCTTTGATTTGGCCGACATTCCGCCGGCAGCACGCGGTGTACCGCAAATCGAAGTAACTTTCGATATCGATGCTAACGGTATTATGAATGTCTCTGCCAAAGATAAGGCAACCGGCAAAGAACAGTCGATTGTTATTAAGTCATCAAGCGGTCTGAGCGACGATGAAGTAGAAAAAATGGTCAAAGATGCCGAAGCACATGCTGACGAAGACCGTAAATTCCACGAGTTGGTCACTGCCCGTAACCAAGCAGATGGTCTGATTCATGCGACGACTAAATCGCTGAAAGATCTGGGTGATAAAGTCGATGCTGACGAAAAAGCCAAGATCGAAGCGGCTGTTGAAGAACTGCAATCAGCGATCAAAGGCGAAGACAAAGACGATATCGAAGCTAAAACCAATGCTTTATCTGAAGCAGCCGCGAAGCTTGCCGAGCGTGCTTATGCTGAAAATGCCGAAGCCGGTGACGCAGGCGCCGACAGCGAGGAAAAAGCACAAGGTGATGATGTCGTGGATGCTGAGTTTGAAGAAGTCGATGACAACAAAAAACAGTAAACAACCACATCGTTAAAAAAATAGGCGCAGGCATGACCCTGCGCCTGTTTTGTTTCAGGAATAACAATAAAGCGAACCATGGCCAAACAAGATTATTACGAGTTGCTGGGGATTTCCCGAAATGCCACCGAGGCGGAAATTAAAAAAGCCTATCGGCGCATGGCGATGAAATATCATCCGGATCGGAATCCGGATGATGCTACTGCCGAAGCGAAATTTAAGGATGTCAAAGAAGCCTATGAGGTTTTATCTGATAACCAAAAACGCACGGCTTATGATCAATTTGGCCATGCTGGTGTTGATGGCAGTGCCGGTGGTGGCGGATTCCGTGGTGGCGCCGGTGGTTTCAGCGATATCTTTGGCGATGTCTTTAACGATATTTTCGGTGGAGGTGGTGGCGGTGCCCAGAGTTTCCGTGGTGCCGACTTGCGTTACCGGCTGGACTTAACGCTGGAAGAAGCGGTCTCTGGCACCACAGCTAAAATTCGTATTCCGGTACATGTTGAATGTACAACCTGCGATGGCAGTGGTGCTAAAAAAGGTACACAGCCAGTCACCTGTTCCACTTGTGGTGGTCATGGGCAGGTCAGAATTCAGCAAGGTTTTTTCACCGTTCAGCAAGCCTGCCCGCATTGTCGCGGTACTGGCAAAATGATCCAGGAACCGTGTGGTGACTGTCATGGCGAAGGCGTCGTGCAGGAGCATAAAACCCTGTCGGTCAAAGTCCCTGCCGGTGTCGATACCGGTGATCGGATCCGTTTGAGCGGCGAAGGTGAAGCGGGTTCCCGTGGTGCACCGGCTGGTGATTTGTATGTCGAAGTGTCGGTGAAACGCCACGATGTATTTACCCGTGATGGTAATAATTTGTTTTGCGATGTACCGATCAACTTTGTCGTTGCATCTCTTGGCGGTGACTTGGAAGTGCCTACTCTGGAAGGCAAAGCCGTGCTGAAAATTCCTGAAGGTACACAGACCGGTCAGCAGTTCCGCCTGAAAAACAAAGGGGTCAAATCGGTGCGCAGTGGCGTCACGGGTGACTTGTTATGTCGGGTCATTGTTGAGACGCCGGTAAAATTATCCAAACGTCAGAAAGAAATACTGGAAGAATTTGCCGAAACGCTGGAAGGCACCGGTAGTACTCATAACCCTAAACATGAGTCCTGGCTGGATGGCGTTAAACGCTTTTTTGAATAAAGCGATTTGCCAAGCCGATGCTGAGCGGCTATGTTGCCGTCAGTATTCACTGTTTTAAGGCCGTTTAAGGCCAGATGAGGAAGCTTCATGGCTATTCAAGTTGCCATTAATGGTGCCGCCGGACGGATGGGCCGATGCCTGATTCAGGCAGTCAAAGAGACTGAGGGTTTGCAACTGGCAGCAGCGATTGATCGCGCCGACTCCAGCCTGATTGGCGTGGATGCCGGTGAACTTGCCGGTATGGGTAGACTGGGCGTTGTTATAAGCCATGATGTCGCAGCTGCGACCCAAATTGCCGATATCATTATTGATTTCACGCTGCCAGAAGTGACCATGGCGTTACTGCCATATTGTGCGCAGAACCAATGCCGGCCGATCATTGGCACCACGGGTTTTGATGAAGCACAAAAACAAGCTATCGACAACACTGCCGCTAATATCGCCACCATTTTGGCGCCTAATATGAGTGTAGGCGTCAATTTATCACTTAAATTATTGGATCTGGCGGCGCGGGTGCTTGGCGACAGTGTTGATATTGAAATTATTGAAGCTCATCACCGTCATAAAGTTGATGCACCTTCCGGCACGGCATTACGAATGGGCGAAGTGGTCGCTGACGCGTTGGGCCGTAATTTAAAAGATTGTGCCATTTATGGCCGTGAAGGCCGTATCGGTGAACGGGATCGGCAGAGCATTGGTTTTGCAACGGTGCGGGCCGGTGATGTGGTTGGTGATCACACGGTATTATTTGCTGCCGAAGGCGAACGCTTGGAAATTACCCATAAAGCCTCCAGCCGTATGACTTTTGCCTATGGCGCGATGCGTGCAGCAAGCTGGTTGGCCGAGCGGCAAACCGGTTTATTTGATATGCAGGATGTACTGGATTTACGTAACTAGGTTTTAACAAGCCGAAGGGCTGGGACTACTTTTTGCGCCCGACTGAGTTATCAATCGCTTATCTAGGGTAACTGCACGGCGCGATTTCCGCTTTTCCGGACACAAAAAATAGCCGCCAGCAGGGATGGATTTGAAAGATAAACAAGTCCTAATACTGGTCAGCCTGCTGCTCGGCTTGCTGACCACCGGCACTGTTACCACTGGCATAGCGGATTTCACTTATCAGCAGCCAAAATTTACGCAATAAAATCCGATCCTGTCCCGCCACTGAAACACCTTTCAGCGCAACTTGCTCGGCAAGTTGATATTCCTGCATCTTGTAATGGGTGTCGGCTAATTCGAAATAGATATTGGGATCGCGCGGCGCAATTCGCTGCGCACGTTGTAAATCAGTCTGCGCTTTTTGCAAATCACCATCCCGCTGTGCTGCGCGGGCACTGCCCAGCAGAGCAATCACGGCAGGCTTAGAACGAAATGGCGTTGCCGGTGCTGGCGCGCTTTCTTCAATCGCTTCAGGCGTATCTTCAATGCCACTGGTCTGTGCGGCCGGCTCCGATGGTTCTGCTTGTGGAGCTTTAGCAGGCTGCTGTTGTTCTGGTGGTTCGGTGCGGCTTTCCACCGGTGGGGCATACACAGGCGATGTGCTGCAAGCTGATAAACCTGCCAACATCAGTAATGCCAGTAGCAGTCGGAGTTTTCCAGTCAATGTTGCCATTAGTTAAATAAACCTTTTATCCAATCGATTGATTTTTGTACCGGATTTTCATCACGCTGTTGCAGCTGTGTCGTCACGCAGTGTGATTGTTCAAGTGGCTGAGTACCATTAATAAACGGTAATTGGCGGACATTTTCGCAGTGTTGATCACTTAATTTGCCAGATTGTGTGTCCACCCAAGCATAGTCGATATTGGCTGGCGGTATGTTATCCAGCGTCAGTAAGGATTCGCTGGCCATGTAACGGGTCCAAGCTGGTAAAGCACCGCCGGAACCGGTAAATGGCAGGCTCTGATTATTATCCAGGCCCAGCCAGACCACGGCCAGACGATTGGCACTGTAACCGGCAAACCAGCTATCACGCTGATCATCAGATGTGCCTGTTTTGCCTGCAACGCGGGTACCGGCCGGTAATTGTGTAGCGGCATAACGACCCGTGCCGGTGCGCATTACTTCCTGCAGGGCTGTTTGCACTAGAAATATGGGTTGTGGCGCAATGGTTTGCTGCAATTTAAAGGGATATCGGGACAAGCTTTTGCCCTCGGCATCACTGACACTACGAATGGCACGTGGCGGAATTTGAAAGCCTCCGGCAGCAATGGTTTGATACATCGCGGCCATTTCCAATGTTGACAGGCTTTGTGCACCTAAGAGCAGGGAGGGATAGGGTTGCAGCGTTTTATCCACGCCCAGCCGTTTTAAGGTGGCAATCACTTTATCAAGGCCCAGCGTCATCCCCAACCGCGCGGTGGCAAGATTATAGGAATGTGTCAGCGCATCAATCAGCAAAATATTCTCGTGTGACTGACGATCATAGTTTTCTGGTTCCCAGACATCGCCATTCGGTAATTCCAGTCTATAAGGTGAATCATCAACCGGACTCGCCAGCGTATAGCCATTTTCCAGCGCCGTTAAAAAAACCGCCGGTTTGACCAGTGAGCCCATTGGCCGTTTGGCATCCAAAGCACGGTTAAAGCCCTGATAACGGGTGCGCCGGTCACCAATGATTGCCAGCACTTCGCCAGTTTGTGGGTCGGTGACCACCATGCTGCCCTGCAGATCAGCCAGTTTTTCACCATGTTGTTGTTGTAGATTATCAATGGTGGTAGTCAGCGCCGTTTCGGCTTTGCGCTGGCTGATTGGGTCCAGACTGGTAAAAATCTGCAAGCCTTCAGAATTTAAATCTTCATCGACGTATTCCTGACGCAGCTGCCGTTTCACCAGATCCAGATAAGCAGGATATGCCTCTTTGGTTAAGGTGCCTTTAGCGACGACCCCCAGCGGTGCATTCACCGCCAGTAGATAATCAGTCTCGGTAATTTTGTCTTCATCAAGTAGTACTTTCAGTACCAGATCCCGGCGCTGTTTGGCACGTTCCGGATGCCGGCGCGGATCGAAATACGACGGGCCTTTGACCATGCCAGCGAGCAGTGCATGATGCTGCAGTTGTAACTCCTGCAAGGGCTGCGCAAAATAATAATGCGCACCAAGGCCAAAGCCATGAACCGCACGATTGCCGTCCTGACCTAAATACACTTCATTTAAATAGGCTTCGAGAATTTCGTCTTTGCTGTAGTGATATTCCAGCAGTAACGCCATTGGCAGCTCCATCAGCTTGCGCAGTAACGTCCGATCGGCAGTCAGATAGAAGTTTTTAATGAGCTGCTGAGTCAGTGTACTGCCGCCTTGCACAAAAGCACCGGCCTGAATATTAGCCCACATAGCACGGGCAATACCTTTGAGTGAAATGCCAAAGTGACGGTAAAAGTCCTGATCTTCGATAGCGATCAAGGCATCAACAAGGGCATCAGGCGCATCGTTGAGCTGAATCAGATCCCGGTCTTCATTATTAAGCGGATAGATACCGCCAATCAGTGCTGGCTCCAACCGCACCAAAGTCAGTTGTTCGCCTGCAGTATTAAATATCTGGTTAAGTTCGTTGCCGGAAAAGTCGAGCAGCAGTTGTTGCGCTGGCTCTTGTTCATCAGCCCAGTTAAAACCACGACTGGCAATGATGGCACGTGTTGAAGTGATACTGGCCTGACCGGGTTTTTGTGGCGAATCTGTAAATTGATAACCGAGCGCTTGCAGTTCAATCTTTAAATCATTAATCGATAGGGGGGTACCGGCATAAAGCTCTAATGGCCTTGCAAATACTTTGGCCGGCAGCGCCCAGCGTTTGCCCTCAAATTCAGCACGAATATGCCGGTCCATCAGCCACAAACCAATGACACTGACAGCAACCAGAGAAATCAATAGCCAGCGCAGCCATTTACTGCGCAATAATCGGCCAAAAAAACTTCGTTTAGTAGTTTGACGTGATGACGATTTTCGGGCCACGCGTTATCCTGACTTTTAAAAAAGCAATTCATACATAGTAGCGATTACCGCGTGGCGGATAAAGCAAAGCATGCATAAAAGCGCTGTAGCGTGAATGTCCCTGCTGAAATGCCTGTGACGCTAACGTGCAAGCTGCTGAATTTGCGCAGCATTTTGTAGTGGCAGCGACTTGGGATCTGGTAAATAATGTTGTTTAATGCATTTCGCCAAAAGGCATTTTTCTGGTACTATCCCGCGTTGCAAGTGGATTCAGACAAGCGCTTTTCCGCAGCAATTTGTCAGCGGGATAACGGTTAAATAACACGAGCGGAAGTTAATGGTCAGTACACAGACGCCTATTTGCGAATTTGGCAAACCGGCAATTGATTTTGCATTGCCTGGCACCGACGGCGACATTTGGACTTTGGACAAATGCCGTGGTGAAAAAGGCTTGTTGGTAATGTTTATTTGCAACCATTGCCCGTATGTACAAGCGGTTTTGGACAGGCTGGTGCGTGATACCCGCGATTTAAAAATACTGGGTATCAATGCCGTGGCAATTTCTGCCAATGATGTGACAGATTATCCGGAAGATTCCTTGGATAATATGCAACGCATTGCGGCAGAATATAATTTTCCATTTCCGTATTTATATGATGAATCGCAAGACGTTGCCAAAGCTTATGGCGCGGTTTGCACGCCGGATTTTTTCGGCTACAACCAAGATTTACAACTGCAATATAGGGGCCGTCTGGACGCTAGCCGCAAAGAAGCTGCGCCAGCGAATGCGCGTCGAGATTTATTTGAAGCCATGCAACAAGTGGCTTTAACCGGGCAGGGTCCGGCCGCGCAAATTCCCAGTATGGGCTGCTCGATTAAATGGCGAGCGGCATAATTTTTTTAACAGGAGAACTTTTATAATGGCTACACGCAGACATTTAGCAAATGCGATCCGTGCGCTCAGCATGGACGCAGTGCAAAAAGCGAATTCGGGTCACCCGGGCGCGCCTATGGGTATGGCGGATATCGCCGAAGTGTTGTGGAACGACCACCTGAAACACAACCCGAACAACCCGAAATGGGCTGATCGTGACCGTTTCATTCTGTCGAATGGCCACGGTTCTATGCTGATTTACTCATTGTTGCACCTTAGCGGCTATGAGCTGCCGATGGAATCGTTGAAAACATTCCGTCAATTGCATTCACAATGTGCCGGTCACCCTGAATATGGTTACGCGCCAGGTATTGAAACGACAACCGGCCCATTAGGCCAGGGTATTACCAACGGTGTTGGTTTTGCTATGGCTGAAAAATTGATGGCTGATCAGTTCAACAAACCAGGCCATGACATCGTTAACCACCATACCTATGTATTCATGGGGGATGGCTGCTTGATGGAAGGTGTTTCTCATGAAGCTTGCGCTTTGGCCGGTACCTGGGGGCTGGGTAACCTGATCGCATTCTGGGATGACAACAACATTTCTATCGACGGTCATATCGATGGCTGGTATACCGATGACACGGTTAAGCGTTTTGAAGCTTACGGCTGGCACGTTCAATCTGTTGATGGCCATGATTCAGATGCCATCAATAAAGCGATTGAAGCAGCGAAAAAAGTTACTGACAAACCTTCATTGATTTGCTGCAAAACCATCATCGGTTTTGGTTCACCAAACAAATCTGCCAGCCACGACTGCCATGGTGCAGCGTTGGGTGAAGAAGAAGTTGCACTGACTCGTAAAGAACTGGGTTGGGAATATGAGCCATTTGTGATTCCGGAAGATGTCTATGCTGGCTGGAATGCAAAAGACAAAGGTAATGCTGCTGAAGCTGCCTGGAATGAAAAATTTGCTGCTTATGAAAAAGCGCATCCGGAATTGGCTGCAGAATTCAAACGCCGTATGGCTGGTGAATTACCGGCTGACTGGAAACAAGCATCAGCAAAAGTCATTGCTGATCTGAATGACAAAGCAGAAAGCGTTGCATCACGTAAAGCGTCACAAAACGTTATCGCTGCTTTGGCACCAACCCTGCCAGAATTTCTGGGTGGCTCTGCTGACTTAACCGGTTCTAACCTGACCAGCTGTTCAAGCTTTAAACATGTGTCTGGTAAAGAGATGGGTAACTACATTTCATACGGTGTTCGTGAGTTTGGTATGTTTGCCATCATGAATGGTATGGCCTTGCACGGTGGTTTACTGCCTTACGGCGGTACTTTCCATATGTTCTCTGACTATGCTAAATCAGCCCTGCGTATGGCTGCCTTGATGAAAATCCGTACCGTTGCGGTATTGACGCATGATTCAATCGGTCAGGGTGAAGATGGTCCGACGCATCAGCCAATCGAAAACACAGCGGGTCTGCGTTACATTCCGAACATGGATGTATGGCGTCCTTCTGATGAAACTGAAGTTGCGATTGCCTGGACTGCTGCCGTTGAGCGTATGGATGGCCCAACTAGTCTGGTGCTGAGCCGTCAGGGTATTCCTGGTCGTAAACACGATGCGGCTGACTTTGCTGCCATTCGTAAAGGTGCTTATGTGTTATCAGAAGCCGAAGGCGGTAAAGCCGATGTCATTCTGATCGCTACCGGCTCGGAAGTGGATCTGGCGGTTAAGTCGCAAGAGGCGCTGAAAGCAGAAGGCGTCAATGCACGTGTGGTTTCAATGCCATCAACTAATGTCTTTGACCGTCAGGATCAAGCCTACAAAGACAGCGTCTTAACACCAGGTGTCAAGCGTGTTTCTATTGAAGCCGGTGTGACTGATTTCTGGGCTAAATATGTTGGTCTGGAAGGCGGCAGTGTCGGTATCAACACCTTCGGTGAATCTGCACCGGGTGGTGATTTGATGAAACACTTCGGCTTTACTGTCGAAAATGTTGTGAAAACCGTCAAATCAGTACTGTAATTCAGTTCGCTGATATGACAGGCTAAATCTAAATGGCCAGCCGAGTAATAACGGCTGGCCATTTTTTTTGTTAATTAGATTGTGGTCTGATTTGTGTTATTGCCAAGGCGATAACAGCGATGAGATTACAAATTAAAAATTAAAGGAACGACGATGACCATTAAAGTAGGTATAAACGGCTTTGGCCGTATCGGCCGCATGGCGTTTCGCGCTGCAGTGAAAGACTTCCCGGAAATTGAAGTTGTCGCTATTAATGATTTACTGGATCCGGAATATCTGGCGTATATGCTGCAATATGACTCTGTGCATGGCCGTTTTGACGGTGAGGTCAGCGTTAAAGATGGACATTTACTGGTTAACGGCAAAACCATCCGCGTCACTGCGGAACGTGATCCAGCCGATTTAAAATGGGCTGAAGTTGGTGCCGAACTGATTATTGAATGTACGGGATTTTTTCTGACCGAAGAGTCCTGCCAGGCGCATATTATTGCCGGCGCTAAAAAAGTCGTGCAATCAGCCCCCTCCAAAGATCACACGCCAATGTTTGTTTACGGCGTCAATCATGATACTTACAAAGGCGAAGCGATCGTCTCAGCAGCATCCTGCACGACCAACGCGCTGGCACCGGTCGCCAAGGTACTACATGATAAATTTGGTATCAAACGCGGCTTGATGACCACAGTACATGCGGCGACAGCGACCCAGAAAACGGTTGATGGCCCGTCAATGAAAGACTGGCGTGGTGGTCGCGGTATTCTGGAAAACATTATTCCATCGTCCACAGGTGCAGCTAAAGCAGTTGGTAAAGTATTACCCAGCCTTAACGGTAAATTAACCGGCATGGCTTTCCGGGTGCCAACTTCTGATGTTTCTGTAGTGGATTTAACGGTCGAACTAGAAAAAGATGCCAGCTATGCCGATATCTGTGCGGCGATGAAAACGGCTGCTGAAGGTGAACTGAAAGGTGTACTTGGCTATACCGAAGACAATGTTGTATCAACAGATTTCCGCGGTCATACTGCACCGTCGAATTTTGACGCTGGTGCCGGCATTGCGCTGGACAGCACCTTTGTCAAAGTGGTGGCCTGGTATGACAACGAATATGGCTATACCTGCAATATGATGCGCCTTGTTGCTCATGTAGCCGGTTAAGTGGATGACAGATTGTTAAAAAAAAGGCTACCGTAAGGTAGCCTTTTTTTATGGCGGACAATCGCTATAATCAATTAGAGACGACATAACTAAAAAACACACGAGAGAGGAATTACCATGGCTGTCATAAAAATGGCTGATTTGGATCTGACTGATAAACGTGTTCTTATCCGCCAGGATCTCAATGTGCCGTTAAAATCCGGTGTGGTTGCTGATGCGACCCGCATTATGGCTTCACTGCCAACCATTAAAATGGC
>JBFJJO010000010.1:0-26357 GCA_041612215.1 Methylophaga sp.
AGTCCATAACTCATGAATGTGCAGCTGTCGCTGATCATCATGAATAGAAAATAATATAGAGGATAACTTCCATGAAGCTGAAAACTTTATCAATCGCAATGATGGGTTTAGTAGCACCAGGTCTGGTCGCTGCAGATGAACTCGTTACAATGCAACAAAACTATGACAACTGGGTGATGCCTGCCCAAAACTACGCAAACCAACGTTACAGCACTTTGACGCAAATCAACAAAGACAATGTCAAAGATCTGAACATGGCCTGGTCTTTCTCAACAGGTGTTCTGCGTGGTCACGAAGGTAACTCACTGGTTATCGATGGCACCATGTATGTTCATACACCGTTCCCTAACATCGTTTACGCGTTGGATTTGAACAACGACGGCGCGATCAAATGGAAATATGAGCCAAACCAAAACTACGATGAAACTGTGCCAGTTATGTGCTGTGACACTGTTAACCGTGGTCTGAGCTACGCTGATGGCAAAATCTTCCTGAACCAAGCTGACACAACGCTGGTTGCGTTGGATATGACTACTGGTGAAGAAGTTTGGTCTGACAAACGTGACGATCCAAAAGTCGGCGCAACCAGCACAGCTGCTGCGCACGTTTTTGACGACACCATCATCGTTGGTATTTCAGGTGGTGAGTTTGGTGTTCGTGGTTATGTTCAAGCTTATGACTTAGACGGTAACGTCAAGTACAGAGCTTACAGCACCGGTCCAGATGACGAAATGTTGTTTGACCCACAAAACACCATGTCTATGCTGAAACCAGTTGGCAAAGATTCATCTTTGAAAACCTGGCAAGGCGACCAATGGAAAATTGGTGGTGGTACAACTTGGGGCTGGTATTCATATGATCCTGACTTAGGTCAGTTCTACTATGGTAACGGTAACCCATCTACCTGGAACCCAGTACAACGTCCAGGCGACAACAAATGGACTATGTCTCTGTTCGGTCGTGACTTAGAAACAGGTATGGCGAAATGGGTCTACCAAATGACGCCATACGATGAGTGGGATTATGACGGCGTTAACGAAGTCATCCTGGCTGATCAAAAAATCAACGGTAAAATGCGTAAAACTGCGGTGCATTTCGACCGTAACGGTTTTGCTTACACCATGGACCGTGCCTCTGGTGAATTGCTGGTTGCTGAGAAATATGACCCAGCAGTTAACTGGTCAAACGGCGTTAACCTGAAAACAGGTCTGCATGATCGTGTAGCGAAATACTCAACTGCGCGTAACGGTGAAGATGTCAACACCACTGGTATCTGCCCAGCGGCATTGGGTACTAAAGACCAACAGCCTGCAGCGTACTCACCACGTACTGGCCTGTTCTATGTCCCAACCAACCATGTTTGCATGGACTACGAACCATTCGAAGTTGAATACGTAGCCGGTCAACCATACGTTGGTGCGACACTGAGCATGTACCCAGCACCAGGTGGTACACACTTGGGTAACTTCATTGCATGGGATGCACGTGAAGGTAAAATCGTCTGGTCAAACCCAGAACGTTTCTCAGTATGGTCAGGTGCTTTGGCAACTGCCTCTGATGTTGTGTTCTACGGTACGCTGGAAGGTTACCTGAAAGCAGTTGATGCGCAATCAGGTCGTGAACTGTGGAGATTTAAAACTCCATCAGGCGTTATCGGTAACGTCAACACTTACAAACATGATGGCAAACAATATGTTTCTATCCTGTCTGGTGTAGGTGGTTGGGCTGGTATCGGTATGGCTATTCCAAGCTTGGAAAATGACACAGATGGTCTGGGCGCAGTTGGTGCTTACAAAGCACTGTCTAGCTGGACTAACCTGGGTGGTGTTCTGAGCGTATTTAGCTTGTAAGACCACAAGTATATTGATTTACTAAAATATACTTAAGCTCGACAAAAGGGCCCGGTGTCGCAAGATACCGGGCCCTTTTTTAATCTGATATTGTTATTCAATTTCTCATAAATGAGACTAGGTTTGATCAGGCAATACCTCCTGATGTCCTTTCAGGAAAATCCCTAACTGCAAGAGGCTTATTCCTGACGTCAAGGCTTACCAGTCTGCGTATTATCATTTTCGCCAGTTGAATAATTCAGTTGGTAATTTTTTTAAAATTTTTGAGAGGAATTTAATTATGTGGACTAAACCAGAATATTCAGACATGCGTTTCGGTTTTGAAGTAACCATGTACATCTGCAACCGTTAATATCGGTTTTGATGTATGCCCGGGGCTCCGGCCCTGGGTATCTTTGGTCGGCAGATTACAGTTGCTTGCGTTACCATGAACTCTCCGGCTCAGCCGATTGTTATTTGCTTATCAAGTTTTAGGACAGGTTATTATGCATATTCACGTTTTAGGCTCCGGTGCCGGTGGTGGTTTTCCACAATGGAACTGCAACTGTGTCAACTGCAAAGGGGTACGTGAAGGCACGATAAACGCAAAACCTCGCACCCAGTCATCCATTGCCGTCAGTGCTGATGGCGTTGACTGGATCCTATTTAACGCGTCTCCGGATATCAAAAAACAACTGGATGCATTCCCGGCAATTCAACCGGCCAGAGAAGTACGCGATACTGCGATAAAAGCCATTTTGATTACCGATGCTCAGATTGATCACACAACTGGACTGTTAACGCTTCGTGAACATAACAAACCATGGGATATTTATTGTACCGCCGCGGTTAATGAAGATTTAACCTCAGGTTTTCCGATTTTCAACATTCTGTCGCATTTTCGCGGTGTGAACTGGCACGAAGTGAAAACCGATCAAGTGCCGTTTACCATGCCTGCTGCGCCCGGACTTGAATTCACTGCTGTGCCACTGAAAAGTGAAGCACCGCCATTCTCGCCACATCGCCATAACACGGTTCCCGGTGACAATATTGGTATTAATATTCATGACACCCGCAGTGGTAAAAATGTGTTTTATGCGCCGGGCTTAGGGGTCGTTGAAGATCACGTTCTAAAATATATGCGAGATGCAGACTGTATTTTGATGGATGGCACGGTGTGGACTGATGATGAAATGTCCCGCGAAGGTATTAGTGATAAACGCGCTACCGAAATGGGTCATATCAATCAGTCTGAAGAAGGCGGTTCAATTAGCATTTTGAACAGTTTGCAAAAGCCCCGCAAAATTTTAATCCATATTAACAACACTAACCCTATCCTTAACGAGGATTCGCCGGAACGTCAGGTATTAAATAATGCCGGTATTGAACTGGCTTATGACGGTATGGATCTGGAATATTAGAAGGAATTACTGATGGCTGCTGATAACACGCTTTGGTCACGCGAAGAATTTGAGCAAAAACTGCGCGACAAAGAGCAGTTTTATCATATCAATCACCCGTTTCATAAGCTTATGCACACTGGTAAGCTGAATCAGAAACAGGTACAGGGCTGGGTGGCGAACCGTTTTTATTATCAGACGGCAATTCCGATTAAAGACGCGGCGATTATGGCTAACTGTGAAGATGCCGAGGTCCGTAAACATTGGGTACAAAGGATACTTGATCATGATGGTTTTGATGGTCAGGAAGGGGGCATCGAAGCCTGGCTGCAACTGGGTGAAGCGGTTGGTTTATCGCGTGATGAACTGACGTCTTACGAGCACGTGTTGCCGGGTGTTCGTTTTGCCATCGATGCTTATGTCAATTTTGCCCGACGTGCGCCCTGGCAGGAAGCCGCCGGCTCGTCTTTAACCGAATTGTTTGCGCCTAAAATTCACAAAGCGCGTTTAGATAACTGGCCGGAACTGTATCCGTGGATTGATGAAAGTGGCTATCGCTATTTTCGAAAACGTTTGAGCGAAGCTCGCCGTGATGTAGATCATGGCTTGCAAATTACGCTGGATTATTGCGATACCAGACAAAAGCAGCAACGCGCTTTAGATTTATTACAGTTCAAACTGGATATTTTGTGGACCATGCTCGATTCCATGTGGATGGCGTATATTGAAGACCGTCCCCCTTATTGTATGGATGTCGAAAAATGAGTGAACCCAAATTTACCGAAAACAGTGTGCCCGTCTTGGCTTTAGGCTACCGCTTTCAATGGGAGCCTGCACAAGACTGCCACGTACTGTTATATCCCGAGGGCATGGTCAAACTTAATCCCGCTGCTTCAGAAATCCTGAAGCGCATAGTTGAGAAAAAACAAACTGTCGGTGAATTGATTACCGAACTTAAAATAGCATTTGACGGCGCCGACTTAGATGACGACGTCTATCAGTTTCTGGAGGAAGCCCATGACAACGACTGGATCAGAGCAGAGTAAAGCGCCCGGCAGCATTGCCGGGTCATTGAGCATGGACGATACCAGCAATATCCGCCAACCATTATGGTTATTGGCAGAGTTGACCTATGCCTGTCCGCTGCAATGTCCGTATTGCTCCAATCCTATGGATTTCGCTAACATCAAAAGCGAATTGACCACACAGGAATGGATCGAGGTTTTCAAAGAAGCACGGGCGATGGGTGCGACACAACTGGGTCTATCTGGCGGTGAGCCATTGGCAAGACCAGATATTATTGAGTTGATTACTGAAGCACGTAATTTAGGGTTCTACACCAACCTGATCACTTCGGGTATCGGTCTTACTGCCGAGAAGGCTAAAGCATTTAAAGAGGCTGGACTGGATCATATTCAGGTCAGTTTTCAGGCCAGCTCTGAAGATTTGAACAACCTGATTGCCGGCACCGATGCTTTTCAACACAAGATTGAAATGGCCAAAGCGGTTAAAGCTGCGGGTTATCCGATGGTGTTGTGTTTTGTCACCCATCGCCAGAATATCGACAAAATTGATGAAATTCTGGATCTGGCCATTAACCTCGATGCTGATTACGTTGAGCTGGCAACCACGCAATATTACGGCTGGGCCATGCATAACCGTGATCAGTTGCTGCCATTAAAAGAACAACTGGTACGTGCTGAGGCAATTGCCCACGAGTATCAGGAAAAACAAAAAGGCAACATGAAGATTTATTACGTGGTGCCTGATTATTACGAAGTAAGGCCAAAAGCCTGCATGAATGGCTGGGGTAATGTGTTTCTGACGATTACGCCAGATGGCACTGCGCTTCCATGTCATGCTGCCCGTGAATTACCAGGCATGGAATTGCCAAATGTACGGGATACCTCGGTCAGTGATATCTGGAATGGTTCGAACGACTTTAACCGGTTCCGTGGTTTTGACTGGATGAAAGAGCCCTGCCGCAGCTGTGATGAAAAAACCAAAGACTTTGGTGGCTGCCGTTGTCAGGCTTATATGCTGACCGGCGATCCGGCTGTCGCCGATCCGGTATGTGATAAATCACCGCATCATCACTTGATTGAGGAAGCGATTGCCAAAGGTCGCGAAGAAGCGGCAAAAACAGAAGAGCAAGCTAAACCACTGGTCTTCCGTAATCCGAAAAATTCCAAGGAAATCTGTGGCCTCTGAGTTTGCGATCCAAAGTCACGGCCTGACCAAGCGATATGGTCAGGCCGTTGTCGTTAATGACCTTAATTTTCAAGTAAGAGCCGGCGAATGCTACGGCCTGCTAGGACCCAACGGCGCCGGCAAGAGTACGACCATTCACATGCTGACTACCATGACTTCGCCTACTTCAGGTGAGGCCTCCATTGGTGGCGAGTCTGTCACTGGCAATCCGGTCTTGATTCGTAGTCTGGTGGGGCTGGTGTTTCAGGACTCCGCGTTGGACCGAACCATGACGGTAGATGAAAACCTGCATTTTGCCGCAGCGTTATACGGCATGAAAAAAAAGCAGGCCAGCAACCGGATTGACGAATTACTGGCAGTATTTAATCTGGAAAAGAAACGCCATTTAAAACTGCTGGCTCTATCCGGTGGTCAGCGCCGCGCCGTGGATATCGCGCGTGGCGTGCTGCATAAACCGCAAGTGTTGTTTCTTGATGAGCCAACCATTGGTCTGGATCTGCCCAATCGTCGTGCTATCTGGCGGTTTGTTGAGCAATTACGCCGTGAGCATGGCATGACGGTATTTCTGACCACGCATTACCTAGAAGAAGCCGAGGCCTGTGATCAGGTGGATTTTATCCAGCAGGGCAAGTTTAAGAAAGGTGGTAAACCTAAAAGCCTTATCCGTGATTTAGCAGCTTTTATTTTAGAATTAGATTGTGCTGACAGCGAATCTGTTGCAACACAACTGACGCCGGAATTTGGCGCGCCACTGATTGAGGATCAGCATTTGAGTTTTCGCGTCGCGGATGCCGATACTGATTTTTCAGCACTACAGCGATCGCTTGGCGACATGGTCAATGCCATGCAATGGCGTAGGCCTAACCTCAATGATGTATATCTGTGGACCATGACCCACCACAAAGCCGGTGTGCAATGAGCTTGTTGGCAGTCAAAGCGGTCATTTATCGTGAACTCAGCAAAACCTTCCGGCAACGGGGTCGCTTGCTCAGCAGTCTGGTGCGGCCATTAATCTGGCTGCTGGTTATCGGTTCAGGGGTCGGCAGTATGCTCAGCGGCACCCAGCAGGAAGGCTACTTGCAGTTTCTGGTGCCGGGTATTGTCGCCATGACCTTATTGTTTGCCGCGTTATTATCGGCATTGACACTAGTTTATGACAAAGAATTTGGCGTCATGCGCATGATGATGATTGCGCCAATCGCCCACGGCTGGATTGTCGTGGCCAAACTGATTGCCGCCACCATCATTGCCATCGTGCAGGCTGTCATGTTGTTAGCGATATTGGTGGTGATAGGCTTACTGGATTGGCAGTCGGCGCTTTTACTGCTGCCACCAGCACTGCTCACAGCTATACTGTGTGCATCGATGGGTGGACTGATTGCCGTCTGGTCGAAAACACTAGATAACTTTGCGGTCATTATGAATTTTGTTATTTTCCCGGTATTTTTCCTAAGCGGCGCGCTATATCCAGTGACCCAACTACCCGACATGCTACGTTATGTGGTGCTGATTAACCCGTTCAGTTACGGCGTGGATCTTCTAAAACACAGTATTCCTGGATCGCAAACTGACTTCAGCATCATGACCGATCTAACTGTGCTGATCGGCTTTACCATCGCGGGCATCCTGATTGCGTGCTGGCGTTTCTCTCGTGAATCGGTGCATGAGCCGTTATTTCGTGGTGGCAAAAAAAGTTAAGCCAACCATAACGGTTAACGCCTGTTTATTCGAACCATCCCATCGTCTTTGGTTTTGTTTCATTGAAGGTTATGAAATACTCGGTGAAAGAAAGTTATGTGCAGAACCGCACAACCAAAGACTCAAATCAATGTTGTCTGACTCTTTGATTAACGCAACCACTTCGTACTAAATTCGCAACCGGAAGCACAATACTATGATGAACCTTTTGTTAGTTGCTATCGGAGTGCTACTGTTGACGGGGGGCGGCGAGGCCCTGATCAGAGGATCTTTGGCAGCCGCAAATAGACTGGGTATTTCTCCACTGCTCAGTGGCTTGTTAATTGTCGGTTTCGGTACGTCCGCACCTGAGCTGGTGGTCTCAGTTGAGGCTGCTCTTAGTGAGCGGCCTGATATTGCAATCGGTAACGTTGTGGGGAGTAATATTGGTAACATCCTGCTGATTCTGGGCTTATGCGCACTGATAACGCCTCTTGCTGTCAAGCCGCTCGTATTGCGACGTGATGGTGTCACGGTGGTCGCGGCTAGCTTGTTGTTTCTTGTTCTTGTCGGTGGGGAGGCTTTGGTAAGATCTGATGCTGCCATATTCCTTTTGGCGCTCGCCGCTTATCTGATCTGGGCTTATTGGACCGAGCGCTCTGGAGAAGCGCCTTCCGCAGGGTTACACATCGCCGAGGCGGAGGAAGTTACCTCGCTTCCAAAAACAACACTCTGGATAATTATGGCGGTCATATTGGGTCTGGCACTGTTGATTGCCGGCTCACAAGTTCTGTTAAAGGGAGCCGTGGGAATAGCTGAGTCGTTTGACGTTTCAGAAGCTGTGATCGGTTTGACCCTTGTGGCGGTTGGCACATCTCTGCCCGAGCTTTCAATCTCCGTAATCGCGGCATTTCGCCGTCATGCCGATGTTGCTATTGGGAATATCCTAGGGAGCAATATTTTCAACCTCCTGGGAATACTCGGAATTTCCGCTTTGCTACAGCCGCTTCCAGTCCATGAGCGAATCCTGCAATTTGATCAATGGGTCATGTTGGGAACGTCGCTAATTTTGTTATTTTTTCTGTATACCGGTAGTCGGCTCAGCAGACTCGAAGGCGGATTGCTCCTGCTGGGCTACGGTGTTTATGTAGCGCTGAGTTTCACGGTATTTGGTACATAAATTATGCGGGCGAAAATTCCTAACCAATCCATAAAATCAAGGGGTCAGCCAACTTGATTCAGTTTGATTACATATACTTATAAAGAAACCAAAGGGCTCAGACATGATTGATAATGGGCACCCACTAATCTGACAAGACAATCAGTCTTGATGTGATCGAACACTGAATTTCATCACGCTTGTTTAAAAAGCACGGCATAATATGTCAGGCCGGTATCAGGTTCGGGCGCTGACCCCTTAAATAATCTCGCTTTAAACCATTGGAACATCGAATGAAACACATTGGGTGGCTGCTTTTCGTCTTATATAGTTCGAGCGCGCTGTCTGCGGGCGAGGTTGAGATACCTTTGCTGGCTGAAACTGCGCATCTTCAGAGTGCGATCAGTCGTGCACTTGAATTTGATGAGAACGGTGAGGGCACACTTCGCAACGATCGATGCAACCGGGTTAAGTTGTCTGATCTTGCCTTGGTGACCGATGATGTCCAACTGTCTCTTGATATGGCAGTGACTGCCACGACCGGTGGCTTCGTGCTCGGTGCCTGTCGGGGGCCCAACCCATGGCAGGGTCGACTGACATTGAAATTGACGCCGCAGGTCACGGCATCAGGACTGGCCATCGAGTTTGTACCTGATGCAATTGTATTATCGCGCGCAGATAGTACCCCGGGCATTTTGAGCAAACCCGTTCAGATCGTTGCCGATGCGCTGGTGCTGCCACGCATGAGGCGTGTACAAATTGACCTGGCCGGTCCATTGAGTAGCCTTGATGAATTGATCGAGCAATTGCTGGGCCCGGATAGAGCGCAAGGTGGGGAATCATCTCTGCTTGAGCGGACCCACATTGAACGCCTGCAAACGGAAGAAACAGGTGTCAGAGCCTGGTTGGCTTTCCAGGTTCGCCCGCATGAACAAGTCGATCAATTACCTGAGCCAACTTTGGACGCCAGCGAGTTGGCACAATGGCAAACGATTGAAGATGAGTTTGATGGCTTTTTGACCACCATCATTTCAACGCTGGCCCGCGCTACCAATTCCAATGACTTACGCATGGAGTTGCTCGCCGTGCTGCTGGATGCGCGGCACGCGATTGCCGAGGCGCTGACGGTCGATGATCCCGATTCTGATCCGGTTCGAGAACTGTTCCTGACGACTTGGGAGCGGTTGCGGCCACTTATGAGCGAAATTGAAGGTCTGGAGACGCCGGGTTTGGAAGGGGATTTCAGGCTTGCCGGATTTATAGCCGGTGGTGATGCGCTGCGGGCACTTGACGCGCTTGGACCTGAGTATGGTTTGGAAATTACGCGTGACGGGCTGCGCAGACTTGCCCGCTTACTGCTGGCCGATGCGGTGCCGCCGAGTTTTACGCCGTTGCCTCTGGAGGTTGATCCAGAGTTTCGTGATTTGTTTGGGTTTAATCCCCAAGACGAGGCCGAACGCACAACCGTATCATTGACCCGACACATCGTTGGTGGTTTTGGCAGGGTAGGGGCTTGGCTGTTGCCGGTCGCTAATGCTGACAGCTTAACCCCGGCCGAGGCATTGAAAGGGTTGGTGCCGCAACCGGAGAACCTTGATGACTACCTTGCGCTGGTTGCGAGCTTGCTGGAGGAACAGGCCAGCGCCTGGCTGGCCAAAAATAACAGTATGCCGGACAGACTGGCTGAGCGACTTGATCCTCTCGTTCGTGCCACAGCTTGGAAAGAATCTTGCTGGCGCCATTTCGCGGGTTCGAGTAGTGATCCGCAAGTGTTGCGTTCAGCCGGCGGTGCAGTGGGTATGATGCAGATCAACGGTCGGGTCTGGCGCAAGGTCTACGATCTTGACCGCCTTGTTGATGAGGTCGACTACAATGTGAATGCCGGCATCGATATTCTGACGCATTACCTGGTGGATTACGCGATCCGGAAAGGCGAGCACGAGCAGCCAGGCGGTGATGACAACTTGATAAAAGCAACCTATGCCGCTTATAACGGCGGCCCCGGACATTTGGCAAGATACCGCCGCGAAGATACCCCCGGTCAATTAAAAGCTATCGATAATGCGTTCTGGAACCACTATACGACCATCAAAACCGATGAATGGCCGGATATCTCAAGCTGCTACACGCGCTGATTAAACAAGCCCTAAAATCCCAATATTTAGGAGCAACGTAAACATTAGCCGTTTGCTTAATGATTAATGGCCGTTGCCTCGCCCTTGTTTTTCCAGATAACACTGATGATATTCTTCAGCCGGATAAAACACGCTGGCGGCGGTGATCTCGGTGACAATTGGCTGTGAAAAATGGCTGCTGGCATTCAGCTCGCTTTTGCGGTTCTCGGCCTGCTTTTGTTGTTCAGCATCATGATAAAACACTGCCGAACGATATTGACTACCGATATCAGGGCCTTGGCGGTTTAAGGTTGTCGGGTTATGGATTTTCCAGAAAAAATCCAGTAATTCAACGTAACTGATAATCGCCGGATCAAATTCAACTTCAATCGCCTCGGCGTGACCGGTTTCACCGCTACATACCTGCTTATAACCGGGATCCGCTGTTTGACCGCCGGTATAACCGACACGGGTATTTTTAACGCCGGGCAATTGCCGGAACTTGGCTTCAACGCCCCAGAAACAACCGGCAGCAAATGTGGCTATTGTGTTCATAAAACCTCCTGAAATGTGATGGTTGCACGGCTTCGGGAAACCCCCTATGCTAGCCAATTACCCGTGTGAATTCTTCAATTGGACCGGAACATGACAGCGGTAACTTCGACAGCGCACGCCAATATGATTTGGCAACAATTACGGCCTAACGATGTATCAGACCCCGACGTTTTACAAGTGTTGCAAAATACCGATCGCGCTGATTTTGTCAGCGAAGAATTAAAAGCACTGGCTTATGCCGATACGCAATTACCGATTGGCCATGGCCAGCATTTATGGTCACCGCTGCAAGAAGCCCGGATCTTGCAGGCACTGCAATTAAACAAAACGGATACGGTACTGGAAATTGGAACCGGTAGCGGTTTATTTACGGCTATGCTGGCGCAGCTTTGCGGCACAGTGTTCAGTGTCGAAATCTATTCTGACCTCAGTCATGCCGCGCAGCAACGCCTGCAAGCCATGAATCTTGATAATGTGGTGTTGCAAATCGGTGATGCCTGCCATGGATGGCCACTGCCGGATAGAGTCAATGCTATTGTATTGACGGCAGCTTATCCCAATGTACCTGAGCAATATTTAAATCAGTTGATGGTGGGCGGCAGGTTGCTGGCGATTGTCGGTATCGCACCTGCTATGTCCGTTCAGCGGATTACCCGAATTGGCGAAACGCAGTGGCAAACTGAAAACTTATTTGAAACGGTTGTTGCCATGATGCTGGGCGCTGAACCAAAACCTGAATTTGCCTTTTGATAAAGAGATTTTTATGAAACAAATGAATGCTACTGAACTGGCTGCCTGGCTGCCAGAAAATAATGCCATGCTGGTTGATGTTCGTGAAGCCCACGAATTAGCCAATGGCACACTGAAAAACATTAAACACATTCCAATGAACCATATTCCGGCACGTCTTGGTGAACTTGAATCTGCCAAAAACAGTCCGATAGTGCTGATTTGCCGTTCCGGACAGCGCAGCATGCAAGTCGGTCAATATCTGGAGCAGGCCGGCTTTACTGATGTTATTAACCTGCAGGGCGGAATGAATAGCTGGGCGACCGATATCGACCCCTCAATGCGAGTGTATTAACAGCCATATGAAATCTGCGGTAATCCTGCTTTTATTGGTGTTGGTAAGGCCTGCCAGTGCAGCACAGGATCTGCTGGAAAGTTACAATTTAGCTTTGCAAAGTGACCCGCAATTGATGGCGCAAGCGGCCAATCAGCGTGCTGCATCGGAATTAGCGGATCAGGCCGATGCGCTGTTTTTGCCGGAAATCGGTTTAACAGCGGATACAAGCAAAGTCTGGACGGAAACCGCCTCGCAACGTTTTGGCGGTGAAAGCGCTTCTGTCGATCGGGGCTACACACTAAGTTTGATTCAACCCATTTACCGTCGTGAAAGCTTTGTACAGGACCGACAAGCCGATATCTCCATCAGTGGGGCTGCCGCGCAATATCAGGTGGTTGAACAGGAATTGATTGTCCGGGTTGCTGATGCCTATTTTGGTGTCCTGGGTGCCAAAGATGATCTGCAGTTTGCCAAAGCAGAACGTGATGCTATCAGCAAACAGTTGGAAGAAGCACAGCAGCGCTTTGAGGTGGGTCTGGCGACCATTATCGATGTCACCGAAGCTCAGGCAGCCTTTGATATTGCCAACTCGTCGGTGATCGTAGCCGAAAATGCACTGGCCAATAGCCGGGAAGTATTGCGGGAAATCACGGGAAAGTACCCTGAAAGCTTGTCATCGTTGATTATAGACACACCGCTGGTGAGACCAGAGCCTGAAAATATTGAACAATGGAGTGAGACCGCGCTTGTGACCAATCCTGCCTTGCAAGTAGCAGGTAGTGATGTTGATTTTGCCCGCGAAAATATTCAGTTGCAGCGGAGTGGTCATTATCCATCGCTGGATATTATTGCTCAGAAAAATTACAGCTCACAAAGCGACAGTAACTTAAGTGGTGGCAGTCAAACTCACCAGGAGCTGGTTGGCTTGCAATTTAACCTGCCGATTTATGCCGGTGGTGCCGTCAGTTCCCGTACTCGCGAAGCTGGTTATCTTCTTGATGAGGTGATGCAAGCCGAAGAGCAGCAACGGCGAACCATTATGCGACAAACGCGTGAAGCCTATAACAGCGTTTTATCAGGCATTAGTCAGGTAAAAGCGCTGGAACAAGCGGTGCGTTCAAACGAAAAAGCCCTGGAAGCCACTGAAGCGGGTTTTGAGGTGGGTACCCGTACCACTGTAGACGTGCTTAATGCCCGGCGCGAGTTATTCAGAGCGAAGCGTGATTATGCCAGTTCCCGTTATCAATATATTGTGAACACGCTACGCTTGAAACAGGCCGCCGGCATCATTACAGTCAATGACATACAGCAAATCAATGCCTGGTTAGCCAGTAATTGATGAAAGACTGAACAAAGCAAGGAGCAAATCATCATGATGATGCAGACAACTGAGAGTGTGCTGGTAGTCATTGATATCCAACAAAAGTTGTCAGCGGCAATGCCCAAAGGGGTTCGTGATCGCGTAATTGGTGAGGTCAATACACTATCAACTGCGGCTGATGTATTAAAGATCCCAGTATTAGTCACCGAGCAATATCCCAAAGGCTTGGGGGCGACAGAGCCGGCGCTGGTCAGTAAGTTGCCGGCTGATAGTCAAATCATCGAAAAAACGGCTTTTTCCTGTGCCAAAGTGCCCGAGTTTATGCAGGCATTAAACGCTACCGGCCGTAAACAATTGATCCTAACCGGTATGGAAACCCACATTTGCGTATTGCAAACGGCGCTGGATTTGCGGCATGCCGGCTTTGAGGTTTTTGTGATTGAAGATGCCGTCAGTTCTCGGCTTAAAGGCAATCAATATAATGCCTTGCATCGTATGCGCCTGGCCGGTGTCGTCATCAGCAATGTCGAATCGGTATTATTTGAATGGCTCGGTGATGCCCAGCATCCAAGCTTTAAAACGCTGGCGAAACTGATTCAGTAGTGGCTGTTGCGTTGTCATCCTAGGCTTTTCAGGCCAGCAATTCATCGCGAGGATGACAGGCTGACGTGATGTTTCTAAAAAGTCACTTCGGAAATTGCCTGAGCAATTATCCTGAATCCAGCAGCCGCTCTCGATTCCCGCGGTAGCAGGAATGCCCTTGGTTTTTTATGCAATCACTGAAGAGCATCTGGCGATGCGGCAATCCATTGCCAATTTTCGCAAGCCCTCAAATAATTGACCTGTTAATATTTCAAACAAAGATCAACAGCATGCTTGTCATCAAGCGTGCAGGCGTTGGCGTTTATTGGCAAGGCCTTGCCGTGCGGGTTTATTCAATTGCGGCAGGGTGACAAAATCGGCTTTGCCTTTAATACCATTACGTTCAAAGTCCGCCATCAGTAATTGCTCAGTGGATTGCGCATTCATCTGTAAATCTTCCGTCATTACCAAATACAGCAGTTCAAACAGTCGCTTCAGGGCAATATGGCCGGTCTGACCTGTTCGCGCATACAAACCGTCAGTAACCTGCATAAACCGGGCAAACGGTTTAGTTGCCAGTAATGCCGGCAGTGCATTCAGAAAACGCCCCGAGTTGCCAATCAGATCCCAGTAACGGGCAAAGCGGTTGACCTGTTGCATATCGCCGAACGTAATATCCCGGCTAGACAAAAGATTGTAAGGTGGCTGTGGATTAAAGCGCAGTTGATAGGCTTCAATATGCCGGTTTAACGGTGCACCGCGTAGCCGTTTTAAAATACCGACCTGAATTTCATGCGGATTCAGCGCCACCAATTGATCAAAACTGTCAGCAAAATTAGCCAAATTATCACCAGGCAGGCCAAAAATCAGATCGGTATGTAAATGTGCGCCGGTGTTTTCGCGCAGCCAGCGGATATTGGCTTTGCTTTTGCTGTTATCTTGCTTGCGGCTGATAAGCGTCTGAATCTCAGTATCAAAGGTCTGGATACCGATCTCAAATTGCAGGCTCTGCGGTGGAAATTGTTTCAGCGCTGTTTGCAGTTTTTCAGGCAGATTATCCGGCACCACTTCAAAATGCAGATACAGATCGTCACTCATCCGCGCCAGAAAGAATTCTAAAATGGCCACACTGGTGCTGACTTTCAAATTAAATGTTCGGTCGATAAATTTGAAATTACGCACGCCACGTTGCCAAAGCTGATCCATTTCTGCGAGAAAAGCGTCCAATGGAAAAGCCGTTGCTGTTTTGTCCAGAGCCGACAAACAAAATTCGCATTTAAACGGACAGCCACGTGAGGCTTCAACGTAAATCAGCCGGTTTTTAATATCCTCATCATCGTAAAAGGCATACGGCAGTGCTAATTGATCGAGCGGCGTGGCACGGCCATCGATATGTTTTTCACCAGGCAGTTGACCGGTCAGTAATTGCTGGCACAGTTCCCGAAAATCCTGTTCACCGGGTCCGGCAATGACATAATCGGCTAAATCGCAGACCGCCGGTAAATCGGGTTTGTGGCCAACTTCCGGCCCGCCCAAAACGATGACGATGTCGGGATCAATGGTTTTTAACAAAGCGACCACGGCTTCGGTTTCTGTTACGTTCCAAATATAGACGCTGAAACCAATGATTTTTGGCTGGCGATTTAATAATTGCTCGGCGACCGTCAGCGCCTGTTCCTGAATAGTGAATTCTAAAATATCTGCCTGGGTCTGCAGCTCACCAAGATTGGCCAATAAATAACGCAGACCAAAAGCGCTGTGCATAAAACGTGCATTCAATGTGGTCAGCAGGATTGGTGTAGGTTCAATGCTCATGGCTGGCGATTGAGCGTATGTTGTTTATCTTTGGCAAAGTCTTCCAGTGCTGTTAAAACCTGTTGCTGCTGCTGGCTGAGATCCTGTTCACGGCACTCTGCCAATGCTTTGGCAAACGATGCAAAATTCAGCCAGGGACTATCGGGCTGATTCAGCCGCTGGGCACAAAACTGTTGCCAGTCTTGTTGCTCATCAGCAGTCAGCGAATCCGGCCAGCTGCGGGCCCGGTAGCGAAATAATAACTCGCTTAAGCGGTTGTCGTTAAACGGCGGGTTAAAGGTTGTCAGCTCAGCTGGCGTACTTTGCCGGATCTGCTGCATTTTTTGTTGGTCATCATTATCAAAAAAGCCACCACCATATAAACTGCCATCAACATCTGGCTGTGGGAAGTCAGTCGGCGCATTGAAAATGGCTTCAATTTTCTGCTGTAACAGATCGGCATGTTGCAGATACTGCTGAAAATGCTGGTGGTGAATATCACGGTCGATTTGCAAACGTTCAGCCGCAGCGTCATCCAATGTTGCTGCCGGAACCAAAACCGGACATTTATTGATATGCACGGTTTTTAGTGGTGGCCGCTGTAGGCCTTCCGGTAATTCGGCTGCCGGCGTATACAGCCACTGGCGCAAAGTCTCGGCATCCTGCTCAATCAGTGCATCCGGTGCAAATCGCAAATCGTAAACGACGATGCCATTCTGATTACGCGGATCGCGGGCGATGGGCATCACCAGCGCGGTATTGCAGTATTCCGATGCATACATTCTTGAGACATGTAACACTGGCGTCCGATCGCGTAAATTCAGCATTGGTGCGACTTTCTGTTTACGTCGCAGCTGATAAATATGCTCGTAAAGTTTGGGTTGTCTGTCTTTAATCAGTTTTGCCAGCTCAATGGTGGCTTTGACATCAACCAGAGCATCATGGGCACCCTGATGGACAATGTTATTGGCGGCAGTTAGTGCTTCCAAACGGAAACTGGGTAGGCCGTCTTCATGATTTGGCCATTCAATGCCTTCCGGGCGCAGTGCACGGGTCAGACGCACCATATCGATAATATCCCAGCGCGAATTACCGTTTTGCCACTCACGACCATAGGCATCATAAAAATTACGAAATAGGGTAAAGCGGGTAAATTCATCATCAAAGCGCAGGCTGTTGTAACCAACACCACAGGTGCCGGGTTGTGACAGTTCATCGTGAATTTGTTTGATAAATTCAGCTTCTGGCAAACCTTTTTCAGCAGCGATCTGTGGCGTAATGCCGGTAATTAAGGCGGCTTGAGGATGCGGCAAATAATCATCGGCCGGCTGACAATAAATCATCAGCGGTTCGCCAATCACATTTAAATCTTCATCGGTACGAATGCCGGCAAACTGCAGCGGCCGGTCATACCGCGGATCGATGCCGCCGGTTTCATAATCATGCCAGTAGAGCGTATTCATCTATAAACTGGCAAAGGCTTTTTGTGCGGCGTTGAGCGTGGCTTGGATCTCGTCGTCACCATGTGCTGCCGAGACAAATCCCGCCTCAAATGCTGATGGTGCCAGATACACGCCATTGTCGAGCATGGCGTGATAAAACGTCTTAAAGCGGTCCATATCGCATTGGGTGACTTGCTCAAAAAAATCGATGCGTTCAATGTCACTGAAGTAAAAGCCGAACATGCCACCAACTTGATGGGTAGATAAGGGGATACCGGCATCCTTGGCGAGTTTCGTCAGACCATCGGTGAGTTTTTTGGTTTGGCTGTTTAAATGATCGTGAAACCCCGGTGCCTGAATCAATTTCAATGTTGCCAAGCCTGCCGCCATCGCAATCGGGTTGCCTGAGAGGGTGCCGGCTTGATAGACGGAGCCTAAAGGCGCAATACATTGCATGACTTCTTTTTTACCGCCAAAGGCACCAACCGGCATACCGCCACCGACAATTTTGCCCAGCGTCGTTAAATCCGGCGTCACGTTATACACTTCCTGGGCACCACCCAAAGCGACCCGGAAACCGGTCATTACTTCATCAAAAATCAGTACACTGCCATGGTCGTCGCAAATTTCCCGCAGTGCTTCTAAAAAGCCTGGCACCGGGGGAATACAGTTCATATTACCGGCAATCGGCTCAACAATAATGCAGGCGATTTGATCGCCGATATCAGCAAAACACTGACGTACCGATTCGGCATCATTAAAACGCAGGGTAATGGTGTGTTCGGCAATTGATTTTGGCACACCAGCAGACGATGGTTCACCCAGTGTCAGGGCGCCACTGCCTGCTTTAACCAATAACGAATCGGCATGTCCGTGATAGCAGCCTTCAAATTTCACAATTTTGTCGCGGCCGGTATAACCGCGCGCCAAGCGAATCGCCGTCATCGTGGCTTCGGTGCCGGAATTGACCATGCGCACCATTTCCATTGATGGCACCAGATCACACAGCAAGTCGGCCATGACCGTTTCAATGGCGGTTGGGGCGCCGTAACTCAAACCAAATTCACAGGCTTTTTGCACTGCTTCAATGATTTCAGGGTGGGCGTGGCCGGCAATCATCGGTCCCCAGGAGCCGATGTAATCAATATACTTTTTGCCTTCAACATCGGTCAGATAGGGGCCTTTGGCACTGGCAAAAAATACCGGATCGCCGCCGACACCTTTAAAGGCACGTACGGGTGAATTAACGCCGCCGGGAATATGTTTTTGTGCCGCGGTAAAAAGTTGCTGATTAGTAAAAGCCTGCATGAACACGGGTCCTATATATAGATGTGCGATAATTCTAGCCTATCACAGCAAGAAATCGGTTTTATATGAGCTTGAAACTGCGACTACTTATCATTGTGTCGTTAATTTTGATCATCAACTTTGCGGCCGCCGGCTATTTTCTAGTGCAAAACGCACGTCAGGCCGTGGCTGCGGAAATGGCCTCCAGCACGCAATTGGCACGTGGTTTATTGATCAATGCTTTACCTACTTTGCGATTTTCCAATGATCTCAGTGAACGGCTCACTTTAATCGTCGATAGCGTTCGGCATACTCGGCATATCCGCGCCTGGTTTGAAGATATGAATGGTCAGCCGTTGATTGGTCAGGAAGAGCGTATGGCGTTTTTTAATAAACCCGATGCCCCGGACTGGTTTATCCGGATGATGGAGCCAGAGGCTGTGGCATTTCGGCGGTTAATCACCAAAGGCAGTCAGTCATTTGGTTATCTGGTGGTGGAAGCCGATCCCAGTGATGAGGTTACCGAAGTCTGGCGGGATATGCAGGTGCTGTTTATTCTCGGTGGTTTTTTTCTGACGCTGATTCTGATTCTGGTTTATGTAGCATTAAGACAGGGTTTAAGGCCACTTGGTGATCTTGCTGATGCCCTGGCAAAACTTGAAAACGGTGATTTTACCGCCCGTGTAGATACCGGCGCTGCCAAAGAGTTGAGTCCGATTCAAATTCGCTTTAACCATATGGCGAGCGTTTTAGAAAAAACCATGGCGGAAAATCATGCCCTCGCAGGCAATATGCTGACAGTGCAGGAATCAGAACGTCGTGATTTGGCGCGGGAGCTGCATGATGAACTGGCACCGTGTTTATTTGGTATTCGTGTTGATTTGGCGGAAATTGAGCGCATTGCCATTGAAAATAAACTGCCCGATGTCGAAGAAAAAGTCAGCTCGGTGAAGCTCATCACCAGCCATATTCAGTCACTGGTGCGCAAAATGCTCAGCCGTTTGCGACCCATGACACTTGATGACCTGGGTCTGACTGATGCACTGCGCGATATGCTGCATAATTGGCGGGATCGGCAGCCGGAAATTGATTGGGAATGGGATTTTGCCGGTGAACTCAATGATTTGCCGGATACCCAGCAAGTGACGGTGTATCGGGTGGTGCAGGAATGTACCACCAACTGTGTACGTCATGCTGAAGCCAGTCATGTCAAAGTTGAAGTACGTCGTGAAAAAGAAAATATTAAAGTCATGGTCACCGATGATGGTAAGGGGCTGAATAATAACTCGGTGATTAAAGGTTTCGGCTTGATAGGTATGCGCGAGCGGGTTTCGGCGCTGGGTGGTAAAATTGCCTTCGATACTGAAGAAGGCCTGGGATTACAGGTTCGGGTGTTGATACCGCTAAAAGGTGCAGAATAAATGAAACAGACCGTAACGATTTTAGTGGTTGACGATCATCCGATTGTCCGTGCTGGCTGCCGTCAGTTAATCCAACAAATTCCTAGCGCGAAAGTCGTTGAAGCCGAAACCGGTGAAGAGGGCTACAAATTGTTCCAGGAGGTGTATCCGGATTTGGTGCTGTTGGATATCACCTTGCCAGGCGTGGGTGGCCTAGAAGTATTGAGGCGAATTCGCGCCAATCGTGATAATGCCAAAGTCCTTATGTTCAGCATGCATGAAGATCCGGTTTTTGCCTCAAGGGCGATGCAGGCTGGTGCCCGGGGTTATATCACCAAAAATAATGCAGCCGACCACTTGGTCGAAGCGGTCAGTAAGGTGTTGGACGGTAAAATTTATCTCAGTCCGGATATGGCGCAGCAATTAGCCATGTTGAATATTGATTCCGGCACAAGCGCGCTCAGTGATTTGTCGCGACGTGAGTTGGAGATTTTGCGGTTGTTGGGTGAAGGCAAAAGTATGAATGAGATTTCCGATGTGCTCGGTATCAGCTATAAAACGGTTGCCAATAACCTGACACAGATCAAAAGCAAGCTGGACATTAACAAAACTGCTGAGCTGATGCGTTTTGCGATCAGTCACGGTTTATCATCTTGAGTGACTAATTTCACAAAACTTCATTGAATTAGCCAGTTACAGGAAGTTCTTCCCGTTGTATTTGGGATAACTCGCTCATGGCAAGCAAATTGATCGCCAATATCATATGCCGTAAGTCCATAGGAAAACTTTCAGCTTCTATAGTCTTGTATTTCTCTCTCCTTCTATGAAGGTTTAGCCAGACCCACTCGGTCTGGCTTTTTTTTGCCCGCTC
Organism: Methylophaga sp.; assembly: GCA_041612215.1. Taxonomy (GTDB): domain Bacteria; phylum Pseudomonadota; class Gammaproteobacteria; order Nitrosococcales; family Methylophagaceae; genus Methylophaga. The sequence continues at coordinate 20,709 of JBFJJO010000010.1, forward strand.
GAATTTAAATGATAATTAATCTCATTTAGACTTCCCAAGCATATTTTCTCCTGATAATATGGCGCTTCGCTTTTTAACGCCTGATGACAGGAATACCTATATGTTTTTATTCGCCAATCGATTATCGCTTTGGCGGCCCGTGATCCTGGCCGGTAGTTTATTGATACCGGTAACTTTCAGCTGGGCCGGTGCTTTGGAGCAAGCTATTGACGAACAAGTTGCCGCTGACAGTGATGCGCAACAATCCCAGCAGAAAATCGATAATCTTGATGACGAAACCCGCGAACTATTGAATGAGTACCGCGCAGTGCTGCGGCAAACACAAAGTCTGCAAGCCTATAACGATCAATTGGATGAATTGGTAAGCTCTCAGCAGCAAGAAATGGTATCCATTGAAGAGCAACTGGCCAACATAGAAACCACCCAGCGCGATATTCTGCCAATGATGATTAAAATGATCGCAGTGTTGGAGCAGTTCGTGTCGCTGGATGTACCATTTCTGCCAAATGAGCGTTCCCAGCGCATTACTCAGCTAAAAGCCCTGATGGATAGATCTGATGTCAATTTGTCAGAAAAATACCGGCGAATTTTAGAAGCTTATCAGGTCGAAACTGAGTATGGACGTACCATAGAAGCCTATCAGGGAGAAATCGACACCGACGGTAAGAGTCGTACAGTAGATTTTCTGAGAATTGGTCGGGTGAATTTGTATTATTTGTCACTGGATGAACGTGAAGCGGGTGTCTGGGATCAAGACGAACAGGGCTGGCAGACGCTTGACAACAGTTATAACAAAGCTATCGCTGAAGGTTTGAAAGTTGCGCGTAAACAATTACCGCCTAACCTGCTGGTATTGCCGGTGAAAACCGCAGGAGCTGAATAATGAGATTTTTGTTGGCAAATTTACTGATCTTGCTGTCTTCAGCGGCGGTTGCCCAAACCCCTGCAAATCTTGATGAATTGCTGGAACAGGTTAAGCGTGACCGCGTGGTCGAGCAGCAGCAAAACAGCATGCGTGAAGCCGAATTTCTTGAAGCCCGTCAACGGCAGGCTCAATTGCTGGAAACGGCCAAAGCTGAGCTGGCTATACAGGAACAACGTACCGAAACACTCAATAACGCGTTTGAAAGCAATGAAAGTATGCTGGCTGAACAAGAGGCTTTATTAAGCGAGCGTTCTGGTTCCTTAGGTGAGTTATTCGGCACCGTCCGTCAAATGGCCAATGACAGCCGAGCCATGCTGGAAAGTTCGGTAATCAGCGTGCAATATCCGGAGCGCGTCGAGTTTTTGCAGCAATTGAGTGAACGTAAACAACAGCCAACGATTGATGAGCTGCGTGAGTTGTGGCTGGTATTACAACAGGAAATGACGGAGTCCGGCAAAGTCGAAACCTTTACTACGCCGGTGATTACCGCTTCTGGTGAAGTGGCCGAGCGGGATATCACCCGTATCGGTGTTTTCACCATTTTCAGTGATGGCAATTATTTACGTTATTTGCCTGAAACCCAAAATCTTGTTGAACTGGCTCGCCAGCCGGTACCACGACTGCAGGATGTTGCTCGCGAATTTGTGGCAGCGGATGCTGGTGAATGGCAGCCAGCGGTGATTGATCCTACCCGTGGTGCCATTATGGCGCTGCTGGTACAAACGCCGGATTTGAAAGAACGCATTCAACAAGGTGGTTGGATCGGCTATATCATTATTGCCTTGGGTATCATCGGCTTATTGATTGCCTTAATGCGCTTTGGCCTGTTGTTTAAAGCCGAGCGTGGCGTTCGTAAGCAGCAAAAACAAACTACGCCTGACCAAAAGAATCCGCTGGGCCGGATATTGTCAGTTTATGATGAAAAACATGCTGATGATGTGGAAACGTTGCAGTTAAAACTGGATGAAGCCATCTTGCGGGAAACCCCGGCTATTGAGCGGGGTCTAGTGACCTTGGCCATTCTAGCTGCTGTGGCGCCAATGCTGGGGCTGTTGGGTACAGTATCCGGCATGATCGAGACTTTCCAATCAATTACATTGTTTGGTACCGGCGATCCAAAATTGATGTCTGGTGGTATTTCGCAGGCGCTGGTGACAACAGAGTTAGGTTTGGCCGTTGCGATTCCGATTTTGTTAATCCACAGTGCACTGTCGAGCAAAAGTAATCGTCTGATTCAGATCCTCGATGAAGAAAGCGCCTCGATTGTTGCCCGTAATGCTGAGCAGCACAATAACCGTGACGGATAATCTGTTTCAAATTCAGGTATTAATGGAGAGTGGCGGCACGGTGCTGTGGCTAATCCTGCTGGCTTCAATATTGATGTGGACACTGATCATAGAGCGATATGTTTATCTGCTGGTTTTGCATCCTAAGGAAAAACAAAAGCTGATTGATCATTGGCATCAGCGTCAGGATCGCCGTAGCTGGTATGCCCAGCAAATTCGGCTTGGGCTGATTGCCGAAAGTCGTATTGGTCTGGAGCGTTATCTGGTACTGATTAAAACGCTGACTATGGCATTACCGATGCTGGGCTTGCTGGGCACGGTCCATGGCATGATCCAGACATTTGATGTCATGACCGTATTTGGTACCGGTAATACCCGCGGTATGGCGGCTGGTATTTCGATTGCCCTTATTACCACTATGGGGGGGCTGCTGACGGCTTTGTCCGGGCTGTACTTCAGCACTCAATTACAACAGCGGGTAACGCGCACCGTTGATAATGTAGCCGACGCGCTGCGCCGAGATTAGGAATTGTTATGAGAAACCGACATTCCCGTCGTCAAAGTGGCGGTATCGCAGAAATTAATATGACGCCATTGATTGATATGGTGTTCATTCTGCTGATATTTTTTATCGTCACCACGTCGTTTGTTAAAGAAACCGGTGTTGATGTTAATCGGCCATCAGCACAAACGGCAGTTGACAAAGAGCGCGCCAACATTCTCATTGCCATTCGCGAAAATGATGAAATCTGGATTGATAAGCGGCAAGTTGATCGCCGGGCAGTTCGTGCCAATGTAGAGCGTTTACATGCTGAAAATCCGGAAGGTGCGGTAATTATTCTGGCAGATGAAAATGCCAAGACCGGCACGCTGATTGAGGTGATGGATCAGGCTCGGCTGGCCGGTGTGGCCAACGTTTCCATCGCTGCCGAACGCGATTAACGGAGTTTCATGCGCATATTGCTTGGATTACTGCTGGCGGTACTGGTTAATTATGGCCTGTTTACGCTGATGCAAAAAATGACTAGTGCCGATAGTCTGCAAGGCCGTGATGAAGAGGATATTCGCATTCTTGATTTTGTTCGCGTACAGGAAGAAGAAACACCGCCGGAACAAAAACGCCGCGAACCACCGGAAAAACCTGAACCACCGGAAGCGCCGCCACCGCCGCCTGATTCCGAAGCGCCGCCACCGGAACCACCGGACGTGCCCCGACCGCAATTAAGCGCACCCAATATTGATGTGCCGTTAAATATTACCGGTGGACCACATTTAGGCGACTTTCGAAGTGCACCGGCTGTCGATCCAGGTCCAGGGCCGTCCGTACAGCCGAAAATGGATGATGAAGTGGTGGCTTTGGTGCGGATCCCGCCCAGTTATCCTCGGATGGCCCAGCGACGGGGTATTGAAGGCGTGGTGACCGTGGCCTTTACGATTACTAAAGACGGTCGGGTAAAAGATCCGCAGGTGATTGAGGCCGATCCGGAAAATGTTTTTGACGATGCCGCATTGGCAGCAATTCTGAAATGGAAATTCAAGCCTAAAACTGTCGGTGGGGATGCTGTGGAACGTCGTGCCACGCAGGAAATCGAATTTAAGTTGGCCCGCTGATGACAATGATTATTTCTAAAATCATACTGGCCGGTCTGTTGTGGGCAATGCTGCTGTCACCAGTAATGGCCGAAGAGGAGTATTTGCTGTCAGAAAGCACTTACAAAGCGCTGGAAGCCGCACAACAACAGATGGCTGACCAACGGTATCAACCCGCTGAAGCTGCTTTATTGAAATTGGTTAATGATACCAATACCGGCAGCTATGAGCGCGCAGTGGTGTTACAAACGTTGGGTTATTTATATTCGGAAACCGGAGACTACGCTCGGGCTACCGAGCAATTCCGCTCCGCATTAGACTTAAATGCCTTACCGGAAGATGTCACCCATAATTTACGTTATAACCTTGCCCAGCTACTGATAGCCGATGGCGAATATCAGCGGGGTATTGATTTGCTCAACCGCTGGATTAGCAATGAACCTAATCCTGATAATAATGTATACGTTTTACTGGCCACAGCGCATTTCCAGATAAAGCAGTACAGTAAAACCGTCGAGAATATCCGCACCGCCATCAGTCGTGCCAATGTACCCAAAGAGGATTGGTATCGAATGCAATTAGCGGCACATCTGGAAATGCAGCAATACGATTCAGCTATCAAGGTGCTGGAAACACTGCTGACCCTGCACCCGGATGATAAAACTTACTGGGATCAGTTGGGCGCGCTGTATTCCCGGCAGGATAAACAATTAATGGCGCTGGCAGTGGCCATGCTGGCCAAACGCTTGGATTTAGGGGATGACGGTACCGTTATGCGGCTCAGCAATATGTACCGCTATCTGAATATTCCGTTTAAATCCGGTCAGTTGCTGCAGCAGGCGTTGGATGACAAGGTGATTGCCGCCAATTTTGATAATCTTGAAAAGCTGGCAGATAGCTGGTTGGCTGCACGCGAGGCTGACCGTGCTGCCAAAGTGTTAGAGCAAATTCGCAGTCAGGACGACAGTGGTGAAACCGATCTGAAACTGGCGCGGTTATATGTAAGTGAAGAACAATGGCAACAGGCCGAGGCACCATTGTCTGCGGCGATTGAAAAGCTTGCTGGTGATAAAAAAGGCAATGCTTTACTGATGGCCGGGATGGTGCAATACCATTTGGAAAACTATAGTCGTGCCGAGCAGTTACTGAAACAAGCCGGTGAATTTGAACAACAACGCAATCAGGCGGCACAATGGCTGAGACATGTCCAGCAAAGCCAACCCAAAGATGACGATGCCTGAAAAAGATCTGCAAACCCTGAAAGCTGAGCTGGTGCAGCACTACCGATGGTTGCGCCAATATGGCTGTAATGACTCGCATAGTGGTAACGCCTCGCTACGCTGGCATGATCAGGTTTGGCTGACGCCAACAGGCTGTTGTGCTGACACGCTGATCGCTGAGGATTTGATTCGCTGTAACATTAATGGTGAATTGGGTGACGGGGCGTCATTGGATGCACCATTACATATCGCTGTTTATCAGCAAAATCCGAATGCGCGGGCCGTTATTCACAGCCATGGCCCGCATGCTGTAGCGATGACGATGAATGGCGATGACTTCAAACCAGTTGATTTTGAAGGGCAGTATTATTTCGCCGTGGTGCCTGTTATTCACATTAATTACACGGATTACGTGAAACTATCACCATCTAAAGTTGCTGCAGGCTTAGCGGAATATAAAGTTGTCATTGTTCGCGGACATGGCGTTTATGCCTGTGCTGAAACTATTAATCTTGCCTACAAATGGAGCTGCTCTGTGGAGTTATCGGCAAAGACTGCCTGGTTAGCTGCACGGCGATAAGTTTGCGACGGTGCAACAAAACAGCACCTGATGAGTCTCAGACCGACA
>JBFJJO010000011.1:0-26245 GCA_041612215.1 Methylophaga sp.
ACCCGTTATTTACCGGATCGGCGCGATTTAAATCGCTGTTTTCCTGGGTCTGAAGAAGGCTCTCTGGCGGCGCGGCTGGCCAACTTGTTTATGACCGAAGTTGCGCACAAATGCACGCATGGCATTGATTTACATACGGCAGCGATTCATCGTGATAATTTGCCGCAAATTCGTGCAGCTATTGATAACCCGGCCGTTGAAGAAATGGCACGGGCATTTAATGCACCGGTGATTGTGAACTCTGGTTTGATTGAGGGCTCGCTGCGCTTTGCCTGTCAGGAAGCCGGTGTGCCAGTGATTGTTTATGAAGCCGGTGAAGCGCTGCGTTTCAACGAACTGGCGATTCGTGCCGGTGTCAGAGGTGTGATTGCGGTGATGCGCAAAATTGGCATGTTAACCGTGACACGCAGTAAAAAATTAAAACCGGTAGATCCATTTGTTGCCAAATCCAGTACCTGGGTGCGGGCACCGCAAAGCGGTATTTTCCGGATGCTGGTGGCCATGGGCGCGCATGTTAAAAAAGGTGATTGTTTGGGTATGGTGGCTGCGCCATATGGTGATGAAACCTCAGAAACTATGGTCGAAGCCAGTTGCAGTGGTGTGATTATTGGCCGGACCAATATTCCGCTGGTAAATGAAGGTGAGGCGTTATTTCATATTGCGCGCTTTAACAGCCCGGGCGAGGTGGCCGATTCGGTCGAAGCTTTTAATACCCGACTGGACCCTTCGACCGATACTAGCGTACCCGAAGAGTTGCCAATCATATAGGGCGTGTTTTGCCTTCGTCATAATTGTTTTTGCATTTTTGCTTTAAAATAGCGAAAATTCCGCGATTTACCTGTTATTAAAGGGGGTCATACTGATGACACAAGCCCAAGCCCGTCATGCCGACTCACCGAAACTACCGGTTGAATGGGATGCGCAGCAAAGCAGCAAGCTTTATGGTGTGCGTGACTGGGGCGCGGAATATTTTGATATTTCCGATGAAGGTAATGCGGTTGTCAGTCTGAAATTTGGCGAAAAAACCATTCAGGTACCGCTGATTGATATCGTCAATGGCATGAAAGAACGTGGTCTGGATATGCCGGCGGTGCTGCGTATCGAAAACCTGCTGGATATCCGTATCACGCAAATCAATGAGGCTTTTGCCCGGGCCATTGAAGATGCCGGTTATCAGAACCACTATCGCGGCGTGTTTCCCATCAAGGTCAATCAGCAATGCCATGTTATCGAGGAAATTGCTGATTACGGTCGTCGCTATCATCATGGTCTGGAAGCCGGCAGTAAAGCCGAACTGATTATTGCCATTTCACAGCTGCGCGATCACGACAGCCTGATTATCTGCAACGGCTATAAAGACGAAGAGTTTATTGAGCTGGGTTTGTATGCCCGGCAAATGGGCATTAAATGCTTTTTTGTACTGGAAACAGCGACCGAACTGACCACTATATTAGAACGCAGCAAGGCGCTTGGTATAGAGCCGCTTATTGGTATGCGTATTCGTCTGGCATCGATGGTTGAAGGTCACTGGAATGGCGACAGTGGTGACCGGTCAATTTTTGGTTTATCAACTAATGCCTTGCTGGAAGTAGTCGAACAGTTGAAACAAGCTGATATGTTGCATTGCCTGCAATTGCTGCACAGTCACCTTGGCTCCCAAATCCCCAATATCCGTAATATCCGTAGTGGTGTTATGGAAGCCTGTCGTTTTTATGTTGGCCTGATTGAGGAGGGTGCACCGATGGGTTACCTGGATCTGGGTGGCGGTCTGGCGGTCGATTACGAGGGCACGCGTTCTAACAGTACGCATTCGATGAATTATGGCCTTGATGAATACTGCTACAACATTGTTGAGACCTTGCAGGAATGTCTGGACCCCCAAGAAATCGCTCATCCGGTGTTGATTTCGGAGTCGGGTCGGGCGCTGGTCGCCTATTCCTCGATGTTGTTATTTAATGTATTAGAAGTGCGCGATCATAAGCCGGGTAAAATCCCCGAACAGGCACCTGAAGACAGCCACGATATGATTATCAATCTGTATTCGGTGCGTGAAAACGTTACGCCGCAGAATCTGCAGGAATGCTATAACGACTCCTTATATTACCGTGACGAAATCCGTGAATTATTCCATCACGGTCAGGCATCGCTGAAAGATCGGGCGCTGGCCGAAAATCTGGCGCTGGCTATCTGGGAAAAAATCTCTGAATTATTGCCACAGGCGCGGCGGATTTCTGCTGAACTGGAAAGCCTGCCGGAATTACTGTCTGATATTTATTACGGCAATTTCAGCCTGTTTCAGTCATTGCCGGATATCTGGGCGATTGATCAGATTTTTCCGATCATGCCTATTCACCGACTGAATGAAGAACCCACCCGTTCAGCGGTTTTAGCGGATATGACCTGTGATTGTGATGGCAAAATCGATTCGTTTTCGTATGAAGATGGCATTCATAAAACCCTGCCGCTGCATCCGCTGAAACATGGTGAAGAATATTATCTAAGCGTTTTTCTGGTGGGGGCTTATCAGGAAACATTGGGCGATTTACATAATTTGTTTGGCGATACCAATGTTGTCAGCGTACATATCAACGAAGACGGCAGTTTTGATTATATCCGCGAGTTTCATGGCGATAGCATTGCTGATGTGTTGAGCTACGTGGAATATGAACCTAAAGTGATGCAGGAACAGTTCCGTAAACTTGCCGAGCAGGCCGTGCGTGATGGCCGCATTTCAGTGCCGATGCGTCAGCAAATGCTGCGGGCATTTAATGACAGCCTAAACGGTTATACCTTCTTCGAGCGCTGATTAGTTCATCTGCAGTAAACACACAGGTTATCGCCTCAGATTTAAATAAGGATTTTGTGCTATGTCTAAAGTAATGATTATTGGTGCTGGCGGTGTCGGTGGCGTGGTCACCCATAAATGCGCCCAGCTGCCGGAAGTCTTTTCGGAAATCGTGCTGGCCAGCCGTACTGAAGCGAAATGCAAAGCGATTGCTGCACAGTTAAAACAGCCCATTCGTACCGCCCAGGTCGATGCTGATAATGTGCCGGAATTAACGGCATTGCTGCAAAAAGAAAAGCCAGACTTGGTCATTAACGTTGCGTTGCCATATCAGGATCTCACCATTATGGATGCCTGTCTCGCGGCCGGCGTTGATTATCTGGACACCGCCAACTACGAACCGCTCGATACTGCTAAGTTTGAATACAGCTGGCAGTGGGCCTATCGCGAAAAATTTGAGCAAGCAGGTTTAATGGCACTGCTGGGCAGCGGCTTTGATCCGGGTGCCACCAATGTGTTCACCGCTTATCTTGCCAAGCATTATTTTGATGAAATCCATGAACTTGATATTATTGATGTTAATGGTGGCGATCACGGTTATCCGTTTGCCACCAACTTCAATCCGGAAATCAATCTCCGTGAAGTGACGGCTGAATGCCGGCATTGGGAAAACGGTGAGTTTGTCTCCACTCCAGCGATGTCAAAAAAAGCCAGCTTTACCTGCCCTGAAGAAGTCGGTAGTTACAATATTTACCGGATGTACCACGAAGAGCTGGAATCTCTGGTGGTTAACTTTCCAACACTTAAGCGTGCTCAGTTCTGGATGAGTTTTGGTGACAGTTACCTGAAGCATTTAGAAGTTTTGGGCAATGTCGGTATGACAGGTATTGAGCCGGTAGAATTTAACGGTCAAAAGATTGTACCGATTCAGTTTCTCAAAGCGCTCCTGCCGGATCCCTCAACGCTCGGCCCGCGTACCAAAGGCAAAACCTGCATTGGCTGTGTCGTTAAAGGCGTCAAAGACGGCAAACAGAAAACCGTTTATCTATATCAAATTAAAGACCATCAGGATTGCTACGCCGAAGTGCAATCCCAGGCGATTTCCTATACCACCGGCGTGCCGGCAATGATTGGCGCCAAGATGATGCTGGAAGGTAAATGGCAGAAGCCGGGTGTCTGGAATATTGAACAGTTTGATCCTGATCCGTTTATGGAAGATATGAATAAATACGGTCTGCCGTGGCAGGTGATTGAGCTGGATGAGTTTAATCTGGATGGTTAAGCCGCAGATTTTCTCAGATGAACGCAGATTTTTTTAGTGTCATTCCCGCGCAGGCGGGAATCCAGTGCAGATATTAACCACAGATACACAGAGAGCACAGAGTATTAAAAAACTGTCATTGCGATGTGGCTTTATCGCCGAAGCAATCTATGCAATTAAATCAGGCCGATAGATTGCTTCGCTGCGCTCGCAATGACGATGATCTTAGGTTGGGTTGATTGCAATGAAACCCAACGAAGTAGTCAATAAGTGATAATGAATTTTTGGGGTTTGCAAGCCCATCCCAACCAACCGTTAATTAAAGGTTTTAATCTGCGTTCATCGGCGGATAAGCATGTTTTCTATAATCTCTGTGCGCTTTGTGTCTCTGTGGTTAGGATTTAAGTTAAATAACGCTTTCAGGTATATGAAATAAATGCAATTTACTGATTTTAAAAAGCTCGATTTATGCCGTTTGCCGTCACCGTGTTTTGTCGTTGATGAGGTCGCGGTCGAGCGTAATTTACGTATTTTGCATGACGTGCAAAGCCGCAGCGGTGCCAAAGTACTGGCGGCTTTGAAAGCCTTTTCAATGTGGGCGCTGGCACCCTTAACGGCGAAATATCTCAGTGGCACCTGTGCCAGTGGATTGCATGAAGCCAAACTGGGTCATGAGCAATATGGCGGCGAAGTGCATGTGTTTGCTGCGGCATTCTGTCAGGCCGATATTGATGAGTTGCTGACGTTTGCCCATCACATTGTGTTTAATTCCTGCGGGCAGTGGCTGCGATTTCGTGAGCAATGTCTTGCCATGCAAAAACAACGGCCGGAATTGACCTTTGGCCTGCGGATTAATCCGGAACATTCTGAAGGGGCGGTGCCGATTTACGATCCTTGTGCACCGGGTTCACGTTTGGGCATTCCGTTGTCGCAACTTGATGAATCGGCTTTGGACGGCATCAGCGGCCTGCATTTCCATACATTATGTGAACAGGGTTTCGAGCCTTTGCAACGTACGGTTGCTGCAGTGGAACAAAAATTTGGCCATTTATTGCCACAAATGGATTGGGTTAATTTTGGTGGCGGTCATCATATCACCGCGCCCGGATATGATATTGAGGGCCTGATTAAGCTGATTCAGGATTTTAAAGCCCACCATAACGTCGAAGTGTATCTGGAGCCCGGTGAAGCAGTGGCAATTGGTACCGGTATTTTAAGTTGTGAAGTGCTTGATCTGACTTTTAACCACCTTAATCAGGCGATTCTCGATACGTCGGCCACTTGTCATATGCCGGATACGCTGGAAATGCCCTATCGGCCGGATATTACCGGTGCCGGACTGTCTGATGAAAAAGCCCATACCTATCGTTTGGGGGGGCTGACCTGTCTGGCCGGTGATGTCATTGGTGATTACAGTTTTGATGCACCCTTGTCGATTGGCCAAAGACTGATTTTTGAGGATATGGCCCATTATACGATGGTCAAAACAAGTACCTTTAACGGCACTAAATTGCCATCATTGGCGGTTTGGAACAGTGAAACCGATGCATTGCAGATCGTCAAAAACTTTGGCTATCAAGACTTTAAAGAGCGTTTATCATGAATACTGAACTTAACGAACAATTCCCGGTTTTTCTGGGCTCGGAAATTGGTCAGGGCGATCCACAGCAAGCCATGTTTCATGTATTGCCAGTACCCTATGAAAAAACGGTCTCTTACGGGGGGGGGACTAATTTAGGACCATCAGCCATTCTCAATGCTTCCTGGCAACTGGAAAAATGGGATGGTAAATCCAGCCCTTGTGATTTGGGTATTCACACCTGCGCGCCTATTGATTGTAGTGTTGCCCCGGAACAGGTGATGCAAAATATTGCGAAGGCAACTGAAGAAATTGTCAGAAATGGCGGTATACCGGTGGTTTTGGGTGGTGAGCATTCGGTCACTTATGGCGTTATTATGGGGCTGAAAGCGGCCGGTATCGACGATTTTGGCATTGTGCAGATTGATGCTCACTGCGATCTACGTCATGCCTATGAAGGTGATATTTTAAGTCATGCCTCGGTGATGAAACGTGCTGTGGATATGGGCATTCCGCTTTATCAGCTGGGCATTCGCGCCTATTGCGAAGAAGAAATGCAGGTGCGTGAGCAATTTGGTGTGTATTATCAGGATGCCGATGAACTGGTACCAAACAATATCAACAGTATTACCTTGCCTGATGATTTCCCTGAAAAAGTGTTTTTCACCGTTGATATTGATGGTATGGATCCCAGTGTGTTTCCATCCACCGGCACGCCGGTACCGGGTGGTCTGGGGTGGTATCAGACGCTGAACTTGTTTGAGTCGGTCGCTAAACAGCGTCAAATCATTGGCTTTGATGTCATGGAGTTTGCACCGATTAATGGTTTTCACACTTATGATTTTGCTGCCTCAATGCTAACTTATAAGTTGATGGGTATTACGGCGCGTAGCCTTAAAGCTTGATTTAAATAAATAACCACAGAGGCACAGAGGTTTATTAAGTTACTATCTTTGTGAGGTGGCTATATGGCTGATGCAATCCATGACAATAAATAGGGCGGGTAGATTGCTTCGCTGCGCTCGCAAAGACGATGAAAATGATCTTACATGCCATGATACTGCGCGAGAATCTGTTCGAATATCATCCCCGTGAAAACGGGGATCCAATTGTACGGCCGTATCAGCTGCTCTGGATTCCGGTTAAAAAAAGCGTTTTCCGGAATGACTCAGTTTCGTTTTTAGCAATCTGCCGAATCTGAGGATTATTTAAATAGACTGCTTCAGCGATATAGCGCCTCGCAAAGACATCGTTTTTTGTTCTGTACTCTCTGTGCCTCTGTGGTTGATTTTAGAGTTTTTGCTTTTCTTTGAAGCGTTTACGCGCTAAAATCCGCCGTTTTTTAATCCACGGGACCTGCACCATGAATCAAGCAACTGTGACCCTGCTGCAAAACTATTACGATGCCTTTAACCGCCAGGATATGACTGCATTTCTGGCTATGCTGACCGATGACGTCATTCATGATGTTAATCAGACCGGTCGGGAAGTTGGCAAGGAAAAGTTTGCTAAATTCATGGACCGAATGAATGCGCATTATAAAGAGCAAATCGTTGATATTTCCATTACCACCAATGATGTCGGTGATCGTGCTGCGGTTGAGTTTACCGTTTTGGGTGAGTATCTGAGCACTGATGAAGGCCTGCCAGAAGCCGCGGGTCAAAAATACAACCTGCCAGCCGGTGCCTTTTTTGTGATTCGCGATGGCAAAGTGGCCCGCATCACTAATTATTACAACCTGGAAGACTGGATTAAACAAGTCGTCGGTTGATTCACTGCAAGCAGCGGCGTCGGTTTATCACCGGCGCCGTGTTTCTCGTCACAAACCCCAATTGAGTTTTATGATGCTGGAACTAAAACGTCTGTCAGGCGCTGCCTTAAAACAATATATTCCGGAGCTGGCCAGTCTACGTATCACGGTTTTCCGGGATTTTCCGTATTTGTATGACGGTGATACCGAATACGAAGCGAAATATCTGCAAACCTATATTCAATGTCCGGAAAGCGTCATTGTACTGGCTTTTGATGGTGATAAAGTGGTGGGCGCTTCAACGGGCATCCCATTGAAATTTGAAACCGACGAAGTCAAAGCGCCGTTTCTGAAAGCCGGTTTGGATATCGATAAGATTTTTTATTGTGGCGAGTCGGTGCTTATCTCCAAATACCGAGGCAAAGGTGCCGGCGTGGCGTTTTTTGATCATCGTGAAGATCATGCCCGCGAGCTGGGCGGCTTTACGCATAGCTGTTTTTGCGGTGTGCAGCGACCGGATGACCATCCACGTCGGCCGGCTGGCTTTAAACCGTTAGATAATTTTTGGCGTAAACGTGGTTATGAAAAACAGCCGCAGTTGCAAACAACATTTAGCTGGAAAGAAATTGGCGAAGATCACGAATCACCCAAGCCGATGACTTTTTGGATGAAAGCACTGTAAAGACTGGATTTAATTAGAGAAAGTCGGCACTGGATTGCCACCTTCGTGGCAATGACATGTTTTTGCTATCAGCCATTATTTGTCTTGCGTGGTGCGGTGCTGGTTGATTAAAGCCAGTAACAAAGCGTCATCCCCGTGCAGGCAGAAATCCAGATGGCTCAGGATGGGGGTTTCATTAAGGTATTTTGGATTCATAAATGAGCAAAGTAAAAGTCGCTGCGGCGCAGTACGATATTGGTTTTTTTGACCAGTGGTCGGATTTTGCCGATAAATTAACGCAATGGGTTAAAGAAGCTGCTGAGGTCAAAGCCAAATTATTGGTTTTTCCGGAATACGGGAGTATGGAACTTGCCTCATTGTTTGGCCAAACAGTCTATAAAGATCTTGGGAAACAACTGCACGCCATGCAGGATGTTTATGCCCAGTGGCAGGATCTGCATCTGCAGTTAGCCAAGCAATATGATGTCATGATGCTGGCCAGCACTTTCCCTGTAATGCAGGACAATGGTACGTTTCGTAATCGTGCCAATCTGTTTGCGCCGGACGGCTTGGTTGGTTTTCAAGACAAGCTGATTATGACCCGCTTTGAAAACGAGCAATGGCTGATCCATCCGGGCGAGGATATTAAGGTGCTGGAAACGGATATCGGCAAAATAGCCATTAATGTTTGCTACGACAGCGAATTCCCGATGATTGCCTATCAGCAGGTGAAAGCTGGTGCCGATTTGATTTTGGCGCCCAGCTGTACAGATACGGAAGCTGGTTTTTACCGGGTACGGATTGGTTGTCAGGCGCGGGCGCTTGAGAACCAATGTTATGTGGTGCAGTCACCGACCTTTGGCAAAGCTGCCTGGTCGGAAGCCGTTGATGTCAATACTGGGCGTGCCAGCATTTATACGCCAGTCGATTATGGTTTTCCTGATAACGGTATTCTGGTTGAAGGCGTTGGTGATAAACCAGGCTGGGTCTATGCGGATCTGGATTTGGCAGAAATTGCCCGCGTTCGGCAGCAAGGCCAGGTATTTAATTACCGCGACTGGCCAAAACAAAATAGCCTCAACCCACCTAAATAAATCCTTCAACACCGCATTTTTGCGGTGTTTTTTTGTCTGACTGCCTGATAACCCCACAAGCCTTGTGGATGCAGGTTGGTGAGGCAGCGCGTAAAATGCACATCATTAATATTATTGGTTTTTCTCAGGAGTCCGCATGACCAACCCCGCACAAATTGAGCAACTGCTTAAAGACTTTATTGATCCCTCGACGCAAATGTCATTTGGTGACAGCAGGGCCATCATTAAAGTCGATGGCGAAAAAGTCACGGTAACGCTGGGTTACCCCTGTAAAGGTTATCAGTCAGAGCTGGAAAAACTGCTGACAGCCTTGCTGGCAGACAATGGCATTAAAGCTAACGTAAGTGTTGGTTTTAAAATCATTAAACATAAAGTCCAGCAAGGTGTACCGGCGCTGGAAAATGTTAAAAATATTATTGCTGTGGCCTCCGGTAAAGGGGGGGTAGGTAAATCCACCACGTCGGTGAATCTGGCACTCGCACTGGCAGCTGAGGGGGCTACGGTCGGTATTCTGGATGCTGATATTTATGGCCCCAGCCAACCTCGTATGTTGGGTACCACGCAGCGTCCGGAATCGGAGGATGGTAAATCCATTGAACCGATACAGAGCTATGGCATTCAAAGCATGTCTATTGGCTATCTTATCGACGAAGAAGAACCGATGATTTGGCGTGGCCCGATGGTTACCCAGGCATTGCAACAAATGCTCGGTGATACTAACTGGCAATCATTGGATTACTTGGTTATCGATCTGCCGCCAGGCACTGGTGATATACAGCTGACCTTATCGCAGAAAGTGCCGGTCAGCGGCGCTGTGATTGTCACGACACCGCAGGATATTTCGCTGTTAGATGCCCGCAAGGCATTAAAAATGTTTGAAAAAGTCAAAGTCCCGGTGCTGGGTGTGGTTGAAAATATGAGCACGCATATCTGCAGTCAATGTGGTCATGAAGAACATATTTTCGGTGCAGGTGGCGGTCAGTCAATGGCTGATCAATATAGCGTTAATCTGCTTGGCAGCCTGCCGCTGGATATTCATATTCGTGAAGATGCCGATAACGGTCACCCGACCGTGGTGAAAGATCCGGAAGGTGATATCGCCATGGCTTATCGCACGATTGCCCGACGCATCGCTGCTAATCTGGCTAAACAGGGCAAGGATTACGCGTCTGCGTTTCCTAATATTGTGATAAAGAATGATTGACAGCTATGATGGACATTTTTTGCGCAAGGCTTTGTGATCGTTTATGAGTATTAAGTCAGACAAGTGGATCCGCCGGATGGCGAAAGAGGGCATGATTTCGCCATTTGAACCGGGTCAGGTTCGTGAGCGTGACGGCAACCGCATTATTTCTTACGGCACCTCAAGTTATGGTTACGATGTGCGTTGTTCGAATGAGTTTAAGATTTTCACCAATATTAATTCTGCAATCGTTGATCCGAAGAATTTCGATGACAACAGCTTTATTGATGTGACCTCTGATGTCTGCATTATTCCGCCGAACTCATTTGCATTGGCGCGGACGGTGGAAACCTTTCGGATCCCGCGTAATGTGTTGACCATCTGTTTGGGTAAATCCACTTATGCACGCTGCGGCATTATTGTTAATGTCACGCCGCTGGAGCCCGAATGGGAAGGTCAGGTGACTTTGGAGTTTTCCAACACAACGACTTTACCGGCCAAAATCTATGCTAATGAAGGTGTCGCACAAATGCTGTTTTTTGAATCTGACGAAGTTTGTGAAACGTCTTATGCTGACCGCGGTGGCAAATACCAGGGTCAGCAAGGCGTGACATTACCAAGATCTTAAGCTTAAACATGATGCGAACGCCGGGTTTAACAACAATTTTTGTTACAGGCCTTGCGGTTATGTTATCGGCCTGTGAAACAGCCCCCCCTGAAACCACACAGTGGCGTCATAGCGAAAGCAGTTATGCTGCGACGTTTTCTGATGATGGTCAGCTTTTGCTGTCAGCAAGTACCAAAGCGGCGGCCCGGCTTTGGGATATCAGTAGCAATACCCTGCAGTATGGCTGGCAGAATACCGCCTCAGACAATATTGGCAGCCAGGCGGTAGCAATTGCTGATAATGGGGAACGGGCAGCAACAGTTGAATACGATACGGTGGTGATCTGGGATGTCAGTAACGGTGAACCATTACATCGACTGACGTTGCCAATGCGTGTTAAAGATGTGGATTTATCGCCGGACGGTCGGTTTGTATTGCTGGCACTGGCCGATCGCAGTGCCGTGTATTTTAATATCGCGGAAAACCGGGTACAGCAACGCTTTGTCCATGATGGCAGTCCAATTAACTCCCCGGTCAATCAACCGGTTAATTCAGTGGAAATTTCGCCAGATGGCACGATGGCGCTGACCGGTGGCGATGATTTTATGGCGCGTTTATGGGATATCGACAGTGGTGAGCAAATCCACGGCTGGCGTCATGATAACCGCGTTAATCTGGTTGCGTTTGAACCACAGGGACGATTTGTCGTCACGGCCGGTGACAGCGATCAAACACATTTATGGGCCTTGCCTGATGGCGATTTGCAGGCCAGCTTACGGAGCTCGCCCTGGCCAAAACAATGGTCTGTGCCTGATTTTCCGATTTTTGATTACTCCACAACAGCAATAAACTTTTCTCAAGAAGGTACCCTGTTGGTAACGGGTCACAGCAATGAGAGAGTATGTTTATGGCAGTTGCCTGATGGACAAAAACAACGTTGCTGGAAAGTCGCCCGGCAGAATCGACTCAGCCCCGGCATTATTATTCAGGCGGTGAGTTTTTCTGACAACGATAACAGTGTGCTGGCAATCGGCGGTGACGGCCTTGCCCAGCGCTGGCAATGGCGGTGATGACAATGCATAAACTGGTATTTTTTGTTCCGGAAACGCATAAAGAACGGGTCAAACAAGCGGTATTTGATGCCGGTGCCGGTCGGTTTGAAGGCTATGATTGCTGTAGCTGGGAAACATTGGGTAATGGTCAATTTCGTCCATTGGAAGGCAGTCAGCCTTTTGTGGGTGAGCAGGACAAAATTGAACAAGTCAGTGAATACCGTGTCGAAGTTATTTGTGCCGATGATCAGCTGAAAACAATTATTACCGCATTGCTGCTGGCACACCCCTATGAAACACCTGCCTACGAATGTTGGCCGGTCAAAACGCTTGAGGATATGTAATAGATGAATGCACCGTTAGTGCCACAAACGATTCGCCTGAACGATTATCAGCCGCCTGCTTATCTGGTGGATTCGGTGGCGCTGCATTTTGCATTGGATCCGGCTAAAACGGTTGTCACCAGTCAGCTGCAGATACGACTTAATCCAGAGGGTAATGGCGGTGAGTTAAAACTCGATGGTGAACAGTTACAGTTACTCGATATCAAGCTCGACGGCAAAACGCTGGCAGCCAATGAATTCCAACGCAGTGACAGTCAATTGATGATCCCGAATGTGCCGGAAGCGTTCAGTCTGGAAATCACCACTGCAATACATCCGGATCAAAATACAGCGCTTGAAGGACTGTATCACTCCGGATCAATTCTATGCACACAATGTGAGGCAGAGGGTTTCCGTCGTATCACTTACTACCCGGATCGGCCGGATGTCATGGCGGTATTTACCGTTTCCATTGAAGCGGATAAAGTCAAATGGCCGAATTTATTATCTAACGGTAATAAACAAGCCAGCGGTGAGGCTGACAACGGCCGTCATTGGGTTCGCTGGCATGATCCGCACCCGAAACCGGCTTACTTATTTGCACTCGTTGCCGGTGATTTATATTGCCAGCAGGATAGTTTCACTACCATGAATGGCCGCCCGGTAACGCTGGAAATTTATGTCGATCCGGAAAATCAGCACAAATGTGATCATGCTTTAAATTCACTCAAGCAATCAATGCGCTGGGATGAAGAAGCCTATGGCCGGGAATATGATCTGGACGTATTCATGATTGTTGCCGTTAATGATTTCAATATGGGCGCGATGGAAAACAAGGGCCTGAATATATTTAACGCGGCCTGCGTATTGGCGAGTCCGGAAACGGCGACAGATGATGATTTTTATACCATTCAGAGCATTGTCGGCCATGAGTATTTTCACAACTGGTCAGGTAATCGCGTCACTTGCCGTGACTGGTTCCAATTGAGCCTTAAAGAAGGCTTTACTGTGATGCGTGATCAATCGTTTAGTGCTGACTTGAATTCAGCGGCGGTGCAGCGCATTGATGATGTTGATATGTTGCGGCGCATGCAATTTGCTGAAGATGCCGGTCCAATGGCACATCCGGTGCGGCCTGATAGTTATATCGAAATCAGTAATTTCTACACAGTGACGATTTACGAAAAAGGCGCCGAAGTGGTGCGTATGCTGAAAACGCTGGCGGGCGATGCCGGTTTTCGTAAAGGCACCGATTTGTATTTTGACCGTCATGATGGTCAGGCAGTGACCACCGATGATTTTGTCAAAGCCATTGAAGATGCCAACGATCTGGATTTGAGTCAGTTCAGACGCTGGTATAGCCAGGCAGGCACGCCGGAATTAACGGCTGAAAGTCATTACGATGTGTCGGCCCAAACCCTTACCGTCAGCTTAAGCCAAAGCTGTCCGGCAACCCCGGGGCAAACTGAAAAATTGCCGGTTCTAATACCGGTCGCCATGGGCCTTGTTGACAACAAAGGGAATAGTCTGCCGTTGCAACTCGTGGATGAAAATCAGCCTGTTACCGGTGATACCCGGGTATTGTTGCTTAGTGAATCCAAGCAAACCTTTGTTTTTAAAAATGTTGCTGAACAGCCTTACTTATCGCTGCTTCGTGGTTTTTCAGCACCGGTTAAATTGAACCAGCCGCGTGATAATGACGAACTGGCATTTATGATGGCGCATGACGCCGACAGCTTTAACCGCTGGGATGCCGGACAAACATTGTTCATCAACGTAATGCTGGCTATGATTACCGAATATCAGGCAGGCCAATCGCCACAGGTACCGGCATTATTAATTGAGCAACTGAGCGATGTATTAAAGCAGGCACACGGCGATCCGGCCTTGACGGCCCGAATGCTCAGTCTGCCGACCGAGAATTACCTTGCCGCACAAATGACAGTCGCTGATGTAGATGCTATTCATGCCGTGCGACAATCGGTCAAACATCGCATCGCTGTGGCATTGAAAGCAGAATTTGATTCGTTATATCAATCGTTAAATATAAAACGCGAATATCGTTTTGCTGCTGAAGATATGGCACAACGCAGTCTAAAAAATACCTGTTTGTCTTTTTTGATGGCAACCAAAGATCCGATGCAAATCCAGCGATGCCTTAAACAAATGAAGCAGGCTGACAATATGACGGATTTGCTGTCCGGTTTGCGGTTAATGGTCGATGTCGACGGATCCGAGCGGCAGCATGCATTGCAATCGTTTTATCATCAATGGCAACACGATCGGCAGGTGGTTGATAAATGGTTGACTGTGCAGGTTTTATCAACCTTGCCAGGCACCTTGCATCGCGTCAAAGGCCTTATGCAGCATGAAGCCTTCAGCATTAAAAACCCCAATAATGTGCGGGCTGTCATTGGTCAGTTTTGCCGCAATAATCCGTCGCAGTTTCATGCCAGAGATGGCAGTGGGTATCAGTTCTTAACCGAACAAATTCTGGCGCTGGATAAACTTAACCCACAAGTGGCAGCACGCCAATTGGGCGCATTTAACTCCTGGCGGCAATATGATGCTGCCCGGCAGGATCTGATGCGCGAAGCTTTACAATCGATTGCCAGACAGCCGGACTTATCATCGGATGTGTTTGAAATCGTCAATAAATATCTGGCGGACTGATTTATGGCGTTTAAGCTTCACAAGCAACTGGCGAATGATGCGATTCAAATTGGAGATTTGCCGCTGTGCCAGATTTTGTTGATGAACGATGCGCGTTTTCCTTGGCTGGTATTGGTGCCGCGCCGTGAATCGGTCAGCGAACCTTTTGATTTGTCGATGAAAGATCAACAACTAATCTGGCAGGAAGCGGCATTGGTGGCAGAAAAACTCAAAGCTTTAACCGGTGCCGATAAAATGAATCTGGCTGCACTGGGCAATCAGGTGCCGCAATTGCATATTCATGTGATTGCCCGTTTCAAAGATGACGCTGCCTGGCCGGCGCCGGTATGGAGTATGGGTAAAGCCGTTTCCTACCCGGAAAAAGAGCAGTTAAAGGCCGTAGCTGATTTACAGGATTTATTTTCGGGTTTTCTGGTGAGTGGACAGAACCTTAACGTTTAACATGCGCGTTGGCCGTGATGAGGCCATGCGTTATTACCGGGGCGAAGCACTGGCGGTAAGGGTCGTTACTGAGAGTGGTCAGTCACTGCAGTTCCCCGCCTTGCACATCCGGCGATTTATTAATCAGCAGGGTATTAACGGTCGCTTTCAAATCAGTTTTGATAGCAACAATAAGCTCAAGTCGATTGAAAAGATTGGTTAGGGCTTAGTTGTTTTTTTACGCTTAATCAGCACCAGTTCGCTTCCAGAGGCAATATCATGCCAACTGAGTTTATCCGGGCTCAGCCATTGCCACCAAAAACCCAGACCCAGCGGCAACCAGGAGAAAATCGCAACGACAAAACGCAGCGCTGCTTGTTGCCAGTTAATGCTCGTTTGATTGCCACTGATGAGATACACCTGCCAAGCACGCATACCGAGTGTCTGACCGCCATGAGTCCAAAACCAGCCATAAAACACAAATGCCACCGCCAAAATATAGAGAAAAAAGAATGGATTATGCGCACCGATGGCCTCACCGCCATTTAACGCAACGGCCAGGCCGGCAGCAACCAGCAGCGCGGAAAGCAGCAGTAAACTGTCATATAACAAAATGCCGAGCAAACGAAACGGCCCGGGACGATTGGTTGACGCAGATGTTGCTGACATAGCGAGGCTCAATTTAATTGGGCTAAAAATGGCCTATAAAGTATCATATTCTCTTTAATTTTCAGTAAATCGGGTTTCAAATGCTGCATCTGATTGGCCAGCCGGCTTTTTCTGCTTTTCGTATCGAAAAATTAATGCGCGGCCTGCGTGTGGCATCGCCAGAAGTCACGGCGCTGCGCAGTGAATATCATTATTTTGCCGAAGTGGATGGTGATGGCCGGCTGACAGATGCTGCGTTTGATATTCTCAAAACCTTATTGGTTGCCAATCATACTGATATTGCACAGCAACCCAATGAAACCCTGCTGCTGGTGACACCCCGTCCGGGCACCATTTCTCCATGGTCCAGCAAAGCCACCGATATTATTCACAACAGTGGTCTGACTGAGATTCATAGGGTTGAGCGCGGTATAGCCTTTTTTGTGCAATCGGCAAAACCATTATCCGGTGCCCAGCAACAACTGATTGCTAGCCAATTACACGATCGCATGATCGAGACCGTCTTTGATAATGTCGATGATGCTGAGCAATTGTTTATGCACAGTGCGCCACGGCCGTTATTGTCAGTCGATATTCTCGGTGGCGGTCGTCAGGCGCTGGTCAATGCCAATATCGACATGGGGTTGGCGCTGGCAGATGATGAGATTGATTATCTGTTTGATAATTTTTCGGCGTTAAATCGCAATCCTAATGATATCGAACTGATGATGTTTGCCCAGGCCAACTCGGAACATTGTCGCCACAAGATTTTTCGGGCCGACTGGGTGATTGATGGCAAACATCAGGATCGTAGTCTGTTTGACATGATTCGCTATACCCATGAGCAACATCCTGAAGGTGTGGTCAAAGCATACAGCGATAATTCCTCGGTCATTGAAGGCCCGCGCAGCCATCGTTTTCAGGTCAATATGGCCGACAATCATTACTGCTACGAAGGTGAGCAGCAGCATATTTTGATGAAGGTCGAAACCCACAACCATCCGACGGCCATTTCGCCATTTCCGGGTGCGGCAACGGGCGCTGGCGGTGAAATACGTGATGAAGGCGCTACCGGCCGCGGTTCCAAGCCCAAGGCGGGGATGACAGGATTTTCGGTATCCAATCTGCATATTCCGGACTTTGTTCACCCTTGGGAAACACCATACGGTAAACCAGCGCGGATGGCTTCGGCGCTGCAAATCATGCTCGACGGGCCATTAGGTGGCGCGGCCTTTAATAATGAATTTGGTCGGCCCAATCTGTGTGGTTATTTCCGCACCTATGAAGCTAATGTGCCCTCTGACAACGGCTTTGAGGTCCGTGGTTATCACAAGCCAATTATGGTTGCCGGCGGACTGGGCAGTATCCGCCCGCAGCATGTTGAAAAACACCTGATGAAGCCGGGTACACAACTGATTGTGCTGGGCGGTCCGGCAATGCTGATTGGTTTGGGCGGTAGCGCGGCGTCATCAGTGACCTCAGGCACCAGCGATGAAGGGCTTGATTTTGCCTCGGTACAACGTGGTAATCCGGAAATGGAACGTCGTTGTCAGGAAGTCATTGATCGTTGTGTGGCGCTGGATGATAAAAATCCTATCGTTTCGATCCATGATGTTGGCGCTGGTGGTTTATCCAATGCCTTCCCGGAGCTGATTGATGACAGTGGCCGCGGTGGTCGTTTTGAACTGCGGGTGATCCCCAATGACGAGCCGGGCATGTCACCGATGGAAATTTGGTGTAATGAATCCCAGGAACGTTATGTACTGGGCGTTAATCCGAAAGATGTTGAAACCTTCCAGGCCATTTGTGAGCGAGAACGTTGCCCATGGGCGATCGTTGGTGAAACGACGGCTGATCGGCATCTTTTGCTTGGTGATGCCGAATTCGACAATCAGCCCATTGATATGCCGTTGTCGCTGTTGCTTGGCAAACCACCGAAAATGCTGCGTGATGTCAAACATCACAGTAAACCTAAACCAGAATTAAACCTTGATGGTATCACCGTGCCTGCAGCAGTTGAACGCGTTTTAAAATTGCCAACGGTGGGCAGTAAAAGCTTTTTAATCACGATCGGCGATCGCAGCGTGACCGGTTTGGTGGCCCGTGATCAAATGGTTGGCCCCTGGCAGGTGCCGGTAGCAGATTGTGCTGTGACGCTGGCAGACCACCATGGTTTGCTTGGTGAAGCGATGTCGATGGGCGAACGCACGCCGTTGGCCGTGATTGACGCACCGGCTTCTGGCCGTATGGCAATTGGTGAAGCGTTAACCAATATTGCTGCTGCCGATATTGCCAAACTCAGCGACATTAAATTATCTGCTAACTGGATGGCAGCCTGTGGCCACAGCGGTGAAGATGCTTTGCTGTATGACACGGTTAAAGCCGTGGGTATGGAACTGTGTCCACAACTGGGTATTGCCATTCCGGTCGGTAAAGATTCATTGTCGATGAAAACTGTCTGGCAGGAAAATGGCGAAACCAAAGCGGTCACCTCACCACTGTCGCTGATTATCAGCGCGTTTTCACCGGTGACGGATGCCAGCAAAACCCTGACCCCGCAACTGCGTACTGATGTCGGTGAAACGCAGCTGCTTTATATCGATTTGGGTCATGGCCATAACCGGCTGGCCGCGTCAGCGTTAGCGCAGGTATATCAGCAAACCGGCCATCGCGGGCCTGACGTTGATGATGCGCGGACACTGAAAAACTTCTTTACGGCCATGCAATTGTTGAAACAGGATGATCTGCTACTGGCTTATCATGATCGAAGTGATGGCGGCCTGATTACCACGCTGTGTGAAATGGCTTTTGCCGGGCATTGTGGTCTGGATATTGAACTCGACGGTATGGGTAATGCTTTGCCGGTTTTGTTTAATGAAGAGCTCGGTGCGGTTGTGCAAATCCGTGCTGAGCATCAAGATGCTGTTTTCGAAATTCTGCAGCAGTATGGTCTGTCAAAACATAGTCATTTGATTGGCGTACCTACTGATGAACAGCAAATCCTGGTCAGTGTTAACGGCAAGCAGGTATTGCGACAAAATCGCGTGACCTTACAGCGTTTTTGGACTGAAACCAGCTATCGGATGCAGGCGCTGCGTGATAATCCGGACTGTGCCGGGCAGGAATTTGCCAGCTTGAATGATGAAAATGATCCTGGCCTGTTTGCCAAGCTGAGTTTTGATTTGAGCGAGCAGGTGGCAGCGCCCTTTATTATCAGTGGCCAGCGGCCAAAAATCGCCATTTTGCGCGAGCAAGGCGTTAACGGCCAGTTAGAAATGGCAGCAGCGTTTGATCATGCTGGCTTTACCGCCATCGACGTTCATATGAGTGATATTGTCGAAGGCCGCGTCAGTTTGGCAGATTTCAAAGGTCTGGTGGCCTGCGGTGGTTTCTCCTATGGTGATGTATTGGGTGCCGGTCGTGGCTGGGCCAGTACAGTATTATTTAATGCCCGTGCCCGTGATGAGTTTGCTGCGTTTTTTGCCCGTGAAGATACTTTTTCGCTAGGGGTTTGTAATGGCTGTCAAATGCTGTCGCAATTGACTGAACTGATTCCCGGCAGCGAACACTGGCCACGATTTGAACGCAATTTATCTGAGCAATTTGAGGCCCGTTTTTCATTAGTCGAAGTCACTAAGTCGCCATCCGTTTTGTTACAGGATATGGCGGGTTCAATTATGCCGATTGCTGTTGCGCATGGTGAAGGCAGAGCTGAATTTGCTCAAAACGATGATGCTGAAAAAGCCTTAATGGCCCTGCGCTATGTCGATCATTATGGTAATGCCAGTGCTGTTTATCCGTTTAACCCAAATGGTTCACCTGCGGGTCAGACCGGTTTTACCACGACTGATGGCCGGGTAACGATTATGATGCCGCACCCCGAGCGGGTGATTCGCAGCGTACAGCACTCCTGGCATCCGGATAATTGGGGCAGGGATGCACCATGGTTGCGTTTATTCCATAATGCGCGGCGCTGGGTCGGCTAATGTTTTTGCCGCCTTGGCAGTTTATATGCAGAGGCGGCCTTGTTCGGTAACAATTGCTACTGGCGCAGTATATATTACTGCGTTTTCCTGTTGATGCTCCGGCATTTGCCAAGGCCGAAAACTGGCAATAAATTGCTGTGTCTACAAATCTTCAAGACCGGCAATTGGTCTGGTTAAAAGTAGCTTACCAGATGTTTTGTTGACAATCCGGTGGTTTTGGCGGCCCGCATTGACCTTATGGTTACTGCCTATCTTGACAGTGAAAATATTTAGCAATTTGGTGCGGTTGATGCCGCAGGCTCTCCAGCCTTTAACGGTTGTCCTCGCATGCCATACCGTTACCGGACGCTTTCGCCGGTAAAATCCTTGGTATCGGCAGATGGCAAGGCGTGATGGCTAACGCCTGAAAGCATATTACAAGGTGCGAATAAAGTACTATGTCGGGCAAAAAAAGTGGCCGTAATCCGGTTGAGGTCAGTACGCCCGACAATACTGCTTTGCAGTATTCCACCAACAGCAGGCTATAAAATTTAACAGAAAGTGATGTAAATAAATTTTGGCGGGATATTGCAATTGCCCGGGGCCACTGATTGAATACACTTACTTTTTCGAAGGAGTTTTAAAATGGAATGGCTGGCTGATCCACAGGCATGGATTGCATTAGCAACCCTGACTGCGCTGGAAATTGTTCTTGGTATCGACAATATTATCTTTATCTCAGTATTAGTGGGACGTCTGCCACCTGAACAACGAGATCGGGCACGCATGATTGGTTTAAGCTTCGCAATGGGCTCGCGGATTTTGTTGCTTTTTATGCTGGTCTGGATCATGGGGCTGACCCAGCCGCTATTTGAAGTGTTTGATTATACGGTGACTGGACGGGATCTGATTTTGTTAGGAGGTGGTTTATTCCTGCTGGCAAAAAGTACGCATGAGATCCATAACAATCTGGAAGGCGCTGAAGTGACTGAGGCCGGTGAAAAAATGGTCTATACCGCGACCTTTGCTTCGGTGATTGTGCAGATTGCTATTATCGATATCGTTTTCTCGCTGGATTCGGTGATAACGGCTGTTGGACTGGTCGACCATATCAGCATTATGGTTATCGCCATCGTTATCGCTGTAGCTGTCATGATGTTTTCGGCCAAAGCGATTGGTGATTTTGTCGATGCCCATCCAACAATCAAAATTCTCGCACTCAGCTTTTTGATTCTGATTGGCTTTACGCTGATGGCTGAAGGCTTGGGTGTGCATATTCCTAAAGGCTATATCTACTTTGCCATGGCGTTCTCGGTAGCGGTGGAAATGATCAATATTCGTATCCGCAAAAAATCGACACCGGTACAGCTCAAACGGACAATGCCTGCTGAGGATGAGGTTTAGTTACTTTTTAATCAGTCTTCTGTGGGGGCTGCTGGCAATGCCGGCAGCCGCTGAGTCCGATAAACAACTTGTATTGCTGCACGGACTGGCCAGAACTGCCGGTTCTATGCATTCGATGGGCGCACATCTTGAGCGTAATGGTTATGCGATTTGCAATATCGATTATCCATCAAGGCATCATCGGGTCGAAATATTAGCCGCCAAGTTTGTTTTGCCGGCGATTCAGCAATGTTTTGACGGAGGACCAATCAATTTTGTGACCCATTCACTGGGCGGCATTATTGTTCGGCAAATAGCGGCAAAACACCCCGAAATTATAATCGACCGGGTGGTGATGCTGGCGCCGCCCAATCAGGGCAGTGAAGTGGTCGATAAACTCGGTAATTTTGGCTTGTTTAACTGGTTCAATGGTCCGGCCGGACAACAGCTAGGTACGGAAGCTGATTCTTTACCCAATCAGCTTGGGCCGGTGAATTTTGAGCTGGGTGTGATTGCCGCTAATCGCTCCATCAATCTGATTTTATCGGCACTTATTCCCGGCAGTGACGACGGTAAGGTAGCAGTAATACGCACTGAGCTTGAGGGGATGCGCGATTTTCTGTTGGTTGAACATACCCATCCTTTCATTATGAGCAGTGATCAAGTGCAGAGCCAGACCCTGCATTTTCTTCAAACAGGTCGGTTTAAGCGAAGTCGATAATGTTCTAGTCGTTTTACAGCGGCAGAAGCGGGAAAAATTCATGACTTTAATATAGTCAAATATTGAAGTTAAAGACGTAATAACCGGCATTATTATTAAGAAAAAAGCGTTTTTTTTGTGGTAATACAGATCAGGCGTGGGAACGTGCCATCAGATACGTCGTTCGTGAATGAAAAGATTGGCAGCCTTGAGTGAGCCATCCGCGTGACTCAAGTCGCCATCTTCAGTGGTGGCGACATTCATATTCCAGTATTATCTGACCGTAATTTATCAAGGCCTGCCATTTGCTGAAATTAATGAAAAGTATCGCTTTTAATCCATTCCCGGATGAACTCGATCTTTTGCTCGACGCATTTTTTGCGGTTGAGCCAGACAGCACCATTCAATATGCCAGCACCGGTGCTGAAATGGTTTTGGGTTATAAACCAGAAGAACTGATTGGCAAAAAACTGTTAGATATGGTGCATCCTGAAGATCGGCAGAAAACCGATGGCAGTGTTGACCAAGTGATGCGCACGAAAGTGGTGATGGATTTTGAAAACCGCTATATACACAAAGATGGTCAGAGCAGACATTTGCTGTGGTCGACCAGCTGGTCTGATAAACATCAATTGCGCTTGGGTGTCGCTCGGGATATCACTCGTATAAAGCAAGCTGAAGCCATGCAAAAAACCTTGCTGGCGATTTCAGAAACGGTGCATGGTAATCCGACGCTCATAGGCATTTATCCGCAATTACATCAGCTACTGAATACTCAAATCCCCGGGATAGATATTTGTATTGCGCTGCATCGCAAGCATGGGCTTGAGTTAGTGTTTAAAAGCGATAACAACTGGCAACCATCTTTAGTCGCTTTAAATCCAGCTGAGATTCATACGACGACATCAGAAATCGCCATCGCCCTACAAAGTGAAGACAAAGAACTGGGCCTGATTTTATTTCGACTGCCAGCCGTCATGCTTAATGATAATCAGCAAGACTTATTGCAATTTACCGTCGCACAAATCACCACTGCCCTTGAGCGTCAGCAAATGCTTGAACGTCTGCAGCATATGGCGTTATACGATCCGCTGACCGATTTGCCCAACCGGCAATTATTTTATGATCGGTTATTGCAGGCATTAGCCCGTGCCCGCCGTGAGCACGATAGTCTGGCGTTGCTGTATCTTGATTTGGATAAATTCAAAGAGGCCAATGACCAGTTGGGCCACAGCGCTGGTGACGCACTGCTGCGTGATGTGGCGATTCGGATTTGTACTTGTGTTCGTGATGCTGACACCGTGGTGCGCATGGGTGGAGATGAGTTTGTGGTCTTACTTAATGGTATTGAAAACCGTTTACAGGCCTGGTCTGTTGCCGAGAAAATTCGTCATAGTTTGGGTCAAACGTTTTACTGGCAAAATGAGTCCATTGAAATGTCAGCCAGTATAGGCGTTGCGTTATTTCCAGAGCAGGGTGATAACGCCGAGCAGCTGATTACTGCTGCGGATAATGCCATGTATCGCGCTAAAAACAGTGGCAAAAACTGCGTTAGATAACGTTGTTTTCTGCCCAGTCTTTAAATGAAGCAACTGATTCTGCAAATCATTCTCCGACAGTGGGATAAATCGCAACGATCTGAGCAAGATACGCAGGCGC
This sequence comes from Methylophaga sp., assembly GCA_041612215.1. Classification (GTDB taxonomy): domain Bacteria; phylum Pseudomonadota; class Gammaproteobacteria; order Nitrosococcales; family Methylophagaceae; genus Methylophaga. The sequence goes on from JBFJJO010000011.1 coordinate 23,744, forward strand.
GAAATGCGTTGTCGAATTGTTATCCTGTTATAATTCCACCAGCCAAAACGCTATTTGATGATCAGGTGATTATCGATCAACATGGTGATGATCTGTTGGCTAATCGACTTCAATATCAGCTGCTTGATAATGATTTGTTGATTGACCGTTTTCGCTTTAATTTAACTGCCCGAACCGTTGAATTTAAAACTAAACTTACTGCTGAAGCCGCGCCTGTTCAATTAACGAAACTCACCGATGGCTGGCAGCAGTTTCAATATCATTGGCGCTATCGGGTTGAATATAACGAGCAGATATTCTGGTTATATGAAACCGTTATTTTGAATGCTGCTTGTTCTGAGGATTATGACGAAACTGTTTTTGTAAAGTCTTCGCCTATAAATCAATTTAATAACTTATTGAATTAAGTTGGTTGAATTGTTAATTGTTTAAATTGACCCTAATTGGGTTTTGTAAACCCAACAATAACAATCATTTTTCATACCGCCGCTTCAACAAAACATATAATGCACCAGTACCACCGTCTTCAATTGTGGCGCTGCAAAATGCCAGCACATCAGGGCTTTGCCTAAGCCAGTAATTCACTTTGCCTTTTAAAACAGGTCGGTTGTCGCGAGAGCTCCAGCCTTTGCCATGAATAACCCGTATACAACGAATTTGTTGTTGCTGACATTCCGTTAAAAATTTAGCCAGTATTGGTTCGGCACGTTCAGCGGTGAGGCCGTGTAAATCCAGTTCGGCTTCGATATGGATCTTGCCGGTGCGCAGTTTGGCAAACTGTCGGTGTTGAATACCGGGACGGCGGAATTCGAGAAATTCTTCATTGCCAACATCATTGTCAGCAAACATATCTGAAAAAGCGGCTAAACGATTAGGATCACCTTCATGACTGCGTTTACGCACCACTGCTTTAGGCAAGTCTTTGGGGGTAATGACGCGTTTGTTATGCTGAATAGGCTGCGCATCACTGACTTCCTGTCGGAACAGCGCAAAATCGTCATTTTGGGGTGGGTTTTCGCGGGACATATAACGCAGTCTTTTTTAAATGCTTACCAATCATTGTGCCAGACTACTTCGTAAAAATGACACTTGTGCCGCGCGTAGATTTTGTTTTAGGATAAAAACACTTGTCGGGGTGCCCTTCTGAATTTTCAGAAGTGGCTGAGATGAAACCCGTTGAACCTGAAGAGGCTAGAACCTCCGTAGGAAACAAGCCGGCGTACCGGTTAAGTTGTTGTCTGACTGTAGCCCCCGTGTATGTCATTCCCTTGTTCGCTAACGCGCATCGTTTTCATTTCCCCGGCTTTTTTATCTCAAGCAAGGGGAATGTGTTATGTCAGCCAATCCAAAAGTAATTGATATCAGTGAGCGCAGTGGCATCAGCACAGCGCCGTTACCCGGAAGCGAAAAAGTCTATGTGCGCGGTAGCCGTGATGATATTCGTGTGCCATTTCGTGAAATCAAACTGACCGATACCCCCAATGGCGATCCCAATCTGCCGGGTACACCTAACGATCCCGTCTTGGTTTACGACACCTCTGGTATTTACACCGATCCACTGGCCAAAATCGACATTGAAAAAGGCCTGCCGGCAATTCGCACACCATGGATTGAAGGCCGGGGCGATACTGAACAACTCAGCGAGTTCACCTCCAGATTTACCCGCGAGCAGGACTCGGAAGAGTTCGATATTCCGCTGTTTGCCGGTCGACGTCTGCCGCGTCGTGCCAAGTCGGGCAAAAACGTTACACAGATTCACTATGCTCGTCAGGGAATCATTACACCGGAAATGGAATATATCGCCATTCGCGAAAGTATGGGCCGTGCTGCTATGGAAGCCGATGGCAATTTGCCGAATGGCGCTGCCAATCATATTACCGCTGAATTTGTGCGCAAGGAAGTTGCTGAAGGCCGGGCCATTATTCCTGCCAATATCAATCATCCCGAAGCTGAGCCGATGATTATCGGTCGTAACTTTCTGGTCAAAATCAACGCTAATATCGGTAACTCGGCAACAACGTCATCCATCGAAGAGGAAGTCGAGAAAATGGTCTGGAGCACCCGGTGGGGTGGTGATACCGTGATGGACCTATCGACTGGTAAGCATATTCACCAGACCCGCGAATGGATTATTCGTAACTCGCCAGTGCCAATTGGCACCGTGCCGCTGTATCAAGCGCTGGAAAAAGTGAATGGTGTTGCCGAGGATTTAAGTTGGGAAGTATTTCGTGATACGTTGATTGAGCAGGCCGAGCAGGGCGTCAGTTATTTCACCATTCATGCCGGTGTCCGTCTGGCGCATATCCCGCTGTCAGTGGATCGGGTGACCGGCATTGTGTCACGTGGTGGTTCGATTATGGCGGCCTGGTGTCTGGCGCATCATCAGGAAAGCTTTTTATACACATATTTCGAAGATATCTGCGAAATCATGAAAGCCTACGATGTATCGTTTTCGCTGGGTGATGGTTTGCGGCCCGGTTGTCAGGCAGATGCCAATGATGC
>JBFJJO010000012.1:0-24835 GCA_041612215.1 Methylophaga sp.
GGCGCCCTGAGGCGCCTTTTATTTGCTATTGCGGCAATAATGGCCCGCGTCCGCTGTTATCTGCCGGCATCGGGATCTGAGACTGACGCTCAGTCACCATATCGGCTTTGGCACGCATCAGGTTAGTACCGACAAAGCCGCCCACTTTATAAGCCCAATTGGCAAACTGTTTATTGAGCTCAGCAATTTCCTGCTCAACTTCATCACGGCTCTTCAACACATCCAATTTGGCAATGTCTTCAGGCACATTGTCAGTCGCCGAATCATCATATGCCGCGTGGAAAGTCGCATAGTAGAAACCATCAATAAATGAGGTTTCCGAGGTGATTTTCAGACCGTCATAGGTCAAAAATTCAGCAGTGACCACTTCCGAGCCATTACGACTGAAATCATCAATTGGCGTGACATCTTCCAAACGCAATTGATACAGTGAACCAGCAATGTCATAGCCAAGCTGCTGGTATTTAAATACTGTTTGTTCACGATCTTCTGGCGTACCAAACTTGTCTTTCACGCCTAGGTTCACAAGCGTTGCAGTATTACCGTTTGGCTGAATAATATCGACACGGGCAATTCGTTCACGGGCAATATTAACGATTTCACCATCGATCCAGTTCAACATAAGCGGACTGATTTGCAGATAGCCCTCTGCTAACCAGGCTTGATCTTCTCCAGTACGGCGCACATATGTCTGACGTGGTCCGGTCTGCACGCTGACGTCACGCGTTTTACCAAGCACAACCCCGGCAATCAAGTCATCGCCATTCAGCATTTTAATTTCCAATGCTTCACCGTCGGTATCCAAACCGAGTACAGAGTGCAATGCTGGATCATCGGTTTTTGCTTCAAGGATCTTGGCATCGGCAAGGTCAATCAGCATCCGTTTGACCAAATCAAAATCAGCTGGATAGTTGTAATAATCATCAACCGTCCAATCCTCGCCGTCACCCCGAGTCAGTGTAAATTTGCCCTCTCTCCCCTGAAAGATCAGTTTGTCGACATCACTAAGCTGCTCAAACAGTTCGGGATATAACAGTGCAAAATCATCAGCATCATCATCACTCTGATAAATAGTGACTAACATGAGAAGCACCATCACCCCTGTCAAAATGGCGAGAATGGTCAGACTATTTAATTTTTTTAGCATCGGTTGAAACCTGTATCCTGAAAAGACTTAAACACAGCGCTGAGCGCTTAGACCTTAAATCGGCCTTTACTGCGTTTGCGTATCCTTAGCCAACCAGTAATCACCGCCAGAATCGCTATAAAAATCGGCACCAAACCGATGTTAACGAATTTGACTGTGGTTTCCAGCGCATCAATATCACGGCGTAAATTACCTTTGACTTGACGGAGTTCAAGCTCGGTACGATCTGCCAGTAAGCGTGCTTCGTTGATTTCTTTTTGCTGTTCGGCAGTCAGAATCACTTCGCCGCTGCCGGTGCGTTCAACCTGCATCCGGGCGATTTTTTGCTCGGTTTCCTGCAGTCGACGTTCCAGCTCTCGCTCTTTAGCTCGGTAACGACGCTCCGCTTCACGCTCGATTTGATCGACCAAGGTAAATGGCCGCGAAAAACCAGAACGTGAACGCACACTGATAAGACCTTCCGTACCGGTCAGAACTTCAACTGCGTTAAAAATAAAGTCGAGATTGTTAGACGTGTTAAAAGCCAAATCTTCGCCATAAAAATCCTGGATCTGCACCCAGAAGCGATCGTCAAGCATATCGACATCCGCCACCGCAATCACATCAATTGGTTGCTCGGAGGCATCTACATGATCGGGCATTTTTTGTACTTGACCACGATTATCTGGTGCACCGTCCGGATAAATTGACTGCACATCACCCGTAACCCGAACCGCCAGCGGATAACTGATAGTGCCCGCCTGATATTTAGTCAGTAATGCCACCGGATCGTTACGGAATTGAACGACGCGCTTATCAACCAGCATCGATTCTTCGCTGGAACTGATCAACGGCGTCATGGTGGTAGTCGCCCCATCCAACTGCTTGAAATGACCCGCTGTTGCCAGATTAATACGACGCAATCTTTCAGTTATTGGCTGCTCTTTGTTGAGATTTGATTCATCCAGACCTAACCACAGTACATAATCAATTGGCTCACCACTGCCGAAATCGACTTTACGTGCGGCTTTGCGATCGGCGACCACATCTTTGTTATCGCGCTCAAAACCCCATGCTGCAAATAATTCCGGCATATTAGAACTGCGCACAGCGGTCATGGCTGCCATCGGGTTATCCGGATCTTTTTTCGGCACATCGACTTCGGCAAACGGGTCAACAAAACTAATCAACTTGCCGCCTTTCAGCACAAACTGCTCAATGGCATACAACGTTGCCGGTGTCAGCTGTTTAGGATGCACCACCATCAACACATCGATGGATGACGGGATACGACGGATATCAGCCGGCAACGTCGCCACATCAAACATCATCCGCAGTTGCCGCATAATCGGCCAGGGTGCATTACCTTCATCGCTTTGTACTTCGCCCTTCAGCGGATCATATTGTTCACCGTCGATAGGTAACGAACTGAGTACACCCAGGTTTTTCCGTTCAACATCTGACAACTGATAAACCAATCGGGTCAGATCGTATTCCAGCGTATCTTCTTTTTCTGGCTGAAAGAATTTAACCAATTCCACACCATCCAGCTGGTTGGTGCCCGCTAAACCGAAAAACAACGGATCTTCTTCACCCTCAATTGGAATTGACTGCAAACCATATTGTTCTGCACGATGTTCATGATTTGAATACGGCTTGGGATCAATAATTTTCAGCTTAATCATGCCGCCGGAAGCACGCTCATATTCCTGCAACAATTCCTGAACCCGCTGCGCGTAACTCTTCAATGATGGCAACGCCTGCGCCACCTGCTCCGAGTAATACAAGCGCAGTGTCAACGGTTCTTGTAATTCCGATAGGATATTCAAGGTACCGTCGGATAAGGTGTATATATTGTCTTGCGTTAAATCCACGCGCGCTGAGCGCAGATTCCCGTTGACCACAATGATAAATGACACAAACAGGATAATGGCGAGGATTAGTCCTGTTGTTGATAGCAGTTGTTTATTCATCTAGCTTGCTACTCCTAGTCGGCCTTACGGGCATAAACAATCAACGCATTGGCAAACAGCCAAATGGTGATCAGCGCCGCGAAATACAGCATGTCGCGTAAATCAATAACGCCTTTCGAAATGGCGTCAAAATGCGTCAGAAAACTGAATGAGCTGATGGCATTGACCAGCGTTTGCGGTGCCCAGCTGCTGAAGAAATCCAGCACGATGCCAAAACCTGCCAGTACAAATATCAGGCTGACAACCAGACTGATAACAAAGGCAATAACTTGGTTTTTAGTGGTTGCCGAGATACATGAACCAATCGCCAGAAAACCGCCGGCCATCAGCAGACTGCCTAAAAAGCCAGTGAAAATCACGCCGTTATCAGGATTCCCCAGGTAATTAACGGTGATCCACAACGGGAAATTCAAAATCAGAGCAAGACCGGTAAATGCCCAGGCGGCCAAAAACTTGCCGATAACCGCTTCAAACACCGACACCGGCAGCGTCATCAGTAATTCAATAGAACCACTTTTACGTTCCTCTGCCCATAAACGCATCGAAATTGCCGGGATCAGCAAAATGTACAACCAGGGATGCATGGAAAAAAACGGATACAAATCCGCCTCACCACGGGCAAAGAAATTACCAACATAAAACGTTGAAAAGCCGGCCAGCAACAAAAAGATAATGATGAAAACGTAAGCGACCGGGGTGGCGAAATAGCCGTTAAACTCACGTTTCATGATGAACCAGATATTACGCATATTCATCATTTGGCTCCCGCAGTATTTTTGGTAGTAATGGCACGGAAAACTTCATCAAGACGGCCATTTTCAGCGTATAAAGAAGCGATCTCCCAACCTTGTTCGCGGATTTTTTCCGATAAATTGACCGTAATATGTTTGCCGTCTTTCGGAAACACACGAATGCCCTGACCACTGCCAAGCACCTCAGTTTGTGCAACGAAATCCAGGTTGCCGACAAATTTGGCCAGCGCACTGTTTTCAATACTGTTAACCGTCAATACCACTGCGTTGTGATAACGCGACATCGCTTCGAGCTCAAACGGCGTTCCATCAAATTCGACCTTGCCACGGGAAATGACCACGTTGCGGGTACACAGGGCATGGACTTCTTCGAGAATATGCGTGGAAATAATGATGGCTTTGTCTTGCGCCATTTCGTTAATTAAAGTGCGTACTTCATATTTCTGATTCGGATCTAAACCATCGGTTGGTTCATCCATAATCAGTACCGGCGGATTATGCAAAATCGCCTGCGCCAGACCGACACGGCGTTTATAACCTTTGGAGAGTGTTTCAATCGGTTGAAACATGACTTCCATGACGCGGGCTCTTTCAGCAGCAGAAATCACCGCATCTTTTTTTGCCTTACCGGAAAAACCCCGGATATCAGCAATAAATTTAAGAAAGCTATCCGGCGTCATATCGGCATAGGCAGGTGCACCTTCCGGCAAATAACCGATACTGGCTTTGGCGGCTATTGGCTGTTCCAACACATCATATCCGCAGACACTTACAGATCCCTGCGTTGGTGTTAAAAAGCCGGTAATCATCTTCATGGTGGTGGACTTACCGGCACCATTGGGTCCCAGGAATCCCAGCACTTCGCCTTTTTTAACTGAGAAATTAATGCCGTCAACGGCTTTGATCTCGCCGAAATGCTTAGCCAGATCATGGATCTCGATTGCTAATGTCATACCTAAAGCGTCTCCCGCTTTCTAAAAGGGTTTTTTTGTAAACCGTGCATTATTCAGACCCAACGCAACTCGCGTCAAGATCAGATTCACTTGTTTCCAAGAGTTTCTCTTCAGCATTTGTCTTCCTGGCCACCTGCGCTTAAGCTAGGGATAGCATTCTTTATCTACATGAGCCATACCATGACCTTTGCCAGCCATTTTCAATCCCTGCGCCAGCGCTTTGCCAATCTCAAAGACAACGTCGCTGACAAAACGACTCGCAACCGGTTCAGTTTATTTTTAGCCGTCACGGTTGGCGTACTTCTCAGCATCATGATTTTGCTGATGCTTTGGTGGAGCATCACACCAGCAGCATTTTCCCCCACTGATGAGGCCCGTAAACAGGCTGCAGTCCATCAGGATGAAATCGTTACCGGTTACACCAGTACAGCAACTGTTATCCGATTGGCCGAAACCTTATTGGATAAACCGGGTGGCTATCTGAGTAACGATGTCACGCCGCCATCGGTTTGGATGGACAACATGCCGAATTGGGAGTTCGGCGTGCTGGTACAAATTCGTGATTATGCCCGGGCGCTGCGCAATGACATCAGTCGCTCCCAGTCACAGTCGACCGAAGACGAAGATTTAATTATCGCCGAACCACAATTTAATTTTGATTCCGAATCCTGGCTGTTCCCACCAACCGAAAGTGAATATCGCGAGGGCACTGAAGCCCTGCAAAACTATTTAAAAAGATTGGCCGACAGCAACAGTAATGCCCAGTTTTATGCACGCGCTGACAATCTTGCCGCCTGGCTAGCAATCGCCGAAAAACGGCTCGGCAGTTTGTCTCAGCGTCTGTCCGCAAGTGTTGGCCAGGTCCGAATTAATACTGATTTGGCGGGAGACCCCAGTGCCCATCAATCCACCGTATCGGCAATAGAGCAGTTTCGCAAAACACCCTGGCTGGAACTTGATGATGTCTTTTACGAATCGCGTGGCAGCGTCTGGGCACTTATTCATTTATTAAAAGCGGCTGAAACTGACTTTGCCGATGTGCTGCAAAAGAAAAATGCGCTGGTCAGCTTGCGGCAAATTATCCGTGAACTGGAAGCCACGCAGAAAACTGTCTGGAGCCCAGTGATTTTGAATGGCAGTGGTTTTGGCTTGCTCGCCAATCACTCACTGGTCATGGCGTCATATGTGGCCCGTGCCAACGCAGCAATGATTGATTTACGGCGATTATTAGAACAGGGCTAACAACAACGCAGGTGCCAGTTAAAACCGGCTCCTGCCAGGCACTCATTGTGCGTTTGGATAAAACAGCTGCTGACCATTGACCTTAAAGTCAGCAATCAGATTCTGGCCGATTTCGCCGGTAATAAAGTCAGTGTATTGCTTGGCCAAACTGTAGCGGACATGGCTGTGTTTTTCAGGATTCACCGTCATAATGTGATAGGGATTGTCTAATCCTTCCCCCCCCTCACTGAGCACCACCAAATCCATTTTTTTAGCAAAAGCAATCTGCGTACCGCGGTCAGTCAGCGCATAGCCGGGTTTTTCATCGGCCAGCTTTAATACGGCTCCCATGCCTTGTCCGGCAGCAATGTACCAACTGCCTTTAGGCTCAATACCGGCAGTCTGCCATAGTTCCAGCTCCTTTTTATGGGTGCCGGAATCATCACCGCGGGAAACAAAGTCAGCCTTGCTGTCAGCAATTCTCGTCAATGCCTCAGCCGCAGTTTTGGCATCTCTGATACCAGCCGGATCGTTTTCGGGACCAACGATAACAAAGTCGTTAAACATGACCGCCCGGCGATCCACAAAATAACCCTGCTCAACATATTCCAGTTCTGCCGCGGGTGCATGCACCAATGCAATATCAACATCACCATTGGCACCCAGTTTTAAGGATTTGCCGGTACCGACGGCAATTACTGCCACCTGCACGCCGGTTTCAGACTGATAGTAGTCATGCAGATATTTCAGCAAGCCAGAATTATCAGTACTGGTGGTCGTCGACATTTTCAGAATTTCCTGCGCTTGCACTGAACCAAAACTCAGCAGTAGTGCAAGCAGTGTCATGGCTATCACGTTAAATGTTTTCATCATTTACCCTTATAAATTGTCTTAAAACGCCCATTGGCTGCGCAGTTGGAAAATTTTCGGCGCCAGACCATCCTGCGGACCGCCATCCACATCCAGCACATCGGTGTAATTCGCTGAAAAACGTAGCCCACCCAACGGATACCAATTGACACCCAGCGTCATACTGTCAGCCTCACCGCCGTTAACCATCCCATCATTGAGATCTACATTACTAAGCCGCGCCGCCAGCTCCCAGGCCCCATAGCCACCTTTACCCAGTGGATGCGTCGGATTAATCATGCCAAATGATCCATTCTTGTAGGGCCGTGAATCTGCGGTCAGGAAATAACTGGATTGCAGATACCAGCCAGTGAAATCAGCATCACTACCGTTATCAATTTCAACATTTGTCTGCAGATATTCTGCCTGAGCTGAGAACTGCCCAATAGTAGTGGCCAGATCGAGTCCGGATTTGAATTGACTGTTCGCATTTTGCAGATCGCTGGTATCCACAACATTGACACCGGCAATACTGGTTTCCGGTTGCTGACGAAAACGTGTCATATTATTCGGCTGTAAATCCCGATAGTTCAATCCGCCACCGAAATGCAATAATTTGCCCGGCATATTAATGGGTGCCCAACTAACACGCGTACCCCAGCCCCAACCTTCATCATCGGAACCACCCCTATCGTTCACTCTGTCACCAAACAGGCCTGCAGCCACTGTCCAATGCCGACTGTTGCGCTCAACCATTGCCCCGATATGGCGCCCGGCATCAAAAGCACCGGAAACCAGACTACGTTCTATAAAAGTGACATTATTGGCACTGATAAGCTGCTCGAGAATAAACGGATCTTTAAAATTCCCTACTGTGAAACTGTACTGTTGCAATCCGTTGTATGCGATGAATGCATCATTCAGCGTATCACCGGCAAAATCGTATTCAATTTTATAACCCCAATCCCGATAAACCTTGCCTGATAATGACAACCGCGCCCGGCGGATAGAAGTGCCATCGCCATAGTCGCCATCACCGCTGTAATTTGCGGCATCAGCCTGCAAACGACCACCGATTTTAGTTTCAAAATCACCATCTTTGCTGCGCACCGCAAGCCCGCCCTGCGGCGATATTTGAATATTATTGACTGCTTTGGCCTCTGCAAGTTGTTTATCCAATTCGGCCTGTTTCGTTGTCAATGCCGCTTTTTGTGTTTCCAACTCATGCTGCTGTAGGGCTTGTTTGGCCCTGGTTTCCTGTAATTCATTTTGCAGGCGCTGCATTTGTGCATCAGTGACCATGCCATTTTCATGCAGCATATTAATCAGTGTTTCAATTTCCGATCCGGCCATAAGCGCCGGACTGATTAGCCAACTACTCATGGCCACTGCAATCAGTTTCTTTCTCATTCACCCGCTCCAAATATGCAATATTTATCTTAATCAAACTCGATAATAAACAGTTTAAGTGCTTATAAACCGATTAAAAATATGATTAAATTTGCCAATGGAATTTCACATTGATTTTAACTGGCAAATCCAGACTGATAACGAAACCCGTGCGTTGGAACCGCTATTGCTGAATTTACTGGCAGCCATCAGCGAGCAGGGGGCTTTACAGCAAGCCGCCAAAGATGTCGGTGTGTCGTATCGGCATGCCTGGGGCATGATGGAGAAATGGCAGCAAGTTTTTGGTTTGCCATTGATTGAAAAGCAGCGTGGTCGGGGCACCCATCTGGCGCCGGCTGGCCAGTATTTATTACAGGCACATCAGCATCTGCAGGCCCGATTATTACCACAGCTAAGTAATCAGGCAACCCATTTGCGCCAGCAAATGCAACAACTGCAAACGACCCGCAATCCGGCGCGACTGAAAGTTTTTGCCAGTCATGGCTTAGCTGTCAGCGCACTACGTGATGCGTTAAATCAACAACAAATTGCTGCCGATCTACATTTTCATGGCAGCCTGGAAAGCATACAGGCGTTGCAACAAGGTCAGTGTCATATCGCCGGTTTTCATATCCCGACAGGTGAACTCGGCCAGATAATGGCGCAGGATTATCTGGCTTTATTGGATCCACATACCACGCAATTGGTTTATCTGGTACGCCGCCAGCAGGGACTGATGCTGGCCAGCGGCAACCCGCTGCACATTCAGCATCTCAAGGATTTACCCGGTAGTGATATGCGTTTTATCAACCGGCAACGTGGTTCCGGTACACGGTTACTATTGGATCAACTGTTAGTTGAGCTGCAATTGGATAGCGGACAGATTCAGGGCTATAACCAGGAAGAATTTACCCATATGGCTGTGGCGGCAATGGTGGCAAGCGGCGGTGCTGACTGCGGGTTTGGTATCGCCGCAGTCGCCAATAAATTTGCACTGGATTTTCTGCCGTTATGTGAAGAGCACTATTGCTTGGCAATACCGGTTACTCGATTAACAGATCCAGACATTCAAACGATTCTGGAAACACTTAATACCGCCGCATGGCAGCAATCACAAGCCGGTGTCCCCGGTTATGATTTAACGCGGTCCGGTAAGCTCGTCAGTTTTAATGAAATTTTTGGTATGTGACAAAAAAATACCCACTGGCTATGAATCAGCAGAATAAATGGTGCCTGGCTATTTTTAGGATTTAAACCCGAATTGGGCATATGCTTGAGGCATTAATGACAACCCACCTTGTAAAAACGCGTTAAATTCATGAAGGATGCCGCTGCCATTGGCCCGATTTACCGCCCGCTTTATGTTCAAGCTGCACATCGGTCATCACCATGCCGCGATCGACGGCTTTGCACATATCATAAATGGTCAAAAGCGCGACCTGCACGGCGGTTAACGCTTCCATCTCAACACCCGTCTGACCTGCAGTCGCTACCGTTGCCTGACAATGCACAGTATTGGCTTTGGGATCGATCTGAAATTCAACCGATACCTTGGTTAATGCCAGTGGATGACACAACGGGATTAAATCACTGGTTTTTTTGGCTGCCATAATGCCGGCAATTCGGGCAATACCGAGCACATCACCTTTTTTGTGATTGCCCTGCGCAATCAACGTCAGGGTTTCCGGCAACATAACAATCCGGCCGCTGGCCACGGCAAGCCGCGCGGTGACGGATTTAGCGCCGACATCCACCATATGCGCTTCACCGGCTTTATTAAAATGGGTCAATTCCGACATCGTCAGTGTTATCCTATTATTTTCAGTATTAGCAACAATAAACCGATGTCTATTCAAGTCAAATTTTTTGCCAGCCTGCGAGAACAAGTGGGTCTCAACGACACTGAAATCAATGCGGCCACAACCGTCAGTGATGCCTGGTCACAGGCCACTGGCCAGCAAGATCTGCCGGCGCGGATTCTGGTGGCAGTCAATCTCGATTATGCAACGCTTGATACGCCCATCAAAGACGGCGATGAAGTGGCGTTTTTTCCACCGGTAACCGGTGGCTGAGATGGCGACGCAGATCCTTGATAGCGATTTTCAGCCTTATCAGTGGCTCAGCGAATTTGCCCAGCAATTACCGATTGGCAAAGTTGGTGCATCCGCCAGTTTTATCGGCAGCATGCGCGATTTTAATGATGATGCCAGCGTCACCCGGATGACGCTGGAACATTATCCGGCGATGACCGAAAAATACCTGCAACAACTCGAACAGCGTGCTCAAGAAAAATGGCCGCTGGATGCCTGTTTAATTGTGCACCGCGTCGGTGATATTGAAATCGGCGATGCCATTGTTTTAATTGGCTGTTGGTCAGCACACCGCCGCGCCGCCTTAGATGCTTGCGCGTGGTTGATTGAAGAGTTGAAATACAACGCGCCCTTCTGGAAAAAAGAACAACGTCCGGAAGGGGATGTTTGGGTCAGTGACAATACTGATGGTCATTAGAGGATAAACGATGATAACTGGTCTTTATGCAAGTTTGGCGGCACTGTTAATCGTTAAATTATCGCTGAATGTTATCACCCTGCGTCGTAAACATCAGATCCGGCTTGGTGATGGCGGCGTTGAGGAATTACAAACAGCGATCCGGATTCAGGCCAATGCCACCGAATACATTCCCATCACCCTGCTGCTGATATTACTGCTGGAAATGATGAACGTGTCTTATTGGCTGATTCATCTGGCCGGCATTACGCTTCTAGCCGGACGGTTGATCCACGTTTTTGGTTTAAAAAATCATGATGGCAAAAAACGTGTATTGGGCATGCAGATCACGATTTTTCTGATTATTGCGCTCGCCGTACTAAATATCTTGTTTATGGCACTCGGTTATTTCAGCGTCTGGTTCAGCGCTTAATCCTCGTCCAACCCCAACGAATGCCAGATTTCGTCGATACGTTCAACAATGGCTGGAGCTTTTTCAATAGGCCGGCCCCATTCACGGTTGGTTTCACCAGGTAATTTATTGGTGGCGTCCATACCCATTTTGGAACCCAGCCCCGACACCGGCGACGCAAAATCCAAATAGTCAATCGGTGTATTTTCAATCAGTACCGTATCGCGTGCCGGATCCATGCGTGTGGTTATCGCCCAAATCACATCCTGCCAGTCACGAACGTTCACATCATCATCGACGACGATCACGAATTTTGTATACATAAACTGCCGTAAAAACGACCAGACTCCCATCATTACCCGTTTGGCATGGCCGGCATATTGTTTTTTCATACTGACCACGGCCATACGATACGAACAGCCCTCTGGTGGCAAGTAAAAATCCACTATTTCCGGAAACTGTTTTTGCAAAATAGGCACAAACACTTCGTTTAACGCCACACCCAAAATCGCCGGTTCATCGGGTGGCCGGCCGGTATAGGTACTGTGATAAATCGGATTTTTGCGTTGTGTGATCCGTTCAATGGTGAACACCGGAAAGCTATCGACTTCATTGTAATAACCGGTGTGATCGCCATACGGCCCTTCCGGCGCCATATCGTCTGGATAAATAAAGCCTTCCAGCACTATCTCAGCATGGGCAGGCACCTGCAAATCACTACCTATACATTTCACCAGTTCGGTTTTACTACCTCGCAATAAACCGGCAAAGGCATATTCGGACAAGGTATCCGGCACCGGCGTCACCGCCCCAAGAATAGTGGCCGGATCGCAGCCTAACACCACCGCGATCGGAAACGGTTCACCGGGATGTGCTTGTTGCCATTCCTTAAAATCCAATGCCCCACCGCGATGTGATAACCAACGCATAATAACTTTATTTTTAGCAATTACCTGCTGACGGTAAATACCCAGATTCTGCCGGGATTTATGTGGGCCTTTGGTGACCACCAGCCCCCAGGTAATTAACGGCGCGGCGTCTTCCGGCCAGCAAAGCTGAATTGGATATTGACTGAGATCAATAGCGTCGCCTTCGATGACCTGTTCCTGACATGATGCTTTTTTAACAACCTTAGGGCCCATATGCAGCACCTGCCGGAAGATTGGCAATTTATCCCAAGCATCTTTCATGCCCTTAGGTGGCTCCGGCTCTTTTAAAAATGCCAGTAACTTACCCACCTCGCGCAATGCCTCAACCGAGTCCTCGCCCATGCCCAGCGCCACCCGTTTCGGCGTACCAAACAGATTGGCCAATACCGGCACCTTGCTGCCCTTGGGATTTTCAAACAAAAGCGCCGGCCCGCCAGCCCGCAACACCCGATCACAGATCTCCGTCATCTCCAGATGCGGATCGACTTCGATGGTGATACGTTTTAGTTCGCCCTGTTTTTCCAGGCCGTTGATAAAGTCGCGCAGATCGGTGTATTTCATTGAGATTATGAGGTCTTAATTATTTTTAGAAATAGCTTAACAGCTTACCCGCAACTTTTTTTAGCCAGCAATGCAGCCAGACCGTGAAATGACAGTGCTGCAATAAAAAGTTCTTTTTATATTTGATGGCGTTTAGGCAAAATCTGACACTTGTGAAATGAAGTTCAGAGCGCCTCAGAAACACTTTAACGAGCTTGCCTAACAAGTTTTGGGCAAGCCCAGCCGACAGAAAATTCATTTTTAGTTTATATAGACTATCCCTCTAACGCTATTTCGATCCACAGATGAAATTGTTCACTATGAATAAGATATTTTCTTTATTGTCACCCCGCCATCAAGTCATTCTTGCTGGTATTTCAGCATTAATTTTGAGCGTTGGTATAGCCCGTTTTGCTTACACGCCATTTCTTCCTATCATGCTGGAACAAACAACGCTTACCCCTTTCATGGGCGGTTGGCTGGCCAGCTTTAATTATATTGGCTACCTATGTGGCTTGATTATGATTTCCTTAATACGTCGATTAGAGACAAAGTTTTGGCTTTATCGCTTCAATTTAATTTTGGCCGTTGTCACCACGCTTTTAATGGCATTCAGCACAAATGTAGTGTTCTGGAGTAGTTTAAGATTCTTAGCCGGGATGTCGAGTACCGCTGGCATCATTTTGGCCGCTGGATTTGTAATGGGATGGTTAAAACATTACGGCCATAAAGCAAATTTGGGAATACATTTTTCAGGTCTGGGGCTCGGTATCGCGATTCCCGGTTTAATTATTTTCCTGATAAGTTCACACCTCAACTGGGCACAACAATGGTTTGCCATGGGAATATTAGGGCTGTTTTTTCTAGTGCCTGCATGGTTGCTAATGCCCGCTCCACTTGCCGCACCAAAATCTGAGCATAGTCAAAAAAAGCCCAACAAACGATGGATGCAATTGATGATCGCAGCCTATGCTTGTGCCGGTGTCGGTTACGTGATTAGTGCAACTTTTATCGTTGCAATATTAGAAGACATGCCCAACATGGCCGGTAAAGGCAGCCTGATATGGGTGATGTTGGGCTTGGCAGCGATTCCATCATGTTTATTTTGGGAAAAAATTGCATTACATTTTGGTGAGAGCCGAGCAATCTTGTTGGCTTATCTACTGATGTTAGTGTCAATTGTTATTCCCATTGTCAGTCAATCTTTCGCTTTAAATTTATTGGGTGCATTTTTATTTGGCGGAACGTTTGCTGGTGTTGTCAGTTTAATGCTGGTTTATGTTGGCCATAAACATCAAGCCAATCCCGCAAAAGCAATGGCTAAACTCACCATCAGTTATGGTATTGCACAATTGATTGCCCCGGCTATTGCTGGGTACTTGTCAACATTGACCGGTGATTATCATGCCGCACTTTGGATGGCGGCTATAGTCATGTTAATTGGTGTCTTTATAGTGACCAAAATACAACAGGCGGATACGATTTAATGGTCCAAGCCTTTGGATGCCGAAAAACAACTTATCTTTACATTTAGTGTGTTCGGCTTATGGCATGCTACTTCTATCAAGTGAAAAAAGATGTTTTATTTAAACTGCGAACCTGATCGTAAATAAGGCATGCTATTATTATAATATTGATTTAAAACAGTCATTTGGAGGTTGTTATGGCTGGAGGATGGTCCCGCGATGGGGCAGTACAAGATCAAATTGATGCCAGTGTCGAAGATGGGGTTAATGAAGTGCGTTCGCGTTTACCCAAAGGCGAAAGCCTGACGCATTGTGAAGAATGCGATAAGCCAATCCCGGAAGCGCGTCGTCAGGCAGTTCCCGGTGTGCATTTGTGCGTGAAGTGTCAGGAAATCATCGATAAGGAAAATAAAAACACTGGCTTATTTAACCGGCGTGGCAGTAAGGATAGTCAACTACGCTGATATCAGTGTTGGTTAAACCAGCTGAGGGCACTTTTGTGTCCTTTTTGCTTTCAGATACATCTGAATGCTTAAAAGTCGACCCTTACTTCGTGCCGCTGGATTCATTTTGCTTTACCAGTTACAGTTCGAAAGCATTTTATTTACCGCACATTCCGGTGTGCAGAATTTGCCTGAGCTTTCCTCAGGTCACCATGATAAAGAGAGAGTATATGAAAAAATTATTAGTGATGTTGCCTTTGATTTTAAGCGCGCCGCTGGCGCTGGCGATTGATAGCCAGGATGAAGAAAACTATAAACACCACTACAGTGAACAATTAAAGCCGATAGTGATTAAAAAGTTGAGTGCTGACCGACCAGAAATGACTGCTCAGGCGCTTAAAGCCGAGACCAATGCCTATGTCACCAAAATGGCGACCTGCCAATTAAAAGGCCTTGCTGACTTCCCTGAGGAGTATCGTGAACAAGCCATTTTACCCGTCGCTAAAGGCGCTGATATCGCCACAACCACACAGGCTTTAAATCAGCAAATGATGGCCGATATCGAAGCAGGTAAGCTTAATAAAGATCACGCGATGACTATGATTGGCAACGCACAGGAAACCGTGCAAATGTGCCTGAATTCATAATCCGCTTAAGTGGATGTAACCCATAAAAAAGGGCCTCTCGGCCCTTTTTTTGTTTAAGCTGCAATCCCTGAATGTCTGAGCAGGGCATCAATTTGTGGTTCGCGGCCGCGGAATTCGATAAATAATTCCATCGGCTCACGGCTGCCGCCCTGTTCCAAAATTGCTTCAAGAAATTCCAAACCAGTTTGTCGATCGAAAATCCCCTTTTCTTCAAACTTGGAAAAGGCATCGGCGGACAATACTTCAGCCCATTTGTAGCTGTAATAACCAGCGGCATATCCGCCAGCAAATATATGCGCAAAACTATGCGCAAAACGATTGAATTTGGGCGGTTTGACCACCGATACTTCGTCACGTACCTGCTCGAGAATTTTATCAACCTGATTCGCTTCATCTGGCTGAAATTCCAGATGCAGGCGGAAATCAAATAATGAGAATTCCAGCTGGCGCAACATCATCATGGCCGATTGGAAATTACGCGCGGCAATCATTTTATCGTAGAGATCATCGGGCAATTTCTCACCGGTTTCATAATGACCCGAGATTAAATCAAGCGCTTCCCGCTCCCAGCACCAGTTTTCCATAAACTGGCTGGGCAATTCGACCGCATCCCAGGCAACCCCATTAATGCCCGATACGCCCGCGGCATCAATTTTGGTCAGCATATGGTGTAGACCGTGGCCGAACTCATGGAACAAGGTGGTCACTTCATCATGGGTAAACAGCGCCGGTTTATCTCCAACTGGCTCTGAGAAATTACAGGTTAGAAAGGCTACCGGGATCTGAATACCATCGCGGGTTTTGCGACGTACTTTGCATTCATCCATCCAGGCGCCGCCGCGTTTGTGCTGACGGGCATACATATCCAAATAGAATTGGGCCCGTACTTTGCCATCATCGCCGACGATTTCAAAAAAACGCACATCCGGATGCCAGACATCGACGTCTTTATTTTCACGGATGTCGAGACCATAAAGCCTGTTCACCACAGCAAAAAGACCATTGACGACTTTATCCTGCGGAAAATACGGTTTCAGTTCTTCCTGCGAAATCGAATAACGCTGCTGACGAAGTTTTTCAGCGAAATAAGTGACATCCCAGGCTTCAAGACTGTCCAGACCTGATTCCTGTTTGGCGTATTCGCATAATTCGGCGTATTCCTTTTCGGCAATCGGTTTGCTACGCGCAGCCAAATCACTGAGAAAATCCAGTACATGTTGCGGGCTTTTGGCCATCTTGGTCGCCAAAGAGCGCTCGGCATGATTGGCAAAACCTAACAGCTGCGCCAATTCATGCCGCAATTGCAGAATATCCTTCATGACCTCGGTGTTATCCCACTGACCGGCATGCGGGCCTTGATCCGATGCTTTAGTCGCAAAGGCGGTATACATTTCTTCGCGAAATTCGCGATTATCCGCATAGCTCATGACCGGCATATATGATGGGAAATCCAGGGTAAATAACCAGCCCTCAAGCCCTTCGCGTTTGGCCATTTGCTCGACCATACCGATAGTCGATGGCGGCAGACCAGACAGCATGCTTTCATCGGTAATGTGCTTTTTCCAGGCGTGGGTCGCATCAAGCAAGTTTTCTTCAAACTTTGCGCAACGCTCAGTCATTTGTTGTGACAACTCTTTAAATCGCTGCCGATCAGCCGGGCTTAATTCGACCCCCGACAGCCGAAAATCACGCACGGCATTGTCGATGACTTTTTTCTGGGCGGTATCCAGACTGTTATATTCGGCGCTTTGCTGAAGCGTCTTATAAGCCTGATAAAGGTCCTCATTCTGGCCCAGTTCGGTACCAAAATCGCTGAGTTTGGGCAGACAGGCGTTGTAGGCTTTGCGGAGCTCTTCAGAATTCATCACCGAATTTAAATGGCTAACCGGTGACCAGACTTTGTCGATCAACACATCCAACTCTTCCATCGGCACCACAAGCGTTTGCCAGGTTGGCTGCTGCAAGTCGGCTAAGGTGTCGTTAACGATTTGCCGGGCCTGAGCTAAGGCTTGATCCACCGCAGGTTCAACGTGTTCCGCCTTGATCTTCGAAAAAGGTGGTAAAAATTCGTGATCTAATAATGGATTACTCATTGCCAATCGATTCCTGTAATTAATTATTGCCGGTGACAATCGATTGCCGCGTCATATTTCTGCAACCAAAAAGTCATCTCAATGCAATAGTCTTTCGTTAGTGTGCGCTCAAGTTAAAGATAGGGGCGCATTATGCAAACACAAGTAAGTCCTAAACAATAACTGAAAGTTCGCAGCGGCTGGATCTAGGACATTCATTTAGGTTTTCGGGGTTGCAGCGCCGAGTTGCTGTTGGACTTCCTGCATCATACCGAAATCGACGTCTGGGAAATGAAAGCGCATGTTTTGGCCTAAGGAACATAATAACGTGATCCACACCTTCGTGTGTTTGAATCAATGATGTTTGATAATTCGCCGCAAACCACAGGCACTTTGGCTACTCGCTCCCTGGGTTAAAAAAAGCACATCGTTGTCAATACGCCACATTGACGCCTCACTTATGACTCCAATACAACAGATCACTTGATCGCCATTGAATGCGCGTGAGATTATTTGCCGAACTGTGCACTTTTTTCAGGGATCGGCCTCATGACATTTTTTAATTCCTCGCGCGCCATGGCAATGATTGCCATGCTGGCTTTGTTAAGCGGCTGTGCCAGCACCTACGATAATCCTCAGGATCCATACGAAAGTTACAATCGTGCGATGTATAAATTTAATGACACGCTGGATAAAGCAGTTATTAAACCGGTGGCACAAGGTTATGATTTTATTGTGCCTGAGCCCGTCAGTTGGGGTATCAGCAATTTCTTCAGCAACCTTAATGAAATCACAGTAATCATCAATGATTTGTTACAGGGTAAATTTGAACAGGCAGCACATGATGCCGGCCGTTTCGGCCTAAACAGCACCGTTGGTGTATTCGGTATTTTTGATGTTGCCGGTCATGCTGGTTACAAGAAAAATAACGAAGATTTCGGTCAGACATTAGGGGTCTGGGGCGCGGAACCCGGTGCTTATATCGTATTACCTTTGTTTGGCCCGCGTAATGTGCGTGACACGTTTGGTCTTGTCGGCGATATGTTTACCGATCCGGTGATGTATGTTGAAGGCGATGACGCGCGTCTGGCTCTGGCCGCTACCCGTCTGATTGATACCCGCGCTAGACTCCTGGGCACCAGCAAAGTGCTCGATGAAGCGAGTGATGATCAATATGAATACATTCGCAATGCTTATTTGCAACGTCGGCAATATCTGGTTTATGACGGCAACCCGCCTAATGCCGATGACAATAATGAAGACTTTGATCTGTTTGATGATATGCAATAGATAATCAGCAGATTGCAAAAAAACCGGGCACTGCCCGGTTTTTTTATGTTTAAAAACGCTGCTGGCAATCATGGATAGTCGCGTTCACCAGTGCTCAGGTATACTGAGCACTTTAATTCCAAGCTGATAAATTACCCCGAAAATGACACTGGACGCTGACAAATTAACCTCTCTGGCCATTGCCGTCATTGATACCGAAATCAGTGCAGTGCAAGCCTTGCGTCAGCGGATAGATGCAACGTTTGTTAAAGCTTGTGAATATTTATTGACTTGTCAGGGCCGTATTGTCGTTATCGGTATGGGTAAATCCGGTCATATCGGCGGCAAACTAGCTGCCACTTTGGCCAGCACCGGCAGCCCGGCGTTTTTTGTCCATCCTGGTGAAGCCAGTCATGGCGACTTGGGTATGATCACTCGCCAGGACGTTGTGATTGCCTTGTCAAATTCCGGTGAAACCAGCGAAATTCTGACTATTTTGCCGCTGATAAAACGTCTTGGCATTCCCCTTATTGCCATGACCGGCCGGCCACATTCAACTCTGGCGCAGTGTGCCAGTGCTCATTTGGATGTCAGTGTCGAAAAAGAAGCCTGCCCTTTGGGTCTCGCCCCAACGTCCAGCACGACAGCCACTTTGGTCATGGGCGATGCTCTGGCTATTGCCTTGCTGGAAGCGCGCGGTTTTACCGCCGAAGATTTTGCCTTGTCGCATCCGGGCGGTAATCTGGGCCGGCGGTTATTACTGCATGTCAGCGATATCATGCATCAGGATGCTGCGATCCCGCAGATCCATGAAAATGCCCTGCTCGGTGATGCATTAATTGAAATGAGTAATAAAAGTCTGGGCATGACCGCAGCGGTCAATGATGCCGGCGAGTTGACCGGCATTTTTACGGATGGTGATTTACGCCGCGTCCTGGCACAGACGGTTGATATCCGCACCGCAAAATTGCAAGATCACATGACCCGTAATTGTAAAACCGGCCGGCCAGAAATGCTCGCCGCCGAAGCGCTTGCGTTGATGGATCAATATAAAATTAATGCCCTTCTCATTACTAACCAACAGCTAAAACTGATCGGCGCAATCAATATGCATGATCTGCTACGAGCCGGTGTTGTTTAAACAGGAAACCTCATGCAAGACATATTGGCCCGCGCCAAACAGATAAAACTGCTGATTTTGGATGTCGACGGTGTACTCACCGATGGCCAGATCATTATTGGCGATAATGGTCAGGAATATAAGGCCTTTAATTCCCGCGATGGTCATGGCATGAAACTGCTGCAATATACCGGGGTCGAAATTGCCATTATTACTGGCCGCACATCGAAAACGGTTACGCATCGGATGGAAGGGCTCGGTATCAAACATGTATTTCAGGGGCAGCGAATTAAATTGCCGGCATATCAAGAGTTACTGCAAAAATTAGATGTACAGCCTGAACAATGTGCTTATGTTGGTGATGACTGGGTAGATTTGTCGATTATGAGCCGCGTCGGCTTGGCCATTGCCGTGCAAGATGCCGATGCCCGGGTCAAACAACATGCCCACTGGATCACTCCTTCACGCGGTGGCAAAGGGGCAGCACGCGAGGTATGTGAACTTATCATGGAAGCGCAAGGCAGCTTACAGGATCAATTTGAACGCCATTTTTAATTTATCGTGGCCACTGCGGCTGATTTTAATAGCGGCAACTGTGCTGACTTTGTGGCTATTATTTGACAATGATCCGGCACCGCAACAATCTGGTGATGAATTAGTTGAACGCAGCAGTGATTACGCCATGACTCATTTTAGAATGACCGTCATGGATATGAATGGCAAGCCGCAACGTGTTATCAAAGGCAGCGAAGCATCACATTATCCGGATGGCGATCGTACCGAAATTATTGATCCCGACGTGCTGCATATTGCCATCGATAATGACGATTGGATTATGCAGGCCGATCGGGCCGATACCAGTGGTAAAGCAGAACACATTGTGCTGACTGGCAATGTTATCATCACCAATAAAGACCAGCCGGACATACAGTTACTGACCGAGTTGTTACACCTTGATACGGTTAACAACACGGCCTACACCGACCGACCTGTACTAATGCGCTCGCCCAATGGCGATACCCATTCCGTGGGTTTCCATGCGGCGTTGCAAGAAGAAACTATAAACCTGCACTCCAGGGTACGAGGAAAATATGATGCGCCTGCTGCAAACTAGTCTGCTGTTATTTTGGCTGCCCATATCGGCCTGGGCATTGCCAAGCGATCGTGAAGAACCGATTAATATTGAAGCCGATCATGCGCAGATGGATGATGCCGCAGGTATTGCGCAATACAAAGGCGATGCTATTTTGACCCAGGGTACTTTGCGTATTGAAGGCGACATAATCACCTTTTATTACGATGAAAATAAACAACTGAAAAAAGCGGTTGCTGAGGGCAAGCTGGCTACTTATAAGCAAGTACATAAACCCGGTGAAGCACCGGTTCGCGCCAAAGCATTGCGCATGGATTATATGGCCGCTGACGAAAAAATATTTTTGATCGGTCAGGGTTACGTCTGGCAAAACGGCGATGAATTCAAAGGCAACCGTATTGAATACGACATTGCTAAAGACATTGTATTTGCCAATTCCGGCCCGGTCGAAATCGATGGTGAAGCGCAAACCAGTGGCCGTGTGCACATAACTATTCAGCCGCCCGGCCAGCGTGATAAAAATAAATCACAAACTAATCAGCCAGCCCCCGTAACTGCCGACCCGATTGCTGCACCAGAACAAACCAGTGATACCAATTATCCTACCGGCATAATTGAAACGGCATTGAATGTACGCACTGGCCCCGGTGTGCAATACGAAAAACTGTCAACCTTTGCCGCCAATACTGAAGTCTTGATCCTGACCCGTCAAAATGAATGGGCGCAGGTCAAAGGCCTGATTAATGGCAACTCCGTGATCGGTTGGGTTAATCAACGCTACATCAAAGAAAACTAAGCCCGGCTGTCTATGAGCACACTCTCTGCACAGCAGCTTGCCAAGCGTTTCGGCGATCGGCAAGTGGTAAAAAATATATCACTGGAAGTCAGTAGTGGTGAGATTGTTGGCCTGCTTGGCCCCAATGGTGCGGGTAAAACCACCAGTTTTTACATGATTGTTGGGCTGATCCCGGTGGATCAGGGCCATATTTTTCTGGATCAACAAGAATTAACTGATGACCCTATTCATCAGCGGGCGCAACTGGGCATTGGTTATTTGCCGCAGGAAGCATCGGTGTTTCGCAAACTCAACGTCGAAGACAATCTGAAAGCGATTATCGAAACCCGCAAAGATCTTGATGCCGATGCTCAGGTTGATTTATTAGAACGGCTGCTCGATGATTTTCATATAAGTCATATTCGTCGCTCTATAGGCATGGCTTTGTCGGGCGGTGAACGCCGCCGCGTTGAAATCGCCCGGGCCTTGGCCATGGAACCCAAATTTATTTTGCTTGATGAACCTTTTGCCGGGGTCGATCCGATTTCGGTATTAGATATTCAAGGGATTATTAAAGAACTTGCTGATCGTGGCATTGGCATTCTGATAACCGATCATAATGTTCGGGAGACCCTTAGTGTTTGCCAGCGGGCATATATATTTCATGAAGGCGAAGTCATTGCCCGCGGCACACCAGACGAGATCCTCAAAGATAGAAAGGTACTCAGCGTTTATCTCGGCCGTGAGTTCCGTCTCTGAAATTATAAACACCGGCCGCTAGCATCTGCTGCGGGGGTAAGATGCGTTAAACCCGCTAAACAAGAGTATTTATGTACGGCTACTCGTTATCCTCTCAAGCACCAAGGTTGATGCTGAAACGCCAATAGAACATATGTGGCAAAGCCTTTGGCTATTATTTGCGGGTTTATTGCCATATTGCCGCTAATGAATTTTAGTATCAAACGACGGCATGCTGAACTGCTCAGCCAGCAAGTACAGCAAAAAACCGCTGAGCCTTAAGCCGGATTTAATTTTGGTTCGATAAACAGCTCAGTTAGTTATTCAGTTTTAAGCGGTGGATGGCCGGGCAAATCCGGCATTAAAAGTCGCGGTTCAATCATCGTGCCATTCAGACTGATCCCCAGATGCAAATGGGGCCCGGTAACGCGCCCTGTAGCGCCGACCGTACCGATTCGGCTGCCCTGACTGACCTTGTCACCCGTTTTAACGTTTATCTCATCTAAATGGCAATACACGCTGATAAGGCCCTGACCATGATCAATAAAAATGGTCTTGCCATTAAAAAAATAATCACCGGTATCAGCAACTTTACCATCAGCCGGTGCCATGATTACCGTGCCGGTTTTGGCGGCAATATCAATACCACCATGGGGTTTACGCGGCTCACCGTTGAAGACCCTGCGCCGGCCAAATAAACCACTTATTCGTCCTTCCACCGGCCAGACCATTTGCCAATTCACTGAGCCGCTATCATCAAAGTTGTTCAACACAGCCTGAATTCGATCGGTTTCACGGTAAATACGTTTTAAAGATTCCGGGTCAGGTGTCACCTGGTTCTGATTTTTTATGTTGATGTGCTGCGTCGGGTATTGTTTATCACCAATATCGAATATTTGGCTGCTACGGCTCGCGCCATCATCAATCGTTATTCGCTGCACGCCCGGCTTGGTATCCAACGGAATCCCGACCATTGCATACCAGCGCTGCTGATGCTGTGTAACTAAAACACGTTTTTGTTGATAATAAACTTTGGGCGCTGGCGCGCTGGATTTCGCAGCGATATCAATAACAACTAAACCACCCGGCACAGCAAGCGTCTGCGGCAAAGCCATCGCAAGCAGTGGCAAGCTACTTAATAGCAAAAAACAGAACGTTTTAAACATCATGTTTATTGGTGACCTGGCAATCCAGCAGGCCCTGATGCAAGCGAATTTTCAGCGGCTGATTGACTGATACCTCGGCGCTGTTAGTAATCACTGAGCCAGTGTTGGCATCGGTGGTAATACTGTAACCACGATCCAGCGTATTTAATGGACTCACCGCTGATAAGGTTCGAATTTGCTGTGCCAGATGTTGCCGACAGGCTTGCAGTTTTCCACCAATATTTTTCTGTAACAACAGGTGTAAATCCTGCACACGCTGGGAACGCTGCAAGAGCTGTGCGCTGTGTTGCTGCAAAACACGATGCCAGGCATTTTGTAACTGCCGCTGGCGCTCAATAAGTCGCTGTTTTTGTCGATCAATCTGCGCCTTGGGATGCTTTAAACGTGCTGTTAAGTAATCAGTTTTCTGTTGTCTCGCCTGTAACAGTCTTTGCATCGCTGCCTGTTGCTGGCTGCCGAGACGGCGGAGCATTTGTTGTTGCAACCGCAGTTGCTGTTGCGGTTTTGGCAAACGTTGCTGTAAATAACGCAGGTGTCGCTGTTGCTGTTGTAACCAGCCATTCAAATGAAGTGTTAACCGCTGGTAAAGTTGCTGTATATGGCGCTTTAACTGGCCGGCATCAGGCACCGCTAATTCAGCGGCAGCCGACGGCGTTGGCGCTCTGACATCGGCAACAAAATCAGCAATACTGAAATCAATTTCGTGACCAACAGCGCTGATTACTGGCAAACCACAGGCAAAAATTGCTCGCGCCACCCGCTCATCATTAAATGACCATAAATCCTCGAGCGAACCGCCGCCCCGACCGACAATCAAGACATCACATTCCTGGCGCTGATCGGCGATTTTAATCGCCTCAGCAATCAATTCCGGCGCTGTTTCACCTTGCACCGGCACCGGATATAAAATGATTTTAATGGCCGGAAACCGGCGTTTTAATACGCTCAGAATATCGTGAACTGCCGCGCCATCAGCCGACGAGACAATACCAATCGACTGTGGCAAGTTTGGCAAAGGTTTTTTATGGGCAGTATCAAACAAACCTTCCTGCCCCAGCCGCGCTTTTAAAGCTTCATAAGCACGCTGCAAGGCGCCGCTACCTGCCGGTTCCATGTGTTCAACCACCAGTTGAAACTCGCCACGGCCTTCATATATCGTGACTTTGACGCGCAGCAACACCTGCATACCATTTTCCGGTGTAAAGCGCAGTTGCTGATTACGGCCGCGAAACATCGCGCAGCGAACTTGCGCAGCGGCATCCTTCAGCGTGAAATAAATATGGCCGGAGCCGGGCATCGCCAGATTGGAAATTTCGCCTTCCACCAGCACTGCCGGAAAGGATTCCTCCAGCATGGCGCGCGCCAGCCGGTTAAGTTGGGAAACGCTCAGTACATTGTCGTCCAGCAGGCTGGCA
>JBFJJO010000013.1:0-24796 GCA_041612215.1 Methylophaga sp.
CGTAAATAGTTTTGCCAATAATATTTTTACTGAAGGGGATGCGCTGGTTTTCCAGACTTCTGTTTGGACTAATCACTATGGCGATGAGCCAGACCATAACAATCACCAGAAACTGATCAATCTGGAATACTCCTTTTCACCTGCACAACAGCCATTTAAGCAAAATTTTTCTGACTGGCGTGATGACTTAAGCTGGCTAGCCGGGGTCGCAACTTTCAGAAACTCCTTCGATCAGCAAAGTGTTTATGTCTACGGTGGCAGTCGTTATGACTGGTCAATGACCAAAAACACGAATACTTATGCCAAGCTGACAGCAGGCATGCTGTGGGGATATCGTGGCAAATACCAAGATAAAATCCCGTTTAACAGTCTGGGCGTTGCCCCGGCTATTTTGCCCGCGGTTGGTGTGCAGTATCGGCAGGCGAATATTGAACTCCTGCCATTTGCAGCGGCGGGTTTTACGGTGAATGTTGGCTGGCATTTTGATTAGTGGTGACGGCGCTGGAGTAACCGGTAAACCACACCCACAAGCAGCAGCACGAATCCTGACAGGATCAGTATGACTGGCCATGGCACTGGAAAGGGGGCCGGATTAACCGGTTGCGCAGTCTGTAAGCTCTCCGGTAGCATTTTTGGTGGCAGGTCAATACTGACCCAGTCATCACGGTTTGCCGGCGCGGTGTCTAAATATTCCTGAATGCTGAAAACGGGAGCACCGCCCAGCTCCCGGCTGGAAGGGATTTGTGGAATACGCACTAACCAGATAGCGTCAAGATGTTGCGCCAGTTGTTGTTCAAAATCACTGAGCTGGCGATCGGTGCTGTTTTCAGCCAGACTGATTACCGCTTCACTCAATACATCAAACGCCACTGCCGGCAACAAACGGCTGGATTCAGTCATTAAATAATCGTACAGCTGCCGGGCGCTGGTAAAATTGCCTTCGGTGACCAAGCTGTAAAAATACGCACCTATCGCCATCAGCATGCCATTACTGCCACGTTCCGTTACATTCCAGCCCAGTGCTTTTAAAGCGTCAATACTGATCCCGGTGCAATTCATACCAGCATGCCGATATTGAAAACTATGCCGATAAAAGTGCTGCATGATCTGATTCATCGACTGTTGAACTTGTCGGACCGGCGTCACCTCATTGAATGTCGCTACGAGCATATAACTGGGCCGGTAATAACTCTGGCCACTATTTAAGTCAGCCAGATATTTATCCATTGGCGTCACGGCAGCGATGATTCCTTTTTCACTGACCACATCCAGACTGTAGAAATTATTGACCAGCCAATTTGCGTACTGACCGTCAGCATTAAATTTGCCGGTTACCAAAGCAAAATGGCCGGCTAATGCTTCATGGTCATCGCCCTGTGCGCCATTCAGCATAATGGCCAAGACCGGTTTATCTGTGGCATTTTTAGCGGCTTGTTGATTGCGTTGCCAAATCAAGCGATCACTGTGTGGCTGACTGACACCACCTTGGTCGGCACGAATCCAGTCTTTAATAGTTTCTTGACCGGATAAGGCGTGAACAGTGGTGCCTCGAATGGAAAAGTCCATGGGCCAAATGGTTTCAGCGATAAAACTATCTTCGATTGTTGCGCCACGCATATGCACAGTTTTACCAGCAAAAAAGGCGGCGCTTTCAGCATTCCAGTAACTTTGGTTCTGCGGGATTTTATCGATGATTTGCCAGTTCTGACGTCGGCCGTCCGGCCAGCGAATCTGATTTTCGCCGGACTCGAGTTTTACGTTCTGGATGCTTTCAGGCT
The DNA here is from genome assembly GCA_041612215.1 of Methylophaga sp. GTDB lineage: Bacteria > Pseudomonadota > Gammaproteobacteria > Nitrosococcales > Methylophagaceae > Methylophaga. Next base: position 1,779 of record JBFJJO010000013.1, read on the forward strand.
GACCAAGCCAGATCGGTGGTGGCGATTCAATAAACGGTGCATCTGCCAGCCAGTGAGGCAAGGTAACTGCAGTATCAACCCGAGCCTTTTCATTGCTAATGGCCAGGCATTCGCCTTCAAAATACCACTTAGTTTGTGGTAACAGCGGGCAAACGCGACAGTCGCCACTGAGGAGTTGTGGCCGGGGATCGGCTGACCAAAGTGGATAAGCCGTTTCAGCAGTTTGTGACTGGGCCGGCACACTTTGAAGGCCCAGCAGCAGACATAAAACAATCAGGGGTTTCAGCGACATGCGCTGAGCATATCACGCCAGTGCCTGATTTTTTGCAGCGTGAATTTCAGCTTTTAAGGCATCGTCTATTTTTATTTGTTTGGCCAGTTCATCGAGATACGCTTTTTCCATAAAACTTTCTTCATCGGCCATCAACAAACTGACCAAATACATTTCAGCGGCCATTTCCGGCGTTTTGGCATGGCTGGCAACTTCGTCCGGATTGACCGGTTTTTTCAGCTCCTGATCCAGCCATTGCTGTAATTAAGGATCGATCGTCAGTTGCGCCACCTTTTTATCGATTAACTGTCGAATTTATCCACCTAACCACATGTATTCATACCAACTTAACGCCAAAAGAATTGATTGCCACTAAAACCTGTCCATGAGACTGTGAGCTGACGATAATGCTTCCGACAATATTAAATACAGAAAATTAAATAAACATGAATAGAACCAGACAAACCGGTACCAGCAATGCGATGACCATTATTTTCTGGTTGTTGTTAATGGCATCGCTAACACTGTTTTTCAATGGCTTTATTGACAGCCGTGATCATCCCAACCGGCATCTGGTCGCGGTCGACATGGACGGTGAACGAGAAGTGATTCTGGAACGCAACCGTGCTGGCCACTATGTGGCCCCTGGCAAAATAAATGGTCATGAAGTGATATTTTTATTGGATACCGGCGCCACCAATATCAGCGTGCCAGCTGGCATTGCTGAAGACGCGGACTTACAACAAGGCCGACCGGCAATGGTTGGCACCGCCAATGGTGTTATTACCGTTTATCAAACACAACTGGATACGGTGCAACTTGGCGGTATTACCTTGCAGGATATTGCGGCGAATATTAATCCGCATATGCCGGATGATATTGTCTTACTGGGTATGAGCTTTATGAAACATTTAGAAATGACCCAGCGAGAGGGGATCTTAACTTTACGGCTGCCTTAAGCAGCTGAAATGCGGCCGGGAACACTTGAGTTACAGACATAAAAAAAGTCTCATAAGCAATGCTTAATGAGACTTTTTAATATCATTGGCTCCCCGAGCTGGACTCGAACCAGCGACCCAATGATTAACAGTCATTTGCTCTACCAACTGAGCTATCGGGGAACAGAAAGATGCGTATGATAGTGACTTGAGCCTTATGGGTCAAGGACTATCGGCAATTAATTTCAGCCGATAAATTCTGCAATACGGGTCAGCGCATTGCGTAAATTGCTTTCGCTGGTGGCAATCGACAGACGCATATGGTTTTTTAAGCCAAAGGCACTGCCTGGAACGACTGCAACGCCTTTGTCATTCAATAGCGCCTCGGCAAATTCCATATCATCATTAATCCCCGGCATTTTTTCGATAACACCGCTGATATCGGGAAAGACGTAAAATGTGCCGTCGGTGGCCAGTGCTGTTACGCCCGGCATGGCATTTAATTCGGCGATAACAAAGTCATGACGTTTTTTGAATTCAGTCAGCATGGTTTGAATGCAGCCCTGATCGCCATTAAGCGCCTCGACGGAAGCTGCCTGTGAAATTGACGTTGGATTAGACGTACTTTGCGACTGGATTTTTTTCATCGCTTTGATCAGTTCTTCCGGCCCGCCGGCATAACCAATACGCCAGCCAGTCATTGAATAAGCCTTGGATACGCCATTCATTACAACGGTGCGGTCATATAAATCCGGACACGCCATGACAATATTGACAAACGGCTCATCGGCCCAATGGATATGTTCATACATATCATCAGTGGCAATAATGATCTGAGGATGCTTACGTAACACATCGCCGATAGCTTGCAATTCCGCTTTTGTGTATGTCATGCCAGTCGGGTTGGACGGGCTGTTAATGACGAATAAACGGGTTTTGTCGGTGATAGCCGCTTCCAGCTGCGCAGGCGTGATTTTATAACGCTGGTCGATATCACCCTCAATAACCACTGGTTTGCCATCAGCAAGCAGCACCATGTCAGGGTAAGACACCCAGTATGGTGCCGGAATAATGACTTCATCGCCGGCTTCTAACATTGCCTGCGCCAGGTTGAAAAAGCTTTGTTTGCCACCACATGACACCAATATCTGGTTTGGTTGATAATCCAGTCCGTTATCACGGGCAAACTTTTTGATGATGGCTTGTTTCAACTCAGCAGTGCCATCAACAGCGGTGTATTTGGTCTGGCCCTTATTGAGCGCTTCAACGGCGGCATTTTTTATATGATCCGGGGTGTCAAAGTCTGGCTCCCCGGCGCCCAGTCCGATAATATCTTTTCCTTCCGCTCTGAGTGCCGCGGCACGGGCGGTAATGGCTAAAGTAGGTGAGGGTTTGATGCTTTGGACGCGCTGTGAGAGTTTGATAGTCAAAATAAAACCTTCGAAAAACAATTAAATTCAGAACCCCGTAATATACGACAATCGTAAGTATTGCTAAAGCCTATGAAAAAACAATTTGAGTTAGTCAGTGAGTTTCAACCGGCTGGTGATCAGCCAGCAGCGATTGCGTCGCTGGTTGACGGTCTCAATAATGGTGAAATGTGGCAAACCCTGTTAGGGGTCACTGGCTCCGGTAAAACCTTCACAATTGCCAATGTTGCGCAAGCAGTGCAACGTCCAGTAATGGTTTTGGCGCCCAACAAAACCTTGGCAGCGCAATTATATAGTGAGATGAAAGAGTTCTTCCCTAACAATGCGGTGGAATATTTCGTTTCCTACTACGATTACTACCAGCCCGAAGCCTATGTGCCATCGTCAGATACTTTTATCGATAAAGATGCTTCGGTTAATGAACAAATAGAACAGATGCGTTTATCGGCGACCAAAGCCATGTTGGAGCGGCGCGATGCAATTATCGTTTCCAGTGTGTCTTGTATCTATGGCTTGGGTGACAAAGATGCTTATCTGGCAATGGTGATGCATCTGGTACAAGGTGATGTGGTTAATCAGCGGGAAATATTACGACGTCTGGCAGAGCTGCAATATTCGCGAAATGATATTGAGCTTTCACGCGGTACTTATCGCGTCCGGGGCGAGGTGATTGATATTTTCCCGGCGGAATCTGAGCGCGATGCGGTCAGGGTGGAATTGTTTGATGATGAGGTCGAACAGATCAGTTATTTCGATCCACTGACCGGTGAAATATTGCAGCGTATGAACCGCATCACCATTTATCCGAAAACCCATTATGCGACGCCTCGGGAGACCATACTAAGTGCAGTGGACTCTATCAAAGAGGAACTTCGCGAACGCTTAGCCGAACTTAATGAGCAAAATAAATTAGTCGAAGCCCAGCGTCTGGAACAACGCACCCGTTATGATCTGGAAATGCTGCTGGAGCTAGGTTACTGCAACGGAATCGAAAATTATTCACGGCATTTATCGACACGTCAGGCTGGTGAAGCACCACCAACGTTATTTGATTATTTACCCGATGATGCGATTCTGATTATCGATGAAAGTCATGTGATGATCCCACAGATCGGGGCTATGTATAAGGGTGATCGGTCTCGTAAGCAAACACTGGTGGATTATGGTTTCCGGCTGCCATCGGCGCTAGATAACCGGCCGATGATGTTTGAAGAGTGGGAAAAGCAGGCACCACAAACTATTTTTGTCTCTGCAACACCCGGCAAATATGAAGCCGATAACGCCGGTAATATTGTTGAGCAAGTCGTGCGGCCGACAGGTCTGGTGGATCCGGAAGTTGAAATCCGGCCGGTTGGCACGCAGGTTGATGATTTATTATCTGAAATTAAAAAGCGCGCCGCAATCAATGAGCGGGTTCTGGTGACGACGTTAACCAAACGGATGTCGGAGGATCTCACCGATTATCTTCGTGAACACAGCGTCAAAGTGCGATATTTACATTCTGATATCGATACCGTGGAGCGGGTGGAAATCATCCGAGATTTAAGGCTGGGTGAGTTTGATGTGCTGGTGGGTATTAACTTGTTACGTGAGGGTCTGGATATTCCTGAAGTGTCGCTGGTCGCGATTCTGGATGCTGACAAGGAGGGCTTTTTACGCAGTGACCGATCGCTGATCCAAACCATTGGCCGGGCTGCGCGGAACCTCAACGGCCGGGCAATTTTGTATGCTGACCGAATCACGGGTTCAATGCAACGCGCTATGGAAGAAACCGAGCGCCGGCGGGAAAAACAAGTCGCTCATAATCTGGCAAATAACATCACTCCGATGGGTATTATCAAATCTATCCGCAGTGGCATGGATGATGTTAAGGCCAGTAATGATGCTCGTCAGCAAATTAAACAGGTGGCAGAAGAACAAGCTAAATACGCCAGCCTCAGTCCACAGCAACTGGCTAAACGCATCCAGCAGATTGAAAATGCCATGTACAAACACGCGCAAAATCTGGAGTTTGAAGAAGCGGCTAAACTACGCGATGAGCTTGAGCACGTTCGCAAGGTTGCGCTGGGCCCGGCCGCCTTTTAAATGCTTGCATTATCGACCTGACTGCGTATAATTTCGCGCTTTCACGGCAGGCACGTAGCTCAGTTGGTTAGAGCACCACCTTGACATGGTGGGGGTCGGTGGTTCGAATCCACTCGTGCCTACCAAATTTCAAAGCGCTTCGGCGCTTTTTTGGTTTTTAAGGCCTCTCGTATCGGCCACAACCAGGATTAAAGATGATTTCAATCACACTTCCCGACGGCAGCCAGCGTCAATTTGATAACCCGGTCAGTATTTTTGATATTGCCAATGATATTGGTGCCGGCCTCGCTCGTGCTGCATTAGCCGGCAAGGTCAATGGCAAACTGGTTGATACCAATCATATTGTCGACAATGATGCCAATGTCGCCATCATCACCGAGCGTGATGAAGAAGGCCTCGACATTATCCGCCACTCAACATCACATCTGATGGCACAAGCGGTTAAACAACTGTATCCGGACGCCCAGGTCACTATTGGTCCGGTCATCGACGATGGCTTTTACTACGACTTTTCATACCCGAAAGGCTTTACACCTGAAGATCTGGTTAAGATCGAGCAGCGGATGGAAGAGCTGGTTAAGCAAGATCTGGAAGTGGTTCGTGAAGAAGTGCCCCGCGATGCGGCAATTGCCATCTTTCGCGAAATGGGCGAAGAGTACAAAGCCAAAATCATTGAAGATATTCCCAAAGACGAAATCTTATCGCTTTACCGTCAGGGCGAGTTCATGGATTTGTGTCGTGGCCCGCATGTACCGAACACCGGTAAATTAAAAGCCTTCAAATTAATGAAGCTGGCCGGTGCATATTGGCGCGGTAAATCTGAAAACGAGATGCTGCAACGCATTTACGGTACGGCATGGTCTGATAAAAAAGCCCTGAAAGCGTATTTACATCGTTTGGAAGAAGCTGAGAAACGTGATCATCGCAAGCTGGCGAAGAGCTTAGACTTATTTCATATGCAGGATGAAGCTGCCGGCATGATTTTCTGGCATGACAATGGCTGGCGCATTTTCCGTGAAGTCGAAAATCATATCCGTAACGTCATGCGCGATAACGGCTATCAGGAAGTTAAAACTCCGCAAGTTGTTGATCGCAGCCTCTGGGAAAAATCAGGTCACTGGGACAAGTTCGGTGACATGATTTTTACCACCCATTCAGAAAACCGTGACTACGCGGTGAAACCGATGAACTGCCCGTGTCATATCCAGATTTATAATCAGGGTCTGAAAAGTTACCGCGACTTACCATTACGGATGGCTGAATTTGGCTCCTGTCACCGTAATGAACCATCGGGTACGTTGCATGGTTTAATGCGACTGCGTAATTTCACCCAGGACGATGCGCATATTTTCTGCACTGAAGATCAGATTCAGTCGGAAGTCTCGACTTTTATCGACTTACTGTTTGAGGTTTATAAAGACTTCGGCTTCAACGAAGTTATCGTTAAATTATCGACCCGCCCGGAAAATCGGGTAGGCAGTGACGCGGTTTGGGATAAAGCCGAACATGCACTGGAACAGGCCTTAAATACCAAAGGCCTGGACTGGGATTTACAGCCGGGTGAAGGCGCGTTTTATGGCCCAAAAATTGAGTTTTCCCTTAAAGATTGTCTGGGCCGTGTTTGGCAGTGCGGCACGATTCAGGTCGATTTTTCGATGCCGGGTCGGCTGGATGCCACTTATGTTGCCGATGATGGCAGCAAACAAGTGCCGGTCATGCTGCACCGGGCGATTCTCGGATCGCTGGAGCGTTTTATCGGGATTTTGATTGAAGAGTATGCCGGCGCCTTCCCAACCTGGTTGTCACCTCGTCAGGTAATAGTCATGGGAATCACTGATAAACAATCAGATTACGCGCGACAAATTGCTCGGCAATTGCAAAATCAGGGATACAGAGCTGATACAGACTTGAGAAATGAGAAGATTGGCTTTAAAATACGCGAGCACACATTGCGTCGTGTCCCGTATTTAATTGTAGTCGGCGAACGCGAAGCACAAGACAATGCCGTGGCAGTACGTACCCGCAAGGGCGAAGATTTAGGCGAAATGTCGCTTGATAGCTTTGTTTCATTGCTTAATAAGGACGTTGCTGGCCGCGGTAGAATTATTTTAGAGGATTAAAAACATCGCTACAGATCAAAAACGGCTGAACCAAGAAATTACAGCCAGAGAAGTACGTGTTACCGGTGCCGACGGCGAGCAACTGGGTATTTTGCCATTAGCAAAAGCTCTGGAGTTGGCGGAAGAAGCAGAATTGGATTTGGTGGAGATCGCCCCTCAGGCGGAGCCACCAGTATGTCGTATAATGGATTACGGCAAATTTGTATTTGAGGCTAATAAACAAAAAGCCATTGCCAAGAAAAAGCAAAAACAAATACAGGTTAAGGAAATTAAATTCCGACCAGGGACGGAAGAAGGAGACTACCAGGTAAAACTACGCAACCTGACCCGTTTCCTAGAAGAAGGTAACAAAACCAAAGTAAGCCTGCGTTTTCGTGGACGTGAGATGGCCCACCAGGATTTAGGTCTGAAGTTACTTGAAAGAGTCGCTGAAGATTTACAAGACCTGTCAGTCATTGAGCAGCGTCCTAAGAAAGAAGGCCGGCAAATGATTATGGTTTTAGCGCCCAGTAATAAAAAATAAACTTTAATTAACAATGCGGAGTTCCAAATGCCCAAATTGAAAAACCATAGCGGTGCAGCGAAGCGTTTTAAACGCACCGGCAGCGGCAAGTTTAAACGTGCTCAAGCGTTTACCAGCCATATCCTCACCAAGAAAAGCACTAAGCGGAAGCGTCAACTGCGCTCAACGCTGACAGTCTGTAAAGCAGATCATATGTCAGTCCGTAAGATGTTGCCGAATCTGTAATTGAGGAGTTAAGCCATGCCTAGAGTTAAACGCGGTGTAACCGCACATGCACGCCATAAGAAAGTCATTGCCCAGGCCAAAGGTTATTACGGCCGTCGTAAAAATGTTTATCGGGTTGCGGTGCAAGCCGTTACCAAAGCCGGTCAATATGCATATCGTGACCGTCGTCAGAAAAAACGTGTCTTCCGCACTTTGTGGATTGCACGTATCAATGCTGCTGCCCGTGAATGCGGTATGTCTTACAGCCGACTGATTGACGGGCTGAAAAAAGCAGCGATTGAAATCGATCGTAAAGTACTGGCTGATATTGCCGTTCACGATAGCGCGGCTTTTGCCACTATCGCTGAGAAGGCTAAAGCGGCATTAGCACAGTAATCTTGATTCGCGCGTAGCGAACCATAGGATAAGTACGCTAAAAAGGGCCATTCTTCGGCCCTTTTTTGTTTCTGATTGATCCTCAGGTGGAGGCGTTATGGCTGAACTGGCATCACAGTTACAGGCTTTGCAAACAATCGTTGACAGCGCCCGGCAGGCCATTGCCGAAGCTGACAATGTCCGACAACTAGACGATTTGCGTGTCGCTTATCTGGGTAAAAAAGGCGAAATCACCGCCTACTTGAAAGCACTGGGCAATGTCAGTGCTGATGAGCGTCCGTTGATTGGTAAAGAAGTAAATATTGCCAAGCAAGACGTGGCGGCGCTGATTGAAAGTCGTAATAAGGTACTCAGTGAAGCAGCGCTCAATGCCGCATTGGCCGCTGAAACGATTGATGTCAGTTTGCCCGGACGTCACAGTGAAGTCGGTGGTTTGCATCCAGTGACCCGAACGTTGCAGCGAATTGAAAGATATTTTCGGCAAATTGGTTTTCAGGTCGCGGAAGGCCCGGAAATTGAAGACGGTGATCATAATTTTACTGCACTGAATATTCCGGAAACGCATCCGGCAAGGGCAATGCACGATACCTTTTATTTTGATGCCGATTTATTGCTGCGTACCCATACCTCGCCGGTACAAATCCGCGTGATGGAAAACGAAGCGCCGCCGCTAAGGGTTATTGCGCCGGGACGGGTATATCGCTGTGATTCAGATTTAACCCACACGCCGATGTTTCATCAGGTCGAAGGTCTGATGGTCGATGAAAACGTCAGTTTTACTGATCTGAAAGGCATTTTGGCAGATTTCTTACAGGCATTTTTTGAAAAGCCGCTGAATGTCCGGTTTCGGCCATCCTATTTTCCATTTACCGAGCCGTCAGCCGAAGCCGATATTGAATGTGTCATGTGTGACGGCAAGGGGTGTCGGGTGTGTAGTCACACCGGCTGGCTGGAGGTGCTGGGCTGTGGCATGGTTCACCCCAAAGTGTTTGAGCACGTCAATATCGACAGTGAAAAATATCTGGGTTTAGCCTTTGGTATGGGGGTCGAACGTTTGGCGATGCTACGTTACGGCGTCAATGATTTACGATTGTTTTTCGAAAATGACCTGCGTTTTCTGCGCCAGTTTAAATAAGTGGATGGCTGCCAATGAAATTTAGTGAAAAGTGGTTACGCGAATGGGTCAATCCCAATTTTGATACCGAGACGCTGGTCGCCAAATTAACCCAGGCGGGCTTGGAGGTGGATGCAGTAACGCCGGTAGCCGGTGATTTTCAAGGCGTTCTGGTAGGGCAAGTCAAATCTGTAAAAGCACATCCTGATGCCGATAAATTACGGGTTTGTGAGGTGGATGTTGCTTCCGGTGAATTGCTACATATTGTTTGTGGTGCCGCCAATGTTCGTGAAGGACTGAAAATACCAGTTGCCATAATTGGTGCCGTATTGCCGGGTAATTTCAAAATTAAACAAGCGAAACTGCGCGGGGAACCGTCTTTTGGCATGTTATGTTCGGCCAAAGAGTTAGGTCTTGCCGAAAGCTCAGAAGGCTTATTGGAATTAGCTACTGACGCACCGGTCGGTCAGGATATCCGTGATTATCTGGATTTAAATGATCATAGTATCGATGTCGATTTAACGCCCAATCGCAGTGATTGTCTTGGGGTTGCTGGTATTGCCCGTGAAGTGGGGGTGATCAGCCAGACTGATGTCACCGCTCCTGATATGCCTGATATCGCTGCAGTAAATGATGTAACACTGCCAGTCAAAGTCTCAGCAGCAAAAGCCTGTCCGAGATATTTGGGCCGGGTGATTAAAGGCATTAATCCACAAGCATATTCACCATTATGGTTGCAGGAAAAACTGCGCCGCAGTGGTTTACGTAGCCTCGGCGCCATCGTCGATATTACCAATTATGTGTTGTTGGAACTGGGCCAACCAATGCATGCCTTTGATTTGGCAAAAATCACGGCTGGTATTGAGGTACGTTTTGCGAAACAGGGGGAGTCGCTGACGTTACTGGATGGCCAGACCATTCAGTTGCAAGCCAGCAGTTTATTGGTTGCTGATGCCAATGGTCCGCTGGCTCTGGCCGGTATTATGGGCGGACAAGACAGTGCTGTCAGTGATGAGACCATTGATATATTCCTGGAGTCAGCTTTCTTTGCACCAGATGCGATTGCCGGTCAAGCGAGGGGCTATGGCTTGCATACTGATTCGTCACATAGGTTTGAGCGTGGGGTTGATCCTGATTTAGCCAAACAGGCAATTCAACGGGCCAGTCAGTTAATTATTGATATTGCCGGTGGTCAGGTCGGACCTGTGATTGAGCAAAGCAGTCATGGCGATTTACCCATACCAGCTGAGATTGTTTTGCGCGCAGACCGTATCAAACGGGTCCTGGGTATCAGTTTGCCGGCAGCTGATGTTGCAGAAAAACTGAGCCGTTTAGGCCTGCAAGTTACGCCGATTGAAAACGGCTGGCAGGTGGTTGTACCGAGTTTCAGGTTTGATTTGGCCATTGAAGTGGATTTGATTGAAGAACTAGGCCGTTTATACGGCTACGATCAACTACCCCAAACCCGGCCGCAGGCGAGCGTGCTGAGTACCAGCATTTCTGAACATCAACTGCAAACGGAGCGTTTACAGAATTTATTGGTGGATCGTGGCTACTTTGAAGCGATTACTTATAGTTTTGTCGATCCGAATTTACATCAATATTTTGCGGCGAGTGAACTGGCACCAATTGCGCTGGCCAATCCAATTTCTGCCGATTTATCAGTCATGCGGCAATCTTTATGGCCGGGATTGGTACAAGCATTAAGCTATAATTTAAATCGGCAGCAGGAACGGGTGCGTTTATTTGAAGTTGGCCGGGTGTTTAATGGCGAAAAATCAGCGATTGAACAACAACTTCGTGTTGGTGGTTTGATTTATGGTGATATCGCTGCCGAGCAATGGTCCGATAAGACCCGTAAAGTTGATTTTTACGATGCCAAAGCCGATGTTGAAGCCTTATTGGTATTAGGCGGTGGTGAGGTGACCTTTATTGCCGAAGCGCATCCGGCATTGCATCCGGGGCAAAGTGCCCGAATTATTAAAAATGGTCAGGCAATTGGCTGGCTTGGGGCGTTGCATCCCAAACTGAATAAGCCGCTGGATATCAATGGCAAGGTGTTTGTCTTTGAAATGCAACTGTCTGCCGTGTTGGCGGCGCAAGTTCCTGAATTTTCAGGAATATCTCGTTATCCGGCGATCCGCCGCGATTTAGCACTGGTGGTCGAGCAAACAATTACTGCCGGACAAATAGAGCATTGCTTGAAGTCTATCGACTCTGATATTCTTAAAGCATTTCAACTATTTGACGTCTATACTGGAGATGGTGTCGAGCAAGGCAAGAAGAGTCTGGCCATTGCTTTTCGCATTCAGCATGGCGAAAGAACCCTGACCGACGATGAAGTTGATGCGTTAATGACGCAGATAAGAGACAATCTGCAGTCGTCGCTGGGCGCGGTGATCAGAGCCTGATGTCGGGTCAACACAATAAGAATAAGAGGTAACAATGGCACTGACCAAAGCCGATATGACTGAGCAGCTATACGAAGAGCTTGGATTTAACAAACGTGAAGCCAAGGAATTGGTGGAAATGTTCTTTGAAGAAATTCGCACTGCTTTAGAGCAAGGCGATCAGGTGAAATTATCAGGGTTTGGTAATTTCGAGTTGCGTGATAAAAATGAGCGGCCTGGCCGAAACCCTAAAACCGGTGAAGAAATTCCGATCACCGCGCGTCGGGTCGTGACCTTCCGTCCTGGGCAAAAACTGAAAGCGAGGGTGGACAGTTATGCTAGAAGCAAGTAACAACAATGAGTTACCGGCAATCCCCGGTAAACGCTATTTCACTATCGGTGAAGTCAGCGAACTTTGTGGTGTGAAACCGCATGTGTTGCGTTACTGGGAGCAAGAGTTTTCGCAGTTAAAACCGGTAAAACGCCGTGGCAACCGCCGTTATTATCAACGGCATGACGTGGTGCTGATCCGCGAAATTCGTGGCCTGTTGTATGAACAGGGTTTTACTATTGGTGGTGCCCGACAGCAACTGGAAACGGATCACAAAACCGATGTGCCACACACTGACAACAAAGATAAAAAACGCATGATTGCTGAGATGCTTGAAGAACTGGAGTCGTTAAAAACGCTGCTTAACTGAATCATTGATTAATTGTTTAAAAGCCCCATTGCGAAAGCGGTGGGGTTTTTTTTTGCTATGAACAGCCATCGTTAAACTACTGTAGAGACGGTGTGCTGAAATTTTTTGCAAGACAGTAAATTGCCCGAGATCGCCAGCTAATGCTGAAATAAAGTGCTGGCACATTGATGGATAGCCTGTCTTTTGCAGCCGATGAATACTTAAATTGGCGGGCAATACGGTAAGGAGAAATTGTTACTTTCAACTTAACCTGCAGCACAAGGTTTTTGACAAGCTGAGCGGATTGCCAATTTTTTTGTTGATCATCGGGGGCATTTCAGCACATCATTACCCAATGACTGATGCAGCAAAAAATAATAGCAACGAAGTTAGAAACGTCTTTTTCGTATCTGATCGAACGGGTTTAACCGCGGAATCCTACGGTAAATGTCTGTTGGCACAGTTTCCGGATGTCGAATTCGAAACAATAACCCTGGCTTTTGTAGATACCACAGAAAAGGCTGAAGATGCGCGGGCGCAAATTAATGCGCTGAGTGCCCAGTCTGAATTTCAGCCTTTGGTTTTCAGCACCTTGGTTCACGACGACGCACAATTTATAATAGAAAGCTGTGACGGTTATGTGATTAGTTTATTTCATAGCTTTATCGGCTCGATGGAAAATTTTCTGGGCATGCAAGCGTCGCAAAAACAGGGTATTTCACGGATTTCTATCAGTGACACCACTTATCAGCGGCGATTAGATGCAATTGATTACGCATTGACTCATGATGATGGCGTTCGCCCGGATCAATATGAAGAAGCTGATGTTATTTTAGTTGGGGTGTCGCGTTGCGGCAAAACACCGACTAGTTTGTATCTCGCAATGAATTTTTCACTAAAAGTGGCTAACTACCCGCTGACGGTGGAAGATCTTGTCGCTGAAGAGTTACCGGATTACCTGTTGGTTCATCAGCAAAAGCTGGCAGGCTTAACCATTAAGCCTGTCCCGTTGAGTCGTATTCGTCGGCAACGCCGGCCAGACAGCAGCTATTCCTCTTTGGAAATCTGTCAGTCAGAGTTGAACAAGGCAATGTCAATGTTTGAGAAGGTGGATATTCCGGTTTTTGATACCACTAATACATCGATTGAAGAAATTTCCAGTCGGGTAGTGCGTTCATTGGGGTTGGCCCGTGAGCGTATACGCGAATCGACAATCACATTTAATAAATTTAAAAAAACAAGGTAGTACTCATGACCGAATATGTTATTTCTCTTGAAAAGTTGTGCATGGAGGATGTCAACAGAGTAGGTGGCAAGAATGCCTCGCTAGGCGAAATGTTGCAGAATCTCGCGCCGCTGGGTGTATCAGTGCCCGGTGGTTTTGCCACCACTGCCGATGCCTATCGCGAATTCTTGTTGCATGATGGCTTGCAGGGGAAAATTAACGATGTACTGCGTGAACTGGATATTGAGGATGTTCCCGCGTTACAGAAAACAGGTCAGAAAATCCGCGACTGGATTATGAGCATCCCGTTCCCTCCGGCAATGGAAGCAGCAATTGATGAAGCCTATCAGGCTTTAGAAAAAGAATATGGCACCGAAACCAGCTGGGCAGTTCGATCCTCGGCGACGGCGGAAGATTTACCGGATGCGTCATTTGCCGGTCAGCAGGAAACCTTCCTGAATGTCGCCGGCCTTGCCAATATCAAAAAAGCTATTCGGGAAGTGTTTGCTTCATTATTTAATGATCGTGCTATTTCTTATCGTGAGCATCAGGGCTTTGATCACAGTGAAGTCGCCTTGTCAGCCGGTATTCAGAAAATGGTGCGTTCCGATATCGCAAGCGCCGGTGTAGCTTTCTCACTGGATACGGAAAGTGGCTTCCGCGACGTCGTGTTTGTTACAGGCAGCTATGGTCTGGGTGAGATGGTAGTGCAGGGTGCGGTCAATCCTGACGAGTTTTATGTACACAAAAACACGTTAGCAGCTGGCCGGCCATCAGTTTTACGACGCACACTGGGACAAAAAGCTTTGAAAATGGTTTATTCCGGTGACAGCAAATCACCAGTCAAAACCATTGATGTAGATGAGCATGACCGGCTGCATTTCTGCCTCAGTGACGCAGAAATTGAAGATTTGTCAAAAATGGTGGTCACTATCGAGAAACATTATCAGCGGCCAATGGACGTTGAATGGGCGAAAGATGGTATTGATGGTCGTATTTATATCGTTCAGGCACGCCCGGAAACAGTGCAAAGCCGGGATAAAAATGTTACAGAACAATTTATCCTCAAACAGCAAAGTGAGATTCTGGTTACCGGACGAGCGATTGGCCGCAAAATTGGCCAGGGTAAGATTCGTGTACTAAGCAGCTTGGATGAGATGGATAAATTCCAACCCGGTGATGTATTGCTAACTGATATGACAGATCCCGATTGGGAACCGATTATGAAGCGCGCATCTGCGATTATCACTAACCGTGGTGGTCGTACCTGTCATGCGGCTATTATCGCCCGTGAACTGGGTATTCCGGCTGTTGTTGGCTGTGGTGATGCCACTGATAAAGTCAAAGAAGGCGATGAAGTTACTGTTTCTTGTGCCCAGGGTGATGTTGGTGAAATTTATAATGGTATTCTTGAATTTGAACACCGTATTGAATCTTTAGATGAAATGCAGGAATTACCTTTAAAAATCATGATGAATGTTGGTAATCCGGATCGGGCATTCAGTTTTGCCCAGTTACCGCATCGCGGCGTGGGTTTGGCGCGCCTGGAATTCATTATTAATAATATGATTGGTATTCATCCTAAAGCCTTGATGGACCCATCACAAATGGATGCGGAAATCCAGCAAATCATTAAAGAGCGCACAACAGCTTATGGTGATCCGGTTGAGTTTTACATCAGCCGTATCGCAGAAGGTGTATCGACTATTGCCGCGGCGTTCTATCCTATGAATGTTATTGTCCGCATGTCAGATTTTAAATCTAATGAATATGCCAATCTGATTGGTGGTACTCAGTTTGAGCCGCACGAAGAAAACCCGATGATTGGTTTCCGTGGAGCTTCACGTTACAGTTCGCCGGATTTTGCCGAATGCTTCAAGCTGGAAATCGAAGCTATGAAACGCGTCCGTAATGAAATGGGTTTCACCAATGTTGAACTGATGATTCCGTTTGTGCGTACCCTCGCAGAAGCCGAGTCAGTGGTTAACTTGCTGAAAGAAAATGGTCTGGAACGTGGCAAAAATGGCTTGCGATTGATCATGATGTGCGAACTACCCTCAAATGCGTTACTGGCCAAAGAATTTCTGGAGTTCTTCGATGGCTTCTCAATTGGTTCCAACGATATGACGCAATTAACATTAGGGCTGGATCGGGATTCAGCATTGGTAGCCAGTTCATTTGATGAACGTAATCCGGCAGTATTAGCATTGCTGGAAATGGCGATTAATGCCTGCCGTGATGCCGATAAATATGTTGGTATTTGTGGTCAGGGGCCATCAGACCATCCGGATTTTGCTGAATGGTTGCTGGATCGGGGTATCAGCAGTATTTCGCTGAATCCGGACACCGTGGTCAGTACTTGGCAGCGGCTGTCAAAACATTAGTAGAGCAAGGTTGCGGCATCTGATAAAATGCCGCACAAAACCAGTTATGTCGGGGCATGGCGCAGCCTGGTAGCGCACTTGCCTGGGGGGCAAGGGGTCGAAGGTTCAAATCCTTCTGTCCCGACCATTATATGAAATGCAGATGACGCCTTACGGGGCGTTGTTTTGTTTCTGAACCCGCTAAACGGAGTTGTCCATGAAATTCAATCAGCTTGGTCATAGTGATTTGCACGTTAGTGAGATTTGTCTCGGTACCATGACCTATGGTGAGCAGAACACACAGGCAGACGGGTTTGAGCAGCTCGATTATGCCGTATCACAGGGCGTTAATTTTATTGATACAGCTGAGTTGTATGCGATCCCGCCCAAGGCTGAAACCTATGGTGCGACTGAGATTATCATTGGCAACTGGCTGCAGCAACGTGGCAGACGCGATGATTTGATTCTGGCCAGTAAAATGGCTGGGCCAGGCCCTGATTGGGTAGCGCATATCCGTGGCGGTCACAGCCGTTTTGATGCCTGTAATATTGATCAGGCACTAAATGACAGTTTGAATCGGTTACAAACCGACTATTTAGATTTGTACCAATTGCACTGGCCTGAGCGGCAGACCAATTATTTCGGCAAGCTAGGTTTTCAGGAGCCTGTGGCTGAAGATGAAATGACGCCGGTTGTTGAAACTTTACAGGCGCTTAAAAAGCATATTGATGCTGGTAAAATTCGTTACATTGGCCTGTCGAATGAAACGCCATGGGGCATCATGCAATTTATCGGCATGGCCAAACAACTTGATTTACCGCTGATTGTTTCGGTGCAAAACCCATATAGCTTGATAAACCGTAGTTACGAGATAGGTTGTGCGGAAATCAGTTTCCGTGAGCAGGTTAGTCTATTGTCATACTCGCCATTGGGGTTTGGCGTGTTGTCAGGTAAGTATCTGGATAATAATGCGCCGGCTGGTGCCCGATTGAATCTATGGCCACATTATGCGCGCTACAGTAATGAGCAAGCGGTATCGGCCACAAAAGCTTACGTTAATTTGGCGAAAGAATTCAGTTTGGATCCCTCGCAAATGGCATTGGCATATGTCAACAGCCGGCCATTTAATGCGTCGACCATCATCGGCGCAACTTCGATGGCACAGTTACAAACCAATATCGGCAGTAGTGAATTAACGCTGTCGGCAGAATTGTTGGAACGCATCGAAGCTATTCATCAGCGTCAGCCAAATCCAGCCCCTTAAGGCTGGTTTATCGCCTTATTGCTGTTTTTATTAAAAGGCAGAATCGCAGCGAAGAATCGTTTAACAGCTTACGCTCAGTCGGGTTTATGGGTTGTTTTATCTGGTTCGATATGATGACGATCCAGTAAACCAATATCCAAAACCGGTGATGCATCCAGATGTTGTGCGTCCATCATTTGCGCTACACGTTTTAATGACGAGATAATCATCGTCTGTTCCCATTCCTGCAACTTGCTGAATTCGCGGGTAAAACGATCCTGTAGTGGAATAGGCGCATTTTTAAGCATTTCCAGTGCAGCATCGGTCAGATAAGCGTGCACTTTGCGTTTATCCGATTGTGAACGTTTCCGAAACACCAGTTGACGTTTTTCCAGGCGATCCAAAATTGTGGTCACTGTCGCCTGACTCAAACTCATATCAGCAGCCAACTCCCCAATCGTCACCTGACCTTTATCTCGCAACGTTTGCAGTAACAAAATCTGTGGCGCCGTCAAACTGGTGGTTTTTGCCAGATATTTGGAATGTAGATCAGTCGCCCGTATTACCCGGCGCAGTGCAACCAGTACTTCTTCAATATGATTCAACAAATGTTCCTTCTGAGAGTGACTGAGACCCAGATCGTCGATCTGCTCAGTATTAACCGGTATTTGATTCAACATGTTGTCCCACTTTTAAAAATTAGTGATACAGCTGCTCAGCATTTTTAGCGTATATCCAGGCTGTTTTTTTGCGTTGTCACTTTAATGACATCAATAGACTTTAGTCTGCATAAGTCGATTTGGAATTTAATAATCTTTAGTGTACTATAGATTTGAATTGATTGCTAACCAACGTATAACCATCTAATACCGCGTTATTTTTTATAATTAGTTAAAAATCTAGCTGATTATTCTAATCGTTCTATAAACAATAGAGTTGAATTTAAATATGACACAGCCACAAGCTAAGGCACTGGATATTACTCTGACCACACCTGATGCTGAATTGGGTGCTGCAGTGCACGAGTTAATCGCTAACTGCCCGCCACTCGACACTAATTCAATGTACTGCAATTTGTTGCAAAGTAGTCATTTTGCCGATACGTCAGTCGCCGCCCTCGTTGATGAGGAGGTTGTTGGGTTTATTTCTGGTTACCGGATTCCCAAGCAACCTAGCAGCTTATTTATCTGGCAGGTTGCTGTTGGTGAAAAAGCACGTGGTCAGGGCTTGGCAACGCGCATGCTGAAAGCAATACTCGGCCGTCCTGAAAATCAGGATATTAAGCGAATCGAAACCACTATCACCCCGGATAATAAAGCTTCTTGGGCTTTATTTGAGGGGCTGGCCCGCAAGCTTGATACCCAGATTTCCAGCAACGTATTTTTTGATAAGGATCGCCACTTTGCTGGCCAGCACAAAACTGAAATGCTGGTCAAAGTCGGCCCCTTTAAAGCTATTAAAGCCTGATCACCGGTCAGGTTTACCCGATATTATTAACAGGAGATCAATATGAAAATTTTTGAAGAAATCGAATCGGAAGTACGCTCTTATGCCAGAGCGTTCCCGCGGGTATTTGACCGGGCGCAAGGCGAGCATATCTACGATTTGGAAGGCAATGAATACATTGACTTTCTGGCCGGTGCCGGTTCTTTAAACTATGGTCATAACCATCCAATCTTTAAAAAGAAATTACTCGAATACATTGAAAATGATGGTATTACCCAGGGGCTGGATTTACACAGCCGTGCCAAAGGCGAATTCCTGGAAAGTTTTAATGAAAATATCTTAAAGCCACGGGATCTTGAATATATCGTCATGTTTACTGGCCCAACCGGTACTAACGCTGTCGAAGCTGCGTTGAAAATTGCTCGTAAGAAAACCGGTCGTGAAAATATCATTTCCTTTACCAATGGCTGGCATGGACAAAGCTTAGGTGCTTTATCGGTGACCGGTAACTCTAAGCATCGTGGCGGTGCGGGTATTGCCCTGCATGGTTCAACCCGTATCCCTTATGATGGTTATCTTGGTGATGATTTTGATACTACTAATTTGTTAGACAAAATGCTGTCAGACTCGAGCAGTGGTGTTGATAAACCGGCTGCAGTTATTGTTGAAACTGTTCAGGGTGAAGGCGGTATTAATGCGGCTTCAATGGGCTGGTTAAAAAGCCTTTCCGAAATCTGTAAACGGCATGATGTGTTGTTAATTATTGATGACATTCAGGCTGGCTGTGGCCGTACCGGTACTTTCTTCAGCTTTGAAGAAGCGGGTATTTATCCGGATATTGTCACCTTGTCGAAATCTTTAAGCGGTTATGGCCTGCCATTTGCTGTGGTACTGATGAAGCCTGAAGTCGATCAATGGTCACCGGGCGAACATAACGGTACGTTCCGTGGTAATAACCATGCGTTTGTTACTGCAAAAGCAGCCATCGATCATTTCTGGAAAGATGACAAATTCGCTAAAGAAGTTCAACGTAAAGGTCAGTACATCGCTGACCGGGTTGACTCAATTGTCGCTGAATATGGTGAGGGCAACTTTAACTCTCATGGTCGGGGCATGTTCCGGGGCATTAACTGTGTCAGTGGTGAGCTTGCCGGCAAAATCACGCACAAATGTTTCCAGAAAGGCCTGATTATCGAAACCAGTGGTGCTGATGACCATGTCGTTAAATTCTTGTGTCCGCTGACGATTAGCGATGAAAGCCTGACAAAAGGTATTGATATTCTCGAAGAGGCTATCAAAGAAGTCTGCGCCAAAACTGACAACATCCCGGAAGAAAAAGACTTTTTTGAAGGTGACTACTCGGTCAGTGATGAAGTCAATAAATCCAACGGGTAATAAATTACATTCTCTGCGACGGCCCGAGGGCCGTCCGCTTTTGCTTGAATGAAAGGAGACAATAATGATTGTCAGACAATTACAAGAAGCCGAAAAAACCAACCGTCGTATTACTTCACCGGATGGCAACTGGGAAAGCACCCGGATGCTGCTTAAAGATGACAAGATGGGATATTCTTTCCATATCACGACTATTTTTGCCGGTGCTGATTTCCGTATGCATTACCAGAATCATCTGGAATCTGTTTATTGCATCAGCGGTGAAGGCGAAGTTGAAACACTGGACGATGGCAAGGTTTATAAAATCACGCCGGGAACGCTTTACAACTTGGATCAACATGATCGTCATATCTTGCGAGCTTTCAAAGAGCTTAAATTGGCCTGTGTATTTAACCCGCCGTTAAACGGTAAAGAAGTGCATAACGCTGAAGGCGCTTACGAGCTCGATGCCGATACCGTTAGTGATTAATCAGTACTCCTTTTTTTCCACAAGAGCGATTTATGACTTTTCATACTGTTGAAAAAATTGGCGGCACTTCAATGAGTGATTACGTTGCGGTGCGCGACAATATCATTCTGAAACCCGTACACGATGAAGTTCTGTATAACCGGATTTTTGTCGTCTCTGCTTATGGCGGCATTACCAATATGTTGCTTGAGCATAAGAAAAATGGGCAGGCCGGTGTTTACGCCGAGTTTGCTAACAGTGTCAATGATGATAGCTGGCAGGAAGCTTTAGAAAAACTGAAAGCCGAAGTATTGTTAATTAACAAAAATATGTTTGGCGAAACCAAGCTGGCAAGTGAAGCCGATGCTTTCATAATCGAGCGTCTGGATGATGCTGGACGGGTTTTAGCAGATCTGCAGCGCTTATGCCAGCATGGCCATTTTGCATTGGATCAGCATTTATCAACCGTGCGTGAAATGCTGGCCAGTATTGGTGAAGCACACAGTGCCTGGAATACCGCGCAGTTGCTAAACCAAGATGGCATCAATGCGGTATTTGTTGATCTCACCGGTTGGCAAACCGATAAGCATATGACTTTGGATGCCCGTATCGAAAAAGCTTTTGCCAATATTGATTTGCAAACGCAGCTGCCAATTGTCACAGGCTATGCACATAGTGAAATTGGTCTAATGTCGGCCTTTGACCGTGGCTACAGCGAAATGACTTTTAGTCGTATTGCCGTGCTGACCAAAGCGAATGAAGCGATTATCCATAAAGAGTTTCATTTAAGCAGCGCCGACCCTAGATTGGTGGGTGAAGATAATGCGGTGCCGATTGGTCGGACCAACTACGATGTTGCAGATCAGTTAGCTAATTTGGGTATGGAGGCGATTCATCCCAAAGCTGCTAAAGGATTACGGCAAAATGATATCCCACTGCGGGTGCGTAATACGTTTGAACCGGAACATGCCGGTACATTAATTACCGGTGATTATGTCAGTAGTAAACCTTGCGTTGAAATTATTGCCGGTTGCAAGGGCGTATTTGCATTTGAGATATTCGATCAGGATATGGCCGGTAATATTCATCAATATGATGGCGAAGTTCTGGCGCAGATCCGCCGCTTTAAGGCGCATATTATCTCCAAAGATATTAATGCCAATACCATTACCCATTACTTATCGACCAACCTGAAAACGATTCGTCGCATTCGTGATGCGTTGACCGAAATTTTTCCGGAAGCAGAAATCAATCAGCAAAAAGTATCGATTGTTTCAGCGATAGGTAGTGATATGAAAATCCCCGGTATTCTGGCAAAAACTGTGGCTGCATTAGCGGAAAAAAATATCAGTGTCTTAGCAATGCATCAGTCAATGCGCCAAGTAGATATGCAGTTTATTATCGATGAAGATGATTACGCTGATGCTATTAAGAGCTTACATAGTCATTTGGTTGAGATACATGATCACGGGCGGGCAATATGTCTGGCAGGATGATTGGGCTGATATTTTTACTGCTGCCAATATTGGTTAATGCAGAAGAAGCAGCGGTGCAGGTGGCACCGCTGCCAGATAATCAGGTAGCACAGTATGAAGCTGAGGTAGAAGCCCTTAAAGAACCATTATATTCACCGTTTATCGAACGCTATGTGATGGATGAATTAAAGCAGTTACGCATCGATATGGCCGCACTTCGCCATGAAATGATTCAGCAGATAGTTGACAGAGAAATCAATGCTGTTGATAAAGCGGTCAGCTACTCGACCAATACAGTGACTTATTTCTTTTATCTGATAGCCGGTGCCACCTCAATTTTGGTTTTAGTTGGCTGGACATCCATCCGGGAAATTCGTGAGCGGGTGCATTCTTTGGCTGATGAAGAGATTTCCAAATTGGTTTTTCAGTACGAACAGCGTTTGCATGCTATCGAGCAGCAACTGAATCAAAAAACCATCCATATTGAAGAAAATCGTGAAGAAATTGAACGCACACAAGAACTGCAATCCTTATGGCTTCGAGCTGCACAGGAGAACAGTGCAGCGCATAAAATCGGTATATACGATCAGATCTTGAAAATTAAACGTGATGATTGTGAAGCACTGACTTATAAAGCCGATGCGGTTTTAGAATTGGGTGAAGCGCAATGGGCATCGAACCTATGTCATCAGGCGCTATTGATTGATCCTGAAAATAGCCATGCTTTTTACCAGCTCGCTTGCGCTTATTCAGCGCTGGGGCAGTTGGAAGAAGCGCTGTATTATTTGAAAGAAGCAACGCAACGCAGTGAGAGTTATCGCGAAGAAATCAGCCAGGATCCTGCATTGCAACCGCTGCAATCTCATCCGGGCTTACAGAAAATTCTGTTTCCAAGTAGTGAATAAAACGAATTCAGCGGCTCCCGCCACTGAGTAATGCATCTTTCATTTTTTGACTGAAAGGTTCATCACCAAACCAAATCCGGAAATATACGTCAGCGAGTTCAGCAGAATCATGCTGGGCAAGCTGGCGGTTATTTTTGCTGAGCCGCAGACCGGTTGCTTGCGACCAGCCGATGTCATAACGTTCACCATCGGCAATGGCCTGATAATTCGCATTAAAGGCATCTAAGTCAGCCTTAATAGACTGATATTCAGCATTTTCGCTGTTACGTTTAATCAGTTCGTCAGACGATTTAATAAAATCTTCGCCGTCAAAAGCACGTTTGTACTTAAACGTCAGATGTATTGGCTGGGCGGTCAGCGAATCAGC
>JBFJJO010000014.1:0-23873 GCA_041612215.1 Methylophaga sp.
CCGTTAAAGATTCCTGGCCAAAGCCGAAAATGCTGGTGCTGAATTTTCCTGGTAACCCGACTACCCAATGTGTTGAGCTGGACTTCTTTGAGCGTATTGTTGAGTTTGCCCGCGAACATCAGATTTGGGTCATTCACGATTTGGCCTATGGTGAAATCTGTTTTGATGGCTATACAGCACCCTCAATCTTGCAGGTGCCGGGCGCTAAGGACGTGGCGGTAGAATTTTATACTTTGTCTAAAACCTACAATATGCCCGGCTGGCGCATTGGCTTTATGTCAGGTAATGCAACGCTGGTAGCGGCTTTGGCGCGGATGAAGTCTTATTTGGATTACGGCATGTTTACGCCGATTCAGGTGGCTGCTATTGCTGCCTTGGAAGGACCTCAGGAATGCGTTGCAGAGATTACCGAGACCTACCGGAAACGCCGTGATGTGTTGTGTGATGGCCTCAATGCGATTGGCTGGGCAGTAGAAAAACCCAAAGCAACCATGTTTGTATGGGCCAGAATTCCAGAGCAATTTCGTGAAATGGGCTCGTTGGAATTCAGTAAAAAATTATTGATGGACGCCAAGGTCGCCGTATCACCTGGTATTGGCTTTGGTGAATATGGCGATGAATATGTACGTTTTGGTTTGATTGAGAACCAACATCGTACCCGTCAGGCAATTCGCGGTATTCGCGATATGATGAAAAAAGGTTAGCTTGTGCAGTCAGTAAAAATCGGCATACTCGGACTGGGTACGGTAGGTAGTGGTACGGTCAGCGTACTAAAACGTAACGCCCGTGAAATTAGTCGCCGCGCCGGACGTGGCATTGATATTTATGCCGCTGCTGACAAAGATCTTGCTAAAGATCGCAGCTGTGACCTGAATGGCATTAATCTGACCGATGATGCTTTTTCGGTGGTTAACGACCCTGAAATCCAGATTATCGTTGAGTTGATTGGTGGTACCGGTGTCGCCCGTGATTTAGTGATGCAAGCCATTGAAAACGGCAAGCACGTCGTCACCGCCAATAAAGCGCTAATCGCCATGCATGGCAATGAATTATTCGCTAAGGCGCAGGAAAAAGGCGTGACCATTGCCTTTGAGGCAGCGGTTGCCGGCGGTATTCCGATTATTAAGGCGATGCGTGAAGGTTTGGCCGGTAATCGTATTGAATGGCTGGCCGGCATCATTAACGGCACGGGTAACTTTATCCTCACCGAGATGCGTGAAAAAGGCCGGAATTTCGCTGATGTATTAGCAGAAGCTCAGGCGCTCGGTTATGCTGAAGCCGATCCAACGTTTGACGTTGAAGGTATTGATGCTGCGCATAAATTAACGATTATGGCGTCAATTGCTTTTGGTATTCCGCTGCAATTCTATAAATGCTACACCGAAGGCATTAGCAAAATTTCTCAGGAAGATGTGCAATATGCAGCTGAACTCGGCTACCGCATTAAACATTTAGGTATTGCCAAGAAAACTGAGCAGGGCGTTGAATTGCGTGTGCACCCGACATTGATTCCGCAGCGACGTTTGATTGCCAATGTTAATGGTGTGATGAACGCGGTGGTCGTTAAAGGCGATGCTGTTGGCCCGACTTTGTATTATGGTGCCGGTGCCGGTTCTGAACCGACCGCTTCTGCTATCGTTGCTGATATTGTTGATATTGTCCGTGCCTTGACCTCTGATCCCGAAAATCGCGTACCGCATTTAGCGTTTCAGCCTGATGCAATTAAAGACACACCGATTTTGCCGATGTCTGAGGTGGTAACGTCTTACTACCTGCGTATTCAGACTGAAGATAAGCCGGGTGTCCTCGCTAATATCACTCGTATTTTCAGCGAGCAGGGCATCAATATCGAAGCTATTTTGCAAAAACAACCGGAAGATGATGAAGGTCTGGTGCCCATCATCATGCTGACCCAACCGGTTGCTGAAAAGAATATGGACGAAGCCATTGCCCAGATAGAGGCGCTGGATACCGTCAAAGTCGCGATCATGCGGATTCGTATGGAATCGCTGGGCTAGTAAGCGCCCATAAGAAAGTATAAAGAGGAAAATTTATGTCATTTCGCCCCCGTTACACCGGCCTGATAGACCGTTACCGTGATCGCCTGCCGGTGAACGATGACACCCGGCTGATCAGTCTTGGTGAAGGTAATACACCGCTAATCAAGCTGAATAATATCCCGAAAAAAATCGGCAAAGATGTCGATATTTATGTGAAATATGAAGGTCTGAACCCGACCGGCTCATTTAAAGATCGCGGTATGACCATGGCGGTCACCAAAGCGGTAGAACAGGGCAGTAAAGCGATTATTTGTGCTTCGACTGGTAATACGTCAGCTGCCGCTGCCGCTTATGCAGCACGTGCCGGTATTACGGCGTTCGTTATTATCCCTGATGGCAAAATCGCGCAGGGTAAATTGGCCCAGGCCATGATGCACGATGCGGTAGTGATTCAGATCAAAGGCAATTTTGATGAAGGTATGCGCCTCGTAAAAGAAGTTGCCGATCATGCGCCGGTCACCATTGTTAACTCGATTAATCCTTACCGCCTGCAAGGCCAAAAAACAGCGGCCTTTGAGATAATTGAAGAATTAGGCCGGGCGCCTGATTATCACTGTCTGCCAGTTGGTAATGCCGGTAATATTACCGCTCACTGGATTGGTTATTGTGAGTACTCATCAGGTAGCGGCGATCATGTCACTGAGGCTTGTGCCTATTGTAAGGGGCATTGTAAATACGCTGGCGGTGCTATCGTTGGTAATCGCCCGAAAATGATTGGTTATCAAGCTGCTGGGAGTGCCCCGTTTATGCGTGGTCAAATGGTTGATGATCCGGAAACAGTGGCAACGGCAATTCGTATCGGCCATCCACAAAGCTGGGATATGGCCTGGAAAGTTAAAGAAGAATCCGGCGGCTGGTTTGATGAATGCAGCGACGAAGAAATCCTTGTCGCCCAAAAATTGCTGGCTGAAATGGAAGGTGTTTTCTGTGAACCGGCTTCGGCAGCTTCGCTTGCTGGTGCTTTACGCGATATTGATACCGGTAAAATTCCCGAAGGCAGTACTGTGGTTTGTACCTTGACCGGCCATGGCCTTAAAGATCCGGATATCGCCATCAAACAAAGCAGCTCACCGGTGTTAACCGTCAATGCTGATATGGCCTCAGTGCGTGATGCGATATTGAAAAACCTCAGAAACTGATGGTGATGTTATCACCTAATGATGCAGAAAGAAGTGCGGCGCGTACGCCGCACGATATTTTTCTGACCAATCTTATTGCTAACCATATTTTGCTGTTTACATCGATTGCTGCCACTGGCGGGAGTTTTTTCGGTTTTATCGTATTGATACCGATTTTTTCATTTTGTTTTCTCGGTTATACCTTCTGGCGGGCCAGCAGAGTAAAACGTCAGGACAGTGAATTTATTTATATTCACTGGCAAATTGCCAAGCGCTGGAGCAAGCTATTTTCCGGGGTGTTACTACTGGTGGTAATGGTTGCGTTGCTTGGCTGGGCGGGATACACCTATTTAGGTATGATGAAAGAAGCCGTATTTGCCTTTATTGGCGGGTTAGGTTTTTTGCCGATTTTGATGTCAACGCTAATATTGATTGTGATTGAATCCGATTCATTGCATCACGCTCGTGTCGGCACGCTGCCAAACTGGGCGCGGCGTAAATTCTTGGGCGAAGTGATTACCCCCTCGATATAACTACTGCTGACGCAACACCACTGAGTGAATCACCAGATTGTGCTCAAAAAATACATCAAATTGCGGATACCGCCAGCGCGTAATCGGTGGTTTACCAATAGCCGCACGTTTTTCGCTTGCAGAACCAAATTTCGCTTCCACCTGACTCATGGTCATACCACGTGTGGGTCTTAATACACCTTCAGCACTATTAGGTGTGCGATAAGTCGGTTCAGCAATAGACAACACATCGGCTTTTGCCGGTAAAGCCAAAGCAAATAGTAAGAGGCTGCTGGCAATTAAGCGGGATTTAAACATGGCACAAACTCCGTTTCAGTCAATAGATTAAGCATACTATTCCGGCAAAAATAGCTCAATCAGTGTGTTGAGATAACGTCTGCCCTTTTCGGTTGGACAAATACGATGAATATCGTAACGAAGTAAATCCATTGCTTCAGCTTGTTGTAAGGCGCTGTCAAAGTGCTTCAGTGGCACACCGGCATGTTGCTGAAATAGTGGTGTCGGAAAACCTTCTGTCAGGCGCAGCGCATTGAGCATAAATTCGAAGCCGATATCACGGATCTGCAATGGCTCTTGTTTCAGTATGACCTTTTCGCTGTGCGCTGAATCGAGATAAGCCTGAGGCTGTTTTTGTTTGACCCGCCGGACAATTGACTGCTGAGCTGCATCAGAAATTTTGCCATGCGCCCCGGCACCAATCCCTAAGTAATCACCGAACTGCCAATAATTGATGTTGTGACGGCATTGTTTGCCGGCTTTAGCGTACGCCGATACTTCATATTGTTGATAGCCAGCCTCTGCTAATCGCACCTGATTGGCTTCCTGCCAGTCAATGATGGGATCCTCATCGGGCAACGTCGGTGGTTGCTGATAAAATTGTGTATTAGGCTCAATGGTCAGCTGGTAGTAGGAAATATGCTGAGGCGCTAAAGCAATAGCAGTGGTGACATCGCTGATAGCCTCGGCTTCAGTCTGACCGGGCAGGCCAAACATCAAATCCAGATTCACATTGTCAAAGCCTGCCTGATAGGCAACCTCCACGGCTTTTTGTGCCTCGGTACCATTATGAATGCGGCCCAATCGCTGCAGTGCATTATGATCAAAACTCTGAATGCCGATCGATAATCGATTGATGCCCAATTGGCGGTAGTCACGAAACCTTACTGCCTCGAACGTACCCGGATTGGCTTCCATAGTGATTTCTGCATCGGCTTTAATCGGCAGCAGGGCTCGCAGACCAGAAAATAACTTATCATAAGCTTCAGCCGAAAACAGGCTGGGCGTGCCGCCACCAATAAAAATGCTTTGTATGGTGCGCCCCCAGACTAACGGTAATTCCTGCTCAAGATCAGCAAGCAAAGCGTCGACATAGGCGAACTCAGGTAAGGTGTCATAAGCTTTGTGGGAATTAAAATCACAGTATGGGCATTTACGTACACACCACGGCACATGTATATATAAACTGAGTGGTGGCAGGGCGGTAAAATTAAACATCAAACTTGCCGGATTTACGGCAGATGACGCACGTATTGAAATGCTTCCAGAAATTGCCGCATGGCTTTGCCGCGATGGCTGACCGCATGCTTTTGCTCACTGCTTAACTCAGCGGCGCTGCAATCGGTTTCGGCGACCCGAAAAATCGGGTCATAACCAAAACCACCGTCGCCAACAGGCTCGGTGAGAATTTGTCCCTGCCAACTGCCCTGGCAAATAAGCGGTGTTGGATCTTTGGCATGACGCATGAATACTAAAATGCATTGAAAGCGTGCACTTCGTTCAGTTGCTGGAACACCATTTAAAGCATCCAGTACTTTGGCAATATTATCGGCATCTGTAGCATTAGCACCGGCATAGCGTGAAGAATAAATGCCCGGCGCACCATGCAGCGCATCAATTTCTAAACCGGAATCATCAGCAAGTGCTGGCAGGCCGGTAATTTCTGAGGCATGTCGGGCTTTAATAATGGCATTTTCCACAAAACTCAGTCCGGTTTCAGCGGCATCCGTCACGCCAAATTCGGACTGTGGTATTAACGCATAGCCAAGCGGTGACAGTAATTGCGAGAATTCCCGTAATTTACCACTATTTCCGCTGGCTAATACGATTTGCGTCATTATTCCTCTAAAGCCTCACGTTGTTTTGCCATCAGTTCTTCAATGCCTTTGGCTGCTAAATCCAGCATTGATTTCAGTTCATCAGCGCGGAAAGCATGACCTTCGGCTGTACCCTGTAATTCGATAAACGCACCGGCATCGTTCATCACCACATTCATATCCGTTTCAGCGCTGGAATCTTCCGGGTAATCCAAATCCAATACCGGTGTACCGTTATAAATGCCCACTGATACCGAAGCAACCTGACCATGCAGCGGGCTTTTCTTGAGTTTACGCTTTTTCATCAAATAATCGATAGCATCCTGCAATGCGACAAAAGCACCGGTAATAGAAGCCGTTCGGGTGCCACCATCGGCCTGAATGACATCACAGTCAATGGTAATCGTACGCTCGCCAAGGGCTTTTAAATCAATGGCAGCACGCAGCGAACGACCAATCAACCGCTGAATTTCCATGGTGCGGCCACCTTGTTTGCCACGAGCGGCTTCACGTTGCATGCGACTGCCGGTTGAGCGAGGCAACATACCGTATTCAGCCGTCACCCAGCCTTCCCCTGTGCCGCGGAGAAACGGTGGAATTTTTTCTTCAACGGTTGCCGTGCACAAAACTTTAGTATCGCCAAACTCAATTAACACCGCGCCTTCAGCGTGTTTGGTGTAGTTGCGGGTGATGGTGATGTCACGTAATTGATCCGGTTGCCGGCCGCTGGGACGCATAGAAGATACCTCGTTGAAAAACGCCTCATTATACTGATAAAGCGATAGTCTGATGGGTTTTGCCAGCGACATTGGTTACTATGACAATTTTAAGCACAACAGGATAATCACGGTGACTTTAAGCATGACGGCGTTTGCGCGCCAGGAACAGACACTCGACAGCGGCATACTCAGTTGGGAGATACGTAGTGTCAATCACCGCTATCTGGAACTCAGCCTGCGCATGGACGAAACGTTCCGGCCCTTGGAAATCGCCATCCGTAAATTATTTTCACAACATATCGCCCGTGGCAAAGTAGAAGCCATTCTGCGATTTAATCCGGCGGTGGCTGGCAACAGTGCATTACAAATCGATGAGGATCTGGCACAGGCGGTGATTGATGCCTGTTTGCGTTTATCAGCATTATCGCCGGCCACTGCACCACTGGATCCACTGCGGTTATTGCAATGGCCGGGCATTGTTTCGCAGCAACAAACTGATGCTGAAACACTGAATGCGTCGGTGATAGCTGGTTTGCAAACCACACTGGAAGATTTTATTGCCAGCCGTCGTCGTGAGGGTGATGCACTGTCCGAAATGTTACTGCAGCGCTGTGATGAAATCGCCCAGATTGCTGTTGCCGTGCGTCAGCAAATGCCAGAAATTCTGGCACAAAATCATGCCCGATTACTGCAGCGATTGGCTGATTTTCAGGTGGATTTAGAACCAGAACGTCTGGCCCAGGAAGCGGCGTTATTGGCACAAAAGAGTGATGTCGCTGAAGAATTAGACCGGCTGGAAAACCATGTTAATGAAGTGCGACATATCCTCGGCCGGGAAGAACCGGTCGGTCGGCGGCTGGACTTCTTAATGCAGGAACTGAATCGTGAAGCCAATACCCTGGCGTCAAAATCGATTGATACCGACATCACGCGCTATGCCGTTGATTTAAAAGTATTGATAGAACAAATGCGCGAGCAGATCCAGAATATTGAATAATGTCAGCTGTTTTTTTTAAAGTATGTTTTGGGCGTACATTTCCTGATCGGCGATATCCAGCAGTTCATCTAGGATATGGCTGTCTTCAGGATAAACCGCGCCACCATAACTGACACAAATTAGTAATTGCTGGCCTTCAAAATCATAAGGATACTCGATACTTTTTGCCAGCCGCTGGCTTTTCAGCGCAACACTGTCGATAGGCGTTAATATAATACCTAACTCATCTCCGCCAAAACGGGCAACTGTATCAGTTTCACGACTGATGTCTTTAAGCCTGCGGGCAAATTCTATGAGCGCTGCATCACCAAAACGATGACCATGTTGATCATTGATTTTCTTAAGGCCATTCATATCAATCATCATGACGCCAACAAGTTCTTTTTTACGATTTGCCTGGGCGGTGGCTTTCCGCAGATGATCGAGAAATAAAGCACGATTGGCGAGGCCGGTTAAGTCGTCATGGGTAGCCCGGTAAAAAAGCTGTTCATGATCATAGTGGTCAGCGTAGAACATGCTCGCAGCCACCAGTTCTGACAACATACCGAGCAGCGTGTGATCAGCCTGTGAGAATGCATGGGGGCTTTTTGATACCACTTTCAAAAGACCGATGACTTCATCCTGATGTGTCAGAGGTACGACAATCATTGAACGTACGCCGACGCGTTCACATGCGGCTTTATCGACCCGTGAATCTTGCAGGGCATCATCACAGCGCATGATCTGTTTGGTGGCAACAGACAAAGCAGATAGGCTGTTATGCCTTGAAATATGCTTTCCCAGTTGTGATTCGGCAATGCCACTGGTAGCGCGGAAGACAATATAGTCAGCTTCAGCGAGTTCGATAACCGCACCATCGGCACCATTCAGTGCCATACTTTCATTAGTGACCAAATCCAACACTTTGCCGATATCCAGTCCTAATTTTGCAATCTCCGTTTGCAGCTGGATAACCGCCATTAGCTACACTCGACTTGACGCGTTTAATGTATCTGAAACTATTAGGATGTCAGCCTTTAAGGTTCCTTTTAATTGTATGCCAAACCTCGTTTAATAGCGACGAAATACGGCCAAATGTTCGGCCTCAAGCCGAATACCCAGATATTCACCAATCTCATGCTGGTGGTGGCTTTGCACCAGACATAATACTGGCTGACCACTGTCGAGTTTTAAGCTGTAGAGATAAACCGCTCCCCGGAATGCCCGGCCGACAATCTTCGCTTTCAGTGGGCTGTCATCGTCATGAATCACATCATCGGGGCGCAATAATAAATCTACTTCTTCGGGCAGACCGTCATGGACATCAATTTCACCGGTGACCACGCCCAATTCCGTTTGTACCTGATCGGTGCCTACCACACGGCCCGGAATCAACACTCCCTGACCGATAAAATCAGCGACAAAACGATCCACCGGCCGGTGATATAAATCATAACCATTGCCCCATTGATGCAACCGGCCATTACCTAACACGCCAATGTGATCGGCCATGGCAAAGGCTTCATGCTGATCATGGGTAACCAGAATCGCCGTAATACCATCCTTGCGGAGTAATTGACGTACATCGCGGGCCAGTTGTTCACGCAGATCAGAATCCATGCTGGAAAATGGCTCATCCAGCAGCAAAATATTGGGTCGTGGTGCCATGGCGCGAGCCAGAGCCACCCGTTGCTGCTGACCGCCTGACAGTTGATGCGGATATAAATTTCGGGCGGCGCTTAATTCCACCAGCTCCAATAATTCGTTAACTCGCTGCTGCCGGGCCTGCCGCGATAATTTACGCAGGCCAAAGCCGATGTTTTTGGTAACTGTTAGATGGGGAAACAGCGCGAAATCCTGAAACACCATGCCAATGTGGCGTTGTTCAGGTGGCAAATGCCGACCCGGTTCGCTAACGATTTGCTCATGCAGTTCAATAGCACCGGCACGAACCGGTTCAAAACCGGCTATTGCCCGCAATAAAGAGGTTTTGCCACAACCGGATGGCCCCAATAAGCAGCCGATTTCACCTTCGTTTAAAGCAAATGAAATCTGTTCGGCAACGATATGATTACCGTAGGCGATGCTGACATTATCAAGGGCGAGTTGTATGGCCATTAATTATCCTGTGCGTTGGCATCGTTTAAATGACTGGCGGTTTGCCGGCTGCGGGTAATGGTACGGCTCAGTAAAATCACTGGCACAATACCGGCAACGACAATTGCCAATGCTGCGGGTGCAGCCTCGGCGAGCCGTTCATCTGAGGCTAATTCATAAGCCCGTACTGCCAGGGTATTAAAATTAAAAGGTCTTAGTATCAGTGTAGCCGGTAATTCCTTCAAAACATCGACAAATACCAGAAGTAAAGCCGTGAACAAAGATCCCTTTAACATCGGAATATGCACGCTACGTAGCATCGCGATTGGCCGGTAACCAAAGGAAAGGCCGGCTTCGTCCATTGACGGGGTGATACGCCCCAGACCACTCTCTACGGTTTGTAAGGCCACCGCCAGAAATCGGCACAAATAGGCAAACAACACCGCAAACAATGTGCCACTGAGTAACAGGCCAGTGGAATAATCAAAGGTCTGGCGGGTCCAGCTGTCCAGCGTATTATCGAACCCGGCAAGCGGAATCATTACACCAACGGCAATTACCGCACCCGGCACGGCATAGCCCATGCCGGCCAGACGTACTGCATAATTAATGGCTTTGCCTGGATATAAACGTTGTCCATAAGCCATCAGTAAGGCCAAAATCAAAGCTAAAACAGCGGCAAATGTCGCCAGTTGTAAACTGTTGAACAGCATTTGCAGAAAACGGGCATCAATAACCTCATCAGCAACCGTCACTGTCCAGCTCAATAATTGACCAGCAGGCAATAAAAAGCCAAATAACAACACGCTGAAGCTGAATAAAAATGCCAGGCAGGCTTTACCGCCAGTTAGCTGAAAGCGCCGCAGGTCCTGATGTCGGCGGCTGGTGTGATGATAGCGCGCCCGCCGTCTTGAATAACGTTCCAGCACAATCAGGGCAAACACAAATACCATCAACCCGGCGGCCAGTTGCGCCGCCGCCGCAGCGCTGCCCATACCAAACCAGGTGCGGAAAATACCGGTGGTAAAAGTGCTGACACCAAAATATTGCACGGTGCCGTAGTCGGCCAGAGTCTCCATCAACGCCAGAGACAAACCGGCGATGATCGCTGGTCTGGCCAGTGGCAGGGCCACACTGAAAAAAGTCCGCCACGGCCCGTTACCCAGTGTACGGCTGACATCCAGTACACAGACCGACTGACTCAAAAATGCCGACCGGCTAAGTAAATAAACATAGGGGTACAACACTAACGTTAACATCAGCACGGCGCCGTTTAACGAGCGAATTTCCGGAAACCAGTAATCGCCAAAGCCCCAGCCAGTCAGATCCCGGAGCAGCGTTTGCACCGGGCCGGCAAAATCAAGCATGCCGGTATAGGTGTAGGCAATGATGTAGGCGGGCATTGCCATTGGTAACAGTAACGCCCATTCAAATATGCTGCGCCCCGGATAGTGACACATGGTGGTAAGCCAGGCGGTGCTGACACCAAGCAAGAGGGTGCCAACCGAGACACCCAACATCAACAGCAGTGAGTTGCAAATGTAGTCGTTTAAAACCGTTGCTGCCAAATGCGACCAGACATCACCGCTAGGCACAAATACAAAGCCCAGCACCACCAACACCGGCATGGCCAGCAGCAATGCTGCCAGCACGACCAGGCTTTGAAACGGGCTAAAAGGCAATAAACGTAACATCAATGGGTTGGCAGCAGCTAAAAGCTGCCAACTTTACGTGCTGACAGGACTATTGCCAACCGGCACGATCCATCAGCTTCAAGGCCTCCATGTTATTTTCGCCCAATACCGACATATTTAATGGATCGGCTTTGAACTCACCCCATTGCTGCAATAAGCCACTGCTGGCAATGCCCTCAACGATTGGATATTCACCATTCACCTCGGCATACCATTGCTGTGCTTCGTCTGAACTTAAAAATTCAATTAACTTCACTGCATTGTCCCGGTTTTTTGCTGATTTGGTGAGAGCTGCGCCGGATATATTGACGTGGCTGCCGCGGCCATTTTGATTCGGCCAAAACACCCCCATTTTGGCAGCGGCTTCACGTTCTGCCGGATCGTCACTGTTGAGCATGCCGGCGAGATAATAGGTGTTGGCAATAGCCAATTTGCACTGGCCAGCTGCCGCTGCTTTAATTTGGTCCCGGTCGCCCCCACGCGGTGGTTTGGCAAGATTACTGACCAGTCCTATGGCCCACTTTTCAGTGGCTTCCAAACCGTTGGCTGCGATCATTGAAGCGACTAAGGATTGGTTGTAAATATTGCTGGAGGATCGGATACAAATTTGTTGGTGCCAACGGGGATCCGCCAAATCTTCATAAGTAGATAATTCAGCTGGATCCACTTCGCCTTTGACATACATAATCGGTCGGGCACGCAATGACAGTCCAAACCAGTGACCCTGCGGATCACGATAAGCAGCCGGAATACGCTGGCTGAGCACATCCGACTCAATCGGCTGTACCAAACCAGCCTCTTGAGCCCGGTATAAACGACCAGCATCTGTCGTTACCAATAAATCAGCCGGGCTATTGCGTCCTTCGTTTTGCAGGCGGCTGAGTAATTCATCTGCATCACCGGTGACCAGATTGACCTCAATACCAGTCTGTTCGGTGAAACGATCCAGCATCGGTTTAATCAATGCTTCAATACGCGCAGAATAAAGATTGACCTCCTCTTCTGTTTTCGAACAAGCCGACATAGCGATCAAACTGAGTGATAAACCCAACAAGCCAAACAGACGCAATAAACGCATTTTTTTCCCCGGTAAGTGAAACTGGATAGAATGATAATGAGATTGATTATCAATTAAAAGGGCTGGCCGGAAATATTTTCTTCTTTAATTTACGATAAATAACGAAGCTGCCGTTTTTATTGGCCTAAATGTACAAAGTTGCTTTGCTGCACTGGCAGAAAAATCCGGAAACCAGTATTGTTTCAGGCATCTAAGTTGCTGCACTGGCGGCATTTCAATCAAGGTTTAACGATGTCCGGAAGTCTTTTTATTGTGGCAGCGCCCTCCGGGGCAGGCAAAACCAGTCTGGTCCAGTCTTTGGTCAGACAGGAACAAAATGTCCGTTTATCAGTTTCACATACGACGCGGCCACCGCGAAGCGGTGAGGTTGACGGTCGGGATTATTTTTTTGTTGATCCACAAACGTTTGCCGGCATGCGTGATGCCGGTGAATTTCTGGAATGTGCTAATGTCTTTGATAACCACTACGGTACTTCGGCCGATGCAGTGCATCAGCAGTTATCCCAAGGCTTTGATGTCATTCTGGAAATCGACTGGCAGGGTGCGGCACAAGTACGTCGTAATTTTGCTGACAGCCAGAGTATTTTTATTTTGCCGCCGTCGAAATCAACACTGGAACACCGTCTGCGCCATCGCGGTCAAGATGATGAAGCAACTATTGCCCGGCGAATGCGAGATGCGGAGCGGGAAATTTCGCATTACATCGAATTTGATTACCTGATAGTTAACGATGATTTTGATCAGGCTTTGCAAAGTTTGACTGCGATAGTGATAGCTGCCCGGCATCAGCGTAAACATCAGGTGCAGATTCATCAACAGCTCTTAACGGATTTGCTGGCTTAAATCGCTGATTTTTCGTACTATTGAATGTTTTCTCAAGTAGGATAAAACCATGGCCCGTACAACTGTAGAAGATTGCCTCGATTTCGTCGACAACCGTTTCCATTTGGTGCTGGTTGCCGCCAAGCGCGCCCGTGAAATTGCCCTTGGTGATGATCCACTGGTACCAGTCGATAATGATAAACCAACGGTATTGGCATTACGTGAAATTGCTGCCGGTTTGACTGGCCCGGAAATTCTGACTCGCAGCAGCGCCCGTGTGCATGCTGATACCAGTGTTGTCAGCGACGAAGAGTTGTTTAACGAAGCCTGATTGTTGTGAGTGCAAAACCTACTGTTGCCACAGAGCTGGATTTCATTCAGGAATCCGAGCCTAAGCTGACAATTGATGATCTGTGTTTTGCCACCGCTAACTATCTTGATCCCGCGCAGGTGGATGCCATCCGCCGTGCTTATCATTACGCAGATAATTGCCACGAGGGCCAAACCCGGCGCAGTGGCGAACGATACATCACCCATCCTTTAGCGGTGGCCCATGTTCTGGCGATGATGCATATGGATTATGAATGCATTATGGCCGGCTTGCTGCATGACGTCATCGAAGATACCGATGCCGCGCGTGCCGATTTGTCAAAGGAGTTTGGTGAAGCCGTGGCCGAGTTGGTCGAGGGGGTTACCAAGCTGGCGCAGGCTGCGTTTGAGAGTAGCAAACAATCGCCGGTCGAAAAACAAGCCGAAAATCTGCGTAAAATGCTGTTGGCAATGTCGCGGGATATTCGCGTCATTATCGTTAAGCTTGCAGATCGTTTACACAACATGCGCACACTGGGCCACTTGCGCCCGGAAAAACGCCGGCGTATTGCCAATGAAACACTGGAAATTTACGCACCGATTGCTCAGCGTCTGGGCATGAATTTAATGCGTTGTGAGCTTGAGGATTTGGGCTTTCACGTATTGCATCCACTGCGTTACAGGGTATTGGCCGATGCTGTGCGTCGGGCACGCGGTAACCGTAAAGAAATTGTCACGCAAATTACGGCATCCATCTTGAATCGCATGGAGCAGGAAGGGCTGAGCGCCGATATTCAGGGCCGTGAAAAAAATCTGTACAGCATTTACAAAAAAATGGTCAGCAAACAGCTGTCGTTTTCCGAAGTTATGGATGTTTATGCGTTTCGCATAATTGTTGATGATGTCGATGCCTGTTACCGGATGCTGGGCGTTATGCATAACCTCTATAAACCCGTACAGGGCAAGTTCAAAGACTATATCGCTATTCCCAAAGCCAACGGCTATCAATCGTTGCATACTGTTTTATTCGGGCCATATGGTGTGCCGATAGAAATTCAAATCCGCTCCCGCGATATGGATCATTTGGCTGAAGCCGGTGTTGCCGCCCACTGGTTATATAAAACGGGCGGTGAAGTGGATGGTAATGCGCTAGCGCATCGTAAAGCACGGCAATGGTTGCAAGGGATTCTGGAAATGCAGAAAGGCTCTGGTGATTCGGAAGAATTTCTGGAAAACCTGCGCATGGATTTATTCCCCGACGAGATTTATGTATCGACACCCAAAGGCGAAATTCTGACCTTGGCACGCGGTGCTTCGGCGGTGGATTTTGCGTATGCAGTGCACAGTGATGTCGGTAATAGTTGTGTCGCAGCGCGAGTAGGGCGACATTTGGTACCGCTGAGTACCCAATTGGAAACCGGCCAGTCGGTAGAAATCATTACCTCACCGACCGCACATCCCAATCCGGCCTGGTTGAATTTTGTGGTGACACCGAAAGCGCGCACCAATATCCGCCATTATTTAAAACAATTACAGGATGAAGAAGCCATCACCCTCGGTCAGCGCTTGCTGAATAAACACTTGTTGGCATTTTCAGCAGCGATGGAAAATATTCCCACCGAGCGCATCAAGGCCGTTATCAAGGAATTTGAAGCCAGCGATTTTGATGAAGTGCTGCGTGATATTGGTCTGGGTAATCATGCCGCGTTGTTAGTAGCGCAAAAGCTGGTGCATCATGAAACACCTGATAAAGATCCGCATGCGTTACTGATTGCGGGTACCGAAGGCATGGTGGTCAGTTTTGCCCGTTGTTGTCATCCTATCCCGGGCGATCCGATCCATGGTTATATTAGTACCGGCCGGGGAATTATCATTCATCAGCGCAGCTGCAAAAACTCTACACATTTAAGGGTGCAGAATGACAAGTGGCTGGATGTGGCCTGGTCACCGGAAGTTAACCGGGTTTTTCCGGTCGACTTGATGGTGCATGTCAAAAATCAGCGCGGTGTATTAGCAACGGTAGCCGCCGTCATTTCTGAAGCCGATTCCAATATCGATAATGTCGTGGTCGACGAGCGGGATGGCGGTTATTCCGATCTGCGTCTGACCATTGAAATTTATAATCGCAAACATCTGGCGCGGGTCATTCGCCGATTGCGATTGCTTGATATGGTCGAGCGCATCAGTCGTATCAACAGTTAATTTTTTGTTTAATCCGCCGTTTTAATCGGCGCAGCCGGAGTTTTGTTATGTCCCGTGAAATCATTCATACCGCCAATGCCCCTGAAGCGATTGGCACCTATTCACAAGCAATTAAAGTCGGTGATGTGGTTTATTTATCCGGGCAAATTCCGTTAGTGCCGGAAACTATGACCGTCATTGAAGGTGACTTTGCCACGCAAACTCGTCGGGTATTTGATAATTTGTCAGCGGTGGCTGAAGCCGCGGGCGGCAGTTTGCAAGATGTGGTCAAACTGAACATTTATCTGACCGATCTAAGCCATTTCGGTACCGTGAACGAAATCATGGCCGAATATTTTCAGCAGCCATATCCCGCCCGTGCGGCGATAGGTGTCGCTTCTCTGCCTAAAGCGGTACCGGTAGAAATGGACGCCATTTTGCATCTGGGAGCTTGATGCGCTGACGGTTAAGGACTGACCGTGGCTAAACTGACTTTACAAGACCCTGTGACGGCACTGACCGGTGTCGGCGAAAAATTGGCCGATAAACTCGCTAAACTGGGTATTCGTCAGGTTCAGGATTTATTGTTTCATCTGCCTTTACGGTATCAGGACCGCACACGGCTGATGCCGCTGGGCAGTTTACGCATTCAGCAAGAATCGCTGGTGGAAGGCATCATTGGCCTCAGTCAGGTAAATTTTGGCCGGCGTCGGTCTTTACTGTGTCATATCAGCGATGGCACCGGTTCGCTGGTGCTGCGTTTTTTCCATTTCAGTAAGGCTCAACAACAGCAAATGACCAAAGGTCGGCGTGTACGTTGCTTTGGTGAAGTGCGCAGCGGCCCGTCGTCACTGGAAATGGTGCACCCGGAATACCAACTTGTCAGTGATTCAGGTGTCACACTGGTCGATGCGACGCTGACACCGGTTTATCCAACCACCGAAGGCCTGCATCAGTTATCGTGGCGGAAACTGATTCGCCAGGCACTGATGCTGCCTGACGAACAACAAATGCCTGAGTTACTGGCCGGGCTTGAAAATCACCATCCGTTACTACAATACCAGCTCAGCGAAGCATTAAAATTAGTGCATCAACCGCCGCCGGACAGCGATGTGCAGCAGCTCATCAATCGCCAGCATCCGGCACAAAAACGGCTGGCATTTGAAGAATTGCTGGCACAACAATTGACGATGCGACAGATCCGCAAACAAATGCAGCGTCATCAGGCGCCGGTACTGAATGGTCAGTCGCCGCTGGCAAAACAGCTATTAAAAAATTTGCCATTTCCACTGACGGTCGCGCAACAACGGGTATTGCAGGATATTTATCAGGACCTCGCCTTGGCCATGCCCATGCAGCGTCTGGTGCAGGGTGATGTCGGTTCGGGTAAAACGGTGGTGGCGGCATTGGCGGCAATTGCCGCCGTGGCCAGCGGTTACCAGGCCGTGATGATGGCACCGACTGAATTACTGGCCGAGCAGCATTTGCAAACGTTTAATAACTGGTTAGTGCCGTTGGGTATTAATGTGGGCTGGTGCGCTGGCAAACAAACTGTGGCGCAGCGCCGCGCAACCATCACGGCACTGGAAAATGGTGACATCAAAGTTGCTGTTGGCACCCATGCTTTATTTCAGGATGAGGTGGTCTTTGCCAATTTGGGTCTGGTGATCATTGATGAGCAACATCGATTTGGTGTGCATCAACGGCTGGCATTACGTGATAAAGGGCGTAATCTCAATAGTTACCCACATCAATTGGTAATGACCGCAACACCTATCCCACGTACGCTGGCCATGACTGCTTATGCTGATTTGCAGGTATCGGTGATTGATGAATTGCCACCCGGCAGACAGCCAGTGACCACTGCCGTGGTCGCTGATAATCGGCGTGATGAAGTGATTGAACGGGTACACCATGCCTGTCAGCAACAGCGTCAGGTTTACTGGGTCTGCACACTGATTGAGGAATCTGAACACTTACAGTGTCAGGCTGCTGAAGACACCGCGACCAGTTTGCAGGCAGCACTGCCGGATTTACGGATTTTACTGGTGCATGGCCGGATGAAATCCGTTGAAAAAGAAGCCGTGATGCAGGCGTTTAAAAATGGTGATGCCGACTTATTGGTAGCCACTACGGTAATTGAAGTCGGCGTTGATGTCCCCAATGCCAGCTTGATGGTCATTGAAAATGCTGAGCGGCTGGGCCTTGCACAATTACATCAATTACGGGGTCGGGTGGGCCGCGGTAGTGTGCAAAGTCACTGCCTGTTGATGTATCATCCGCCGCTCTCAGAAAATGGTCTGGCAAGACTGAAATGTCTGCGCGAAAGCAATGATGGTTTTGTTATTGCCGAGCGGGATCTACAGATCCGCGGTCCCGGTGAATTACTGGGCACCCGGCAAACCGGCCTGCCTCAATTTCGGGTGGCTGATTTATTGGCCGACCAGGATTTATTACCGGCGGTCAGCAGTGCTGCTGACAAATTGATTGAACAGGCTCCTGCACAGGCTAAAGCGCTGATTCAGCGTTGGTTTGCAGATAAAGTGAAATTAGGACAGGTGTAAACTGATTGTTATGTCAGATCGCTGCCATTACCAACACTGGTTAACCCCGCCTAAAGCCCAGTTACCGGCCAGTCTTGCAGGTTGGCTGCAAAATACCGGGTCGTTGACCGCCAAACTTAAAGCGCATTGTCAGCAGTCATTTTCCGTGCAACTCCTGAGTAGTGGCTGGCAAAAACCAACGTTTGATGAAGCGCTGGCTTTACGAATTGATCGACGCCAGAAAGTGTTTTGCCGGGAAGTCTGTTTGCTTGACGGTAGCCAGCCACGGGTATTTGCCCGCACGGTGGTGCCGCTGAGAAGCTATCCCGTACTGCGGAGGGGGCTGTCCCGTCTTGGTAATGCGTCCCTGGGAGAATGGTTATTTAATGATCCCGCTGTATCACGTGGCACATTACAAATCAGTCAATTAGCCGCTGGGCATTTATTGAGCCGGCATGCTTGTCAGGCCGCTGATTTGCCTGTGCAGTCCTTGTGGGCCCGTCGTTCCTGTTTTACGCTGCGCGGTAAAACCTTGCTGGTCAGCGAGGTGTTTTTACCAGCAACAGAGCAATACCAATGGTAAATAAATTTTTCTCAAGCATAAAACCCTACTTGCAGCTTACCCGGTTAGATCGGCCGATTGGTATTTTATTGTTGTTATGGCCAACGCTAATGGCGCTGTGGATCGCTGCTGAAGGCGTGCCGGATTTTAAGCTGCTACTGGTTTTTACGCTGGGCGTAATCTTAATGCGCAGCGCCGGTTGCGCCATCAATGACTTTGCCGATCGTGCGGTTGATGGCGTCGTCTGGCGTACCGAAAACCGACCGTTGGCAACCGGCATTTTAAAACCCTGGCAGGCAGTAGCAACTTTTGTGGGGCTCGCCTTGCTGGCATTTTTGCTGGTACTACAATTGAACCAGCTGACCCTTTATTTATCGCTGGTTGCTGTTTTACTGGCGTTTGTTTATCCATTTATGAAGCGATATACCTATTTACCACAATTGGTATTGGGTATGGCGTTTGGCTGGGCGATACCGATGGCATTTGCTGCTCAAACGGGCAGTGTGCCGCTGATGGCCTGGTTGCTGTTTATTGCCAATATCATTTGGACAACGATTTACGACACGTTTTATGCAATGGCAGACCGTGATGATGATTTGAAAATCGGTATCAAATCAACAGCAATTTTATTTGCTGAGGATGACCGACTGATTCAGGGTGTTTTGCAGAGCCTTTTGTTGCTGGTGTGGTTTCTGATTGGTCAGCAGCTGGCATTGAGCCTCGTATTTTATATCGGCCTGTTGGCGGTCGCTGGCTTATTTGTTTATCAGCAATATCTGGTTCGACACCGTACACCGCGCGCCTGTTTACAGGCTTTTTTAAATAATAATTATGTGGGAGCTGTGTTGTTTATGGCGGTGGTATTACATTACGCTGCAGCGGCTGGCAATTAATGCTGCGGCTGTTTTTGGCGGCATTATGCCTGTTTTGCAATGCATCGCTCCTCGCGGCTGAGGTTTATCGCAGTGTTGATGATGATGGCACTGTCAACTTTACCGACCAACCCTCTACTGATGCCAAAACAGTTGATATTAACCCCGTTTCCAATCGTTACCGGCATCAGGTCGATTATGTTTATGACGGTGATACGCTGGTGCTGGAAAATGGTGAACGGGTCAGATTACTGAATATCAATGCCCCGGAAATCAGCAGCCGGCATCGTGATGGTGAGCAAGGCGGTGAGGCTGCCAAAATCTGGTTGAAGCAGCAAATAGGGAATCAGCCCATCTATCTGCGGTTTGATAAAGAAAAACGTGACCAATATGGCCGACTACTGGCGCATATTTTTCTCGAAAATGGGCGGCATTTAAATGCGGAAATTTTGCATCAGGGATTAGCGGCGTTAACGGTACACCCGCCAAATCTGCTGTATGTCGAACAAATGCAGGTAGCGCAACAATTCGCAATTGATAATCAACAAGGTATTTGGGATGGTAATGCCTATCCATTAAAAATAGCCCAGGCTGGATTAAATACCTCACAGCGACGTGGTTGGCAGCGCTGGCAAATTACGACCACTAAACTCAAAGTCACCCGCAGTCAAATCTGGTTAATGGCCGACAAGCGTTTAAGTGTGCGGATTAGAAAAGAACTATTACCTTTATTTTCTGATCCACATCGTTATATGAATAAACAACTCGAGGTTCGCGGTTGGTTGTCACGACGTGGCGATGATTATTTTTTGCAGGTTTTGCACCCCAGCGCGATTAGCGTACGCTGATAAAAAGTACCTGAAAAGGCTCTGATATGGTGTTGATTGAGGGTTCTGCTTTTTTTGAACTGACCGCATTGCTGGCCTTGGCGGCGGTCGCCGGCCTGATTGGTTTACTGTTGCGTCAGCCGATGATTGTCAGCTTCATTGCTGTGGGTGTGCTGGCCGGCCCATCAGTTCTGGATATCGTTCAGTCGCACGACAATATCGAACTGTTGGCAGAGCTGGGCATAGCGTTGCTACTGTTTCTGGTCGGTTTAAAGCTGGACCTCAAACTGATTCGATCAGTTGGGCCAGTGGCCTTGGCAACGGGGCTTGGTCAGGTAATTTTTACGGCCATATTTGGTTTTATTATTGGCCTGATGCTCGGTTTTGATTGGGTAGTTGCACTGTATGTAGCCATCGCGCTGACTTTTTCCAGCACCATTATTATCGTCAAACTGCTTTCCGATAAACGTGAGGTCGATGCCCTGCATGGCCGTATTGCCATTGGTTTTTTGATTGTTCAGGATTTATTTGTAATTCTGGCCATGATGGCGTTGTCTGCTTATGGTATTGGCAGTGATGCGGGTCAGTCGCCTGTCCTGCAAATCCTGACGGTATTATTGTATGGCCTGATCATGCTGGCATTAGTCGGTGTGTTTATCCGTTATATCGCAACGCCACTAGTTAACCACATATCCCATTCCCCCGAATTATTGGTGATTTTTGCTATTGCCTGGGCGACGTTACTGGCTTCTTTGGGGGAATATTTTGGCTTTGGCAAAGAATTGGGTGGACTGCTGGCCGGTATCTCTTTGGCATCA
This sequence comes from Methylophaga sp., assembly GCA_041612215.1. Classification (GTDB taxonomy): domain Bacteria; phylum Pseudomonadota; class Gammaproteobacteria; order Nitrosococcales; family Methylophagaceae; genus Methylophaga. Next base: position 21,303 of record JBFJJO010000014.1, read on the forward strand.
ACACCCTACCGGGAAGCGATTGTGGCCCGGTTATCGTCATTGCGGGATTTTCTGTTGCTGTTTTTCTTTATTACGTTGGGCACCAAGTTAGATCTCAGTTTGCTCGGCGATCAAGTTGGGCCAGCGCTGGTGTTTTCGGTGTTTGTGTTAATCGGCAACCCGCTGATTGTTATGAGTATTATGGGTTATATGGGCTATCGCAAACGTACCGGCTTTTTGGCCGGGTTAACAGTGGCGCAAATTAGTGAGTTTTCGCTGATTTTTATGGCCATGGGTGTCAGTCTCGGCCATGTAACGAATTCGTCTTTAGGATTGGTGACGTTAGTAGGATTGGTCACTATTGCCCTTTCGGTCTATATGATTACCTATTCGCATACCCTGTTTCGCTGGTGTGAACCGCTGCTGGGAATGTTCGAGCGACGCCAGACATTACATGAACAAGCAGATGATCAGCAGCTGCCATCACAGCATCATTATGATCTGATTATTTTTGGTTTGGGTCGTTATGGTGCAGTGATTACCGAGCATTTTCAGGCCGAGGGCAAACGGGTATTGGCGGTGGATTTTAATCCGGATGTGGTCAAACGCTGGCGGCAACGCGGTTTTGACATTATATATGGCGACGCATCAGATATGGACTTTATCGAAATGCTGCCGCTGCAAACAGTGCAATGGGTAATATGTGCAATGCCACAGCATGATTTGGGCGTTACCCATGAAGACCCGCGGATTGTCCTGATGGATGCACTGAAACGGCAGCATTATCAGGGTAAAGTCGCAGTCTCAACGCATTTCAACCACGATATTGCCAGTTTGAAGCAACATGGTGCGGATTTGGTGCTGCAGCCCTATCACGATGCTGCAGAGCAGGCAGTGCAGCGAATTAAAGCCGCCTCAATCTAGCCTGCCTGATGCACGCAATTGCGACCGGAAATTTTTGCGGCATATACTGCCTGATCAGCGGCTTGTAGCAATTGTTTGCTGGTTTGCAACGGGCTGTTAATATCCAGCGTTGCCAGTCCAACGGATAAAGTGATCTGCACCTTACGGCCATAACTGACGATAAAATGCATCGCGGCAATTTGTTCGCGCATGCGCACAGCAATATCTAAAGCAGTAGTGGTATCGGTATCAGTCAGTAAAATGACAAATTCCTCACCACCATATCGGGCCATGACATCGGTACTACGCAGGCTGTCATTGATTAAGGTCGCGACTTTTTTTAGGATAAAGTCACCGGCCTGATGGCCATACTGATCATTGACCCGCTTAAAATGATCCAAATCGACAAACAGGCAAGATAACGGCGTTTCCTGGCGTTTGGCACGACTGACTTCTTCTTCGATGCGTTGATCAAAAAAACGCCGGTTATTGACGCCAGTCAGCGGATCGCGCAGCCCCACCAGTTTAATCTCTTCATGCAACCGGGCATTTTCAATACAGGCGGCGACCACGGCGGCCATATGCTGTAAAAACTGGGTGCCAATACCGGTTTGAAAGCGCGATGGATTCCGGCTGCCCAGATTCAGGCAGCCAATCAGTTGTTGCTGACGGATTAATGGTAATAAAGCCACCGAACCCAAATCACCGACGGCAGGGAACAGCTCAGCATGTTTTTGTACTTCAAATACGGATAATCGCGGCGTGCGTTGCAGATTAAAAAATTGATCCAGCTTATGAAAACTGTCAGTAAATAACAATTTATTCTGCCAGTTCGCGTTCTCGGGAATATCGGCCACAAGCCGCTGAAAGTCATATTCTGGATCGTATAAAAGCAGGGTGACTTCAGTTAATTGGAAGCGTTGCTGATGTTGTTCGAGTAGCAGCTGTAACAAGGCGGACAAGCTGCCGCAACTAAGCAAACTCAGTTCATATTGCTGAAAATTATCCTGTTTGCGCTCGTTGCTTTTGGCAATGCGCAACAAGGCATCCAGCCTTTGTTGTAGCGTGCTTGCGTCTTGTCGCATCCGACAGCCTTAGGCTGAAATAAGGTGATTGGCGCTAATCATGGCGGATCGTGCGGGCAATTGTCCAGACTTCGATGCGGGTAACGCCCTGTTTTTGCAGACAACGCCCGGCTTCGGCGACGGTGTGACCGGTAGTGTATACATCATCAATCAGTGCCACATGCTGAATGCCATTTAAATCGCCACAGGCAAATGCACCGCGCAGGTTCTTGCGGCGCGCCTTGAAGGGCAGTTCACTTTGGGGCTGAGTGGCTCTGATCCGTTTTAAGCTATGGTTATTAACATCGATATTCAGTAATTGCCCAAGCTGCTTGGCAAGATCAGCAGACTGGTTGTAACCACGTTGACGCAGACGGCGGTTATGCAGTGGGACAGGCAATATTAAAGCTGGTAAATCGTCACGGCATTGCAGCTTGGCAGCCATTTGCCCGGCAAAAAAATCACGCAGTCCCAGTTGCTGATGAAATTTATAAGCGCCGATTAAATCATCGACGGGTGACAGATAAGGCAGCAGGCAAAAAATTTGTTCCTGAGGGGGTGGTTTTTGCATGCATTGACCGCAAATGCCTGAGGCAGAAAGCGGTATGGCACAACGTAAACAGCC
>JBFJJO010000015.1:0-23798 GCA_041612215.1 Methylophaga sp.
CAGATTCGTCGTTATGTCGATTTGGAACAACCTTTTGACTGTGCCGGTAGCTTTAAATCAGAAGGGCTGGGAATCAGTTTATTCAGCGAACTCAGAGGCAGTGATCCCAACAGTCTGATCGGCCTGCCTCTGATTAGGCTGGTAGATATGCTAGCCGCACAGGGCGTTAGCGTCTTAGGCTAAAGTTATTTAGCAGATTCCATGGTATCGGCATTTGATATCGCTGCCGCCTGGGCTGCCAGATTGTTCATGGTACGAGTCATTAACTGACGTGCTGCGCGAGAACGCATGGATTTCTTCATACCTTCTGTTAATGCCGCATCAACATCATGCTTAGCCAGTAATTCGCCCAAAGCATCCAGATGCGTTTCACAACCAGACATGATCTCATCGGCATGTTGCTGTGCATCTTTACCGTTTTTACTGGTACTGAGCCGGCTTTGCATCATACATTTGTTATAACTGGTCAGATGGCCGGACATCGCTTTCTGCGCCTCTTCAGGCATATCAGCAGGTATTTTATTGGCTTCGGCAAAGCTCATAAAGGGCAGACCGAATAATAACGCGGCACTCATGCTAACAAAAATTTTTTTCATTAATTTCTCCAGGTAAATTTTTTGCAATGTTATGACAGAATTCATTTTCAAATTATCCCGCCGTCGGCCGATACTATACACTTTGCATTTTATTGTTTGCCGGTATGATGCGTCGGCTCAGTATTTTTAAGGTGTATATGTCGGCTTTGGAAGATCAGCGCTATTTGCAAATTCAGCAGTGGTTACAAGCAATTTTTACCGGTCAGGACTTTACCCTGAGCAGTGCATCAAGCGATGCCAGTTTCCGGCGTTATTTCAGAGTCAACACGGCTGATACCAGTTGGATTGTCATGGATGCACCACCCGCTCACGAAGATATTAAACCATTTATCAGCATCGGTAGGCTGCTGGCGGCACATCACTTACCCGTACCCGTTATCTTCGAGCAAGACCTCGAGCAGGGATTTTTGTTACTCAGCGATCTGGGCAAGACCGCATTTTTGTCAGTCTTGAATCTGGATTCGGCAGAGGGTCTTTACAAACCGGCCATTGATTGCATTGTGCAAATGCAGTTAATCAGCAAGCCTGCAGGTTTACCACTATATGATAAACAGTTGCTGGGCAATGAACTGGCTTTATTTGATGAGTGGTTTTTGGGCCGGCATTTAGGGCTCGATAAACCTGATTTTATTGACGGTTTATATTCGTTTTTAATCCATGAAGCGCAGCAGCAACCCCAGACGTTTGTTCACCGGGATTATCATTCTCGTAACCTGATGCTGCAGACAGATGGTTCACCGGGCATTATTGATTTTCAAGATGCCGTATGGGGGCCTATCAGTTACGATTTAGTATCTTTATTGCGTGATGTTTATATTCAGTGGCCTGGGACTTTAGTAGACGATTTGTTGACCTATTATCGGCAACAAGCCGTACAACAAGGCATTCTCGATAAATCGGTATCGCTGGAACAGTTGCAGCGGTGGTTTGATTTAATCGGTGTGCAACGGCATTTGAAAATCCTTGGGATATTTTGCCGTTTAAATTACCGTGACAATAAGTCTAATTATTTAAATGACTTAGGATTGACACTTAATTACATTTATCAGGTCTGCCCGCACTATTCAGAACTATCACCGCTGCTGAATTATCTGCAACAAACTGCTATTAAAGACCGCATAAAATGAAAGTCATGATTCTGGCCGCTGGCCGTGGCGAACGACTCAGGCCACTTACTGATCACACGCCCAAACCACTGCTTAAAGCAGGTGGTAAACCACTGATAGTACATTTGATAGAACGGCTGGTTGCTGCGGGCTTTGATGACATTGTCATTAATTATGCCCACTTGGGCGAACAGTTCCCGACACAATTAGGCGATGGCGCCCGCTGGGGGGCGAGTATCAGCTATTCACCCGAGTTATCTGGCGGGCTGGAAACCGCCGGTGGTATTATCCATGCCCTACCGTTATTAGGCGAAGAGCCATTTTTGGTGGTCAATGGCGATATCTGGACAAATTTTGCTTTTGCGCCATTGCAGAATGCGCTCGATGCTGAGGCGCTGTGTCATTTGGTATTAGTGCCCAATCCACCACAGCATCCTGATGGTGACTTTTATCTCGACGCAAGCCACAGAGTCCACGAAACCGGGCCAGAAAAATTTACTTTCAGTGGTATTGCGGTATATCGCCCCGGGATGTTTGCAGGTCTGGATGATAGCAAGCGGCCACTAAAACCGCTGTTGCTGCAAGCTATGCAGCAACAGCGCGTAACTGGCCGTATTCATCTGGGTGAATGGTCCGATATCGGTACAGCAGAACGTCTTGTTGCGCTTGACCAGCAATTAACGGGTTAAGCACAGAGAAATTCCAAGAGCGCTTTCTGCGCATGCAAACGATTTTCAGCTTCTTGCCATACCACACTCTGGGCACCATCAATGACATCAGCAGTGACTTCTTCATCACGATGTGCCGGCAAACAGTGCATAAATAGCGCATCTTTTGCAGCAAGTGCCATCAATTGAGCATTGACTTGAAACCCCGCAAATGCCAATTCACGTTTGCGCTGCTCGACTTCCTGTCCCATGCTCGCCCAGACATCGGTAACAATTAAATCAGCACCGTTGGCAGCCGCTTTGGGGTCATTAAACAGTTGAACTTCGGCGGTGACAGCATCAACAATTTCCGAAAGTGGTTCATAGCCTTCGGGCGTCGCAATATTGAGTTTAAAACCAAATTGCTGCGCGGCATTGATATAAGAATGACACATATTATTGCCATCACCGATCCACGCCACAGTCTTGCCTTTAATATCACCACGCACTTCGAAATAAGTCTGCATATCAGCCAATAACTGGCAGGGATGAAATTCATCAGTCAGGGCATTAATCACCGGTACCGATGAATATTTAGCAAAAGTTTCGACTTTGGCATGTTCAAAGGTACGGATCATGACGGCATCGACCATACTGGAGATTACCCGGGCAGAATCTTCAACCGGCTCACCGCGACCTAACTGCGTGTCATCTGGCGACAAAAAGATAGATCCGCCGCCAAATTGCACCATGGCCGACTCAAATGACACCCGGGTCCGGGTCGAAGATTTTTCAAAAATCATCGCCAGTACTTTATTTTTCAGCGGCTGATAAACCTTGCCAAGCTGATGCATTTTTTTGAGTTCAATGGCCCGATGGATAAGGGTATTCAGTTCAGATGGACTCAGATCCAACAGGGTTAAAAAATGTCTCATGATCAGGCAACACTCTCAACGGCATGTTCAGCCAGAAACGCATTGACCAGCGCGCTGACTTTATCGACAATCAAGTCTGCTTCTTCAGCAGAAATAATCATTGGCGGCAATAAACGAATCACTTTTTCGGCAGTGACATTAATCAATAAATGCTCAGCCAATGCCGCTTTTACCAGTTCGCCACAGGGCTGATTCAACTCAATACCGATCATAAACCCGGCCTGCCGAATCGCTTTAACGCCAGATTGCTTGCCAATTTTGGCTTTAAATCTAGCCAACATCCGTGGTGCCAGCGTATTTACATTTTCAATAAGCTTATCTGCTTCAATAGTTTCCAATACCGTTAATGCCACCCGCGAAGCCAGCGGGTTGCCACCAAAGGTCGATCCATGATTGCCAGGCTCTAAAACTCCCACCGCCGGTCCCGCAGCTAAACAGGCGCCGACAGGAACGCCATTACCCAGCGCCTTGGCCAGGGTCATGACATCCGGCATGACATTTTCGTGGTGTTGAAACGCAAACCATTTACCGGTCCGGCCAATACCCGACTGAACCTCATCGAGGATCATCAATAATTTGCGTTGTGTACATAAGCTTCTGATTTCAGATAGATAATCAGGATCCGGTACTTTAATACCGCCCTCGCCCTGAACCGGCTCCAACATGACGGCAACAGCTTCCGGCCAATGACTGATTGCCATCCGTAAAGCATCAATATCGTTGTAAGGCACACGCACAAATCCGGGTACTAACGGGCCAAAACCAACCTGCACCTTAGGGTTACCGGTAGCTGTCAGCGTCGCCATAGTCCGGCCATGAAAGCTGCCATCCATAACGATAATGACCGGCTTTTCAATACCTTTCTGATGACCATATTTACGTGCCAGCTTAATGGCGGCTTCATTGGCTTCAGCACCCGAATTACAGAAAAAAACCTGATCCATTCCCGATAGCGCTGTCAGTTTATCGGCCAACTTTTGTTGCATTTCGATACGATAGACATTAGAAGTGTGGATCAGCATTTTCGCCTGCTCACAAATCGCGTCGGTAATTTTGGGATGACAATGCCCTAAATTCACCACGGCAATGCCACTGAGCGCATCCAGATAACGCTCACCCTTGTCGTCAATCAACCAGGCGCCCTGCCCCTGCTTGAACGTCACATCTAAACGACCATAAGTCGGCATGACAGTTTCGGTCATGGCTTTTTCTCCCTGCCTTTCAGGCTAATAACGCTAACGGCCATTTTTGCCGCTGATAAACGAAAAATGGCAGCTTCGCAAGAAACTGCCATATCCGGGTATCACAAATCTTTTAAGGCGTTTAACACGCCATTACAATTACGCTGCGTAGTTAGCAGCAACAAAATCCCAGTTCACCAGCGCCCAGAAAGATTCCAGATATTTTGGACGGGCATTGCGGTAATCGATGTAATAAGCATGCTCCCAAACATCACAGGTCAACAATGGTGTTTGACCGGCAGTCAGTGGGCAACCCGCATTACTAGTGTTAACGATTTCAATGCTGCCATCGGCATTTTTAACCAGCCAAGTCCAGCCTGAGCCAAAGTTTGTGGCAGCTGATTTGCTGAACTGTTCTTTAAAGTCAGCAAATGAACCAAATTTGCTGTTAATCGCTTCACCCAATGCACCGTCAACAGCATCTTTGCCATTCGGTGTCATACAATTCCAGTAAAACGTATGGTTCCAGACCTGTGCAGCATTGTTAAAAATACCACCACTGGATTTGCTGATGATGTCTTCCAGCGTTTTGCCTTCAAACTCAGTGCCCGGCACCAGGTTGTTCAGATTGTTTACGTAAGTTTGGTGATGCTTACCGTAATGATATTCAATTGTTTCGGCGGAAATATGTGGTTCCAGCGCGTTGTTTGCGTATGGAAGAGGTGGCAATTCAAAAGCCATGTTAAATCTCCTTGATAAAATCCGAAAGTGAACGTTAAAGTCTAAGCGACACGCGCTGTTATGGCAAGTTTTAGCCCGAAATGTTCCCTTGGGAAAATAAGCTCTCTTTGGTATTAAAAAGTGTCATGCCCATCAAAACAGCGTCTTCTCGACCCTGCACTGCAGGATAGTAACCGCGTCTTATGGCCATTTCGTTAAAACCTGCTGATAAATACAGTTCTTGTGCACGATGGTTACTGCGCCTGACTTCTAAAACCATCAGGTTTGAACCGCGCAAACTGACGGCATCAATCACTGCATTCAATAATTGTCGGCCCAACCCGAGGCCTTGTCTATCCGGCCGTAGGCAAATATTCAGCAAATGTGCCTCATCCAAAACGTGTTGCAGCAGTGCATAAGCAATAATTTGTTGATTTTCACGCACCACAAAGCCCTGATAGCCCGCTTGCAGACTGTCTTCAAAGTTTTTCAAACTCCAGGGAAACTGGTTGGCTTTCACTTCAATACCATGAATAACCGGTAAATCGTCAGCCACCATCGGTTCAAGATTCATTTTCAAGATAATGATTGCTGCAACTGGCAGATCGCTGTCCAAACTTCCGCCTTGCGCTTGGGTTGATTCATTAACTCGCCAAGGGATGGTAATAATATCGCACGGTTTTGCCAATCTGTATTCAAACTGGCCGGTACCTCGCCAAATATGAGGATTTTCTGAGGCATTGGCTGATCAGCTGAAAGTGATAGCAAAGAACCGTTATCACATTGCTCGAATGCTATGCCCAGCCCGCCAATGGCTTTTAAAATATTGATTAATAATTGTTGTTCCGCCGAATCCTTTATCGCCGTGCAATAAACCAAAAGCGGCGCCTGACAGTTAAAAACAACGGGCGGCGAAGCTGTAACCAACGCTGAATTCGGCTCTTTATTTGGTGGGGTGTCTGGCATCGGCAATGGGTTTTGCCGAAATTGCCAGACTGGAATACCCAGATTATCCAGCGTCCAAAGTTGTTGCTCAGACAGTTGCATCAATGTCAGACCTGCGGGTGTGCCCGTTCGGCACCAAGTAACATTTTATTCAAGGCGTTAATATAGGCTTTGGCTGAAGCAATCACAATATCCGTATCAGCGCCCTGACCACTGACAATACGGCCGCCTTTTTCAAGTCGCACACTTACTTCCCCTTGTGCGTCTGTACCGCTGGTAATATTACTGACTGAATACAACTGTAATTCAGTACGGCTTTGGACCATTGATTCAATAGCTTTAAAAACCGCATCAACTGGTCCGCTGCCACACATTTGGGTCTGAACTTCCTGTTCATCGACCGCCAAAGTCACCGTAGCGAGTGGTGTTTCACCGGTCTCACTACAAACTTTGAGCGCAACCAACTGCACGCGTTCATTATCTTCTGCCAAAGCATCCGTCACCAAGGCCTGAATATCTTCGTCAAAAACTTCGTGTTTTTTATCAGCCAGCTCTTTAAATTTAGTGAAGGCTGCGTTTAATTCGGTTTCAGAATCCAGTTCAATGCCAAGATCTTTCAGACGTGCACGAAACGCATTACGACCGGAATGCTTGCCGAGCACCATACGATTGGTGTTCCAGCCCACATCTTCGGCGCGCATGATTTCATAGGTTTCGCGGTTTTTCAGTACGCCGTCCTGATGAATGCCCGATTCATGAGCAAAAGCATTGGCACCGACAATCGCTTTATTAGGCTGCACGACAAAGCCAGTAACGCCCGACACCAAACGTGAAGCCGCCAGGATTTGGGTCGTATCAATTCGCGAATCACATTGAAAAACATCCTGACGAGTACGTACCGCCATAACGACCTCTTCCAAAGCAGCATTACCAGCACGCTCCCCCAGACCATTAATAGTACACTCGACTTGTCGGGCACCATTCATCACCGCGGTTAAAGAGTTGGCTACCGCCAAGCCCAAATCATTATGACAATGCACCGAAAAAACGGCTTTATCGGCATTCGGTATCCGTTCACGCAGGTTTTTGATCAACTCACCAAATTGATGTGGCATGTTGTAACCAACGGTATCGGGAATATTCAGCGTACGGGCACCGGCATCAATGACGACTTCGAGTACTCGGCATAAAAAATCCAGATCGCTGCGGCCAGCATCTTCAGGCGAAAATTCGACATCATCAGTATGTTGACGGGCACGTTTCACTGCTCTGACGGCATTTTCAACAACCTGATCCGGCTCCATGCGCAGCTTCATTTTCATATGGATAGGCGAAGTGGCAATAAACGTATGAATACGCGAAGCATTGGCACCTTTCAAGGCTTCACCTGCGCGATCAATATCAGCATCCAAAGCACGTGCCAAACCGCATACCCGACTATCTTTTACCGTGTTAGCGACTGCCTGCACAGCTTCAAAATCACCAACACTGGCAATCGGGAAACCTGCCTCAATAATATCTACACGCATTCTTTCCAGCGCTTTAGCGATACGAACTTTTTCATCTTTTGTCATTGATGCGCCGGGACTTTGTTCACCATCACGCAAAGTCGTATCAAAAATAATCAGCTGTTCACTCATGCCCGCTTCTCTCCACCATATCTTCGGACAAATACCGAATCTGGCTGTTTTTTGTTTTGATAAAAGTTTATTTTAGCGCGCTTATTTGTTCTGTGCCCGTTCATTACGATGTTTCCTTAATTGAATCAGCGTTAATACCGGTCCCGACAATGCATAAATCATAAATGCCGAAAACAGGACAATTGGCGGATCAATCGCGATTAAGGCAAATAACAATACTAGGCCGAGAATCACCATAAACGGCACTTTGCCGCGCAGATCCAATTCTTTAAAGCTGTGATAACGCACAGTACTGACCATTAAAATAGCTGACAAAAAGGTTAGTGGTGCGCCGACCGTGGTCAGAACCGTCGGATCTAAATCATACTTGTGTCCCAGCCATACCCAACCTGCTATAGCGGCTGCCGCTGCCGGACTGGGTAATCCCTGAAAATAACGTTTGTCGGCAATACCCACCTGGGTATTAAATCGGGCTAATCGCAATGCACCACAAGCAGCGTAAATAAATGCCACCATCCAACCAAATTTACCCATTCCTGATAATGCCCATTCAAACATGACCAATGCCGGTGCTAAACCAAATGCCACCATATCCGACAAACTGTCATATTCAGCACCAAAATCACTTTGAGTATTGGTTAATCTGGCAATCCTGCCGTCTAAGCCATCCATAATCATGGCCACAAAAATAGCAACAGCTGCGGTCGCAAAATCACCTCGTATGGCCGCTACAATGGCATAAAAACCGGCAAACAACCCCGCTGTGGTAAACAGGTTTGGCAACAGATAAATGCCGCGACTTTGTTGTTGATCAGGATTCACCATTAAAACTCCAAAATTTTATTAATCGTAAATTTCATTATGACAGTGGCGCCCACCAGATACAAAAAAGGCCGGCAGCTTGCGCGACCGGCCTTATTTTGTTCAGTTAATTGTGATTAGTTTTTGCTTTTATCAACAATTTTCTGGATCCAAGGCATCATTTCACGCAGTTTGGCACCAGTTTGTTCGATCGGATGCTCCGCGTTCAGACGACGCATTGCAGTCATTTCCGGATAACCAGACTGACCTTCCTGAATGAATTGTTTAGCGTATTTACCTTCCTGAATGTTTCTCAGCGCTTCTTGCATTGCCCAGCGGCTTTCTTCGTTAATAATTTTCGGACCGGTCACATACTCGCCATACTCAGCATTATTAGAGATCGAGTAGTTCATATTGGCAATGCCGCCTTCATACATCAGATCAACAATCAGTTTCAGCTCGTGCAGGCATTCGAAATAAGCCATTTCCGGCGCGTAACCAGCTTCAACCAGCGTTTCAAAACCGGCTTTAACCAGTTCGACTGCACCACCACATAAAACGGCTTGTTCACCGAACAAATCGGTTTCCGTTTCATCACGGAAAGACGTTTCGATAATACCGGTACGGCCGCCGCCAATCGCTGATGCATATGACAGAGCGATAGCTTTGGCTTTACCAGAAGCATCCTGCTCAATCGCAATCAGATCCGGAATACCACCACCGCGCGTAAATTCGCTGCGTACCGTATGACCCGGCGCTTTAGGGGCAATCATCACAACATCCAAATCGCTGCGTGGCAGAATTTGGTTGTAAACAATGGCAAAGCCATGGGCAAACGCCAGTACCGCACCTTGCTTCAGGTTAGGTTCAATTTCGTTTGTGTACAGCTGTGACTGGAATTCGTCCGGCGTCAGCACCATGATAAGGTCAGCGGCTTTAACGGCTTCGCCAACATTGTCAGAAACATTCAGGCCAGCGCCTTGCGCTTTGGCAATTGACGATGAACCGGCGCGCAGCGCAACCGTTACGTCAACACCAGAATCTTTCAAGTTACAAGCATGGGCATGGCCTTGTGAACCGTAGCCGATGATCAGCACTTTCATGCCGCGAATAATCGACAGGTCACAATCTTTGTCGTAATAAATATTCAAACTCATGTTTTATTCCTTGGTTTTTAAAGTATGCATTGGTCAGATGTGCAGGTTTCTGTCGCCACGGGCAATCCCGGAGACACCACTGCGGACCGTTTCAAGTATTCTGTGCTCTGACAAAGCTTCAATGAATGAATCGAGCTTGTTGCCGGCACCGGTCAATTCAATCGTATACGTTGATGCCGTGACATCAATAATCCGGCCACGGAAAATATCACTAAGCCGTTTAACGTCTTCACGCTGATCCATGGTCGCGGCTTTGACTTTAATCAGCATCATTTCGCGCTCGATATGCGGCCCTTCAGTAAGCTCCATCAACTTAACGACATCAATCAGTTTGTTGAGCTGTTTGGTGATTTGTTCGATGATGCGATCAGTACCCGTAGTAACAATCGTCATCCGCGACAAAGAGGCATCTTCGGTCGGTGCCACAGTCAGTGATTCAATATTGTAACCACGCGCTGAAAACAGTCCGGCAACCCGTGACAACGCACCCGCTTCATTTTCAATCAGAATGGAAATGATATGGCGCATTATGATAACTCCCGTTCCGGATCTTGTGGCAACTCACAATGCGGTGACATATGCATTTCATTGTGTGCTTTGCCTTGAGCAATCATCGGGTAAACGTTTTCAGTCTGATCAGTAACAATATCGAGAAACACCAGCCGATCTTTCATAGCAAACGCTTCTTCCAGCTTAGGCCTCAAATCTTCAACTCGCTCAATACGCATGCCAACATGACCATAGGCTTCGGTAAGTTTGACAAAGTCTGGCAGCGATTCCATATACGAATGTGAGTATCGGTTTTCATAAAAGAATTCCTGCCACTGACGCACCATGCCTAAATAACGATTGTTAAGGGCAACGATTTTGACTGGCAGACCATATTGCAAACAGGTTGACAGTTCCTGAATACACATCTGGATACTGCCTTCACCTGTGACACACACCACGACTTCATCCGGGAATGCTAATTGCACCCCCATCGCTGCCGGCAAACCAAATCCCATGGTGCCGAGACCACCTGAGTTAATCCAGCGATTCGGTTTACTGAAACCATAGTACTGCGCTGCCCACATTTGATGCTGACCGACATCCGAAGTGACGTAAGCATCACCTTTGGTGATTTCATGGACCAGTTCAATAACTGCCTGCGGCTTAATCTGGCTGCTATTATGGTCGTAAGACATGCATTTTTTCGAACGCCAGCCATTGATAACCGCCCACCAGGCATCAATGGCATCTTTGTTAGGTTGCTTTTTACTGTTATCCAATAAATGGTTCATATCCGTGAGGACATCAGCAACACTGCCCACGATTGGCACATCTACAGTAATCGTTTTTGAAATTGACGAAGGATCAATATCAATATGCACGATTTTGGCGTGCGGACAGAATTCAGCTATTTTGCCAGTGACACGGTCATCAAAACGTGCGCCGATAGCAATCAACACATCACAATCATGCATAGCCATATTGGCTTCATAAGTTCCATGCATACCCAGCATGCCTAAAAACTGTTGGTCATCCCAAGGAATGGAACCTAAACCCATCAATGTTGATGTGACCGGGTAACCCAGTTTCTTAACGAACTGACGTAATGGCTCGGCAGCATTATCGAGCACCACACCACCACCGGTGTAAATCATCGGTTTTTCAGCGGTCAGCAATAAATCTACAGCCCGTTTAATCTGACCAGGATGACCTTTGGTGATTGGCTGATAGGAACGCATTGAAACGCTTTCCGGATAAATATACGGAATTTTGATTTTGGGATCGGTGATGTCTTTTGGCACATCGACAACAACCGGACCAGGCCGGCCTGTGGTTGCCACATAAAAAGCTTTTTTTAAGGTCGCCGCCAGGTCATTAATATCTTTAACAAGAAAGTTGTGCTTCACGCAAGGCCGCGTGATACCGACTGAATCGACTTCCTGAAACGCATCGCTACCAATATTTGCGGTTGCTACCTGACCGGTGATCACCACCATTGGGATAGAGTCCATATATGCAGTGGCAATCCCTGTTACCGCATTAGTTGCACCTGGGCCTGATGTGACCAGAACTACGCCCGGCTTTCCTGTGGCCCGAGCATAACCATCAGCAGCATGCGTCGCAGCCTGTTCATGACGCACAAGAATGTGCTTGACCCCTTCCTGTTGATACAGCGCATCATAAATATGCAGCACTGCACCGCCGGGATAGCCAAACAAAAACTCAACGCCCTCGTCTTTCAGACACTGGACCAGAATTTCACCACCGCTTAATTCCACGTCTTCCTCTCTCGAATCGCCGTCGCGATACGCTTCAAAATATCAAACGACTAAAGTTACTTTGTATAGGGTTTCAGGTCAAGAAAATCTGGCTTCAATCGCAGTCATGACGCCATTACCCGGATAATTCTGTATCTCGTAAAGCCAACCATATGGCATAATGCTGAGCCATGAAAACAGCATCTGAAACAACACTGACCATTACCCGCCCGGACGACTGGCATTTACATTTGCGCGACGATGCGGCTCTGAGCCGAACCGTTATTGACAGTGCCCGCCAGTTTTCACGCGCCATCGTCATGCCTAATTTACGCCCACCCGTCACTACCACGCAAATGGCGAAAGCCTATCGGCAGCGGATTTTGTCGGTTTTGCCAGACAATGCTGATTTTGAGCCACTGATGACACTGTATTTGACTGACAATACACCGGCCAGCGAAATTGAAGTTGCTGTTAATAGCGAAATTGTCAAAGCTGTCAAACTGTATCCCGCTGGTGCAACGACCAATTCAGATGCCGGTGTTACCAATCTCAAACATTGCCATGCCACCTTAGAAGCCATGCAAAAGTTAGGCTTACCATTATTGATACATGGTGAAGTCACTGACCACGACATTGATATTTTCGATCGTGAAAAACGCTTTATAGACGACAAATTGATTCCGCTGGTTAAAGATTTTCCTGACCTGAAAGTCGTGTTTGAGCATATCACCACTTTTGATGCTGCTCAGTTTGTAAAGGTTGCCGGACCAAACCTGGCCGCGACCATCACGCCACATCATCTTTTATTTAACCGCAATGATTTACTCGTCGGCGGTATTCGCCCGCACTATTTCTGTTTACCGGTATTAAAACGTAACACCCACCAACAGGCATTACTTGAAGCGGCTACCAGTGGTAATCCAAAGTTTTTCTTAGGTACTGATAGCGCTCCACACTCACGGCCAAGTAAGGAAAGCAGTTGTGGCTGCGCTGGGATTTATAGCGCCCATGCAGCGATTGAACTCTATGCCGAAGCCTTTGAAGCCATGGATGCCCTGGACAAACTGGAAGGCTTTGCCAGTTTTTATGGTGCGGACTTTTATGGTTTACCACGTAATAACACGCAAATCACCCTGCATAAACAAGCCTGGCAAGTGCCAGAAACACTGGCCTTCGATGACACCGAACTGGTGCCGCTACGTGCCGGTGAAACCCTGCAATGGCAGATCCTCTGACTTGCAATCAAAGCCGGCAACCCCCACCTCCTAAAGTCTTAGTTAACGACGGAGGCATAATATGAAAGTGTTAATGGTACTGACCTCGCACGATAAGCTTGGCGATACCGGTGAAAAAACCGGCTTTTGGTTAGAAGAATTTGCTGCGCCCTACTACGTACTGAAAGATGCCGGTGCTGAGGTTATATTGGCCTCTCCGAAAGGCGGCCAGCCACCGATTGATCCCAAAAGTGATCAGCCTGACTTTCAAACTGATGACACCCGCCGTTTCGAAAATGATGGCAATGCCAAACAACAGCTTGCCAATACGATTGCTTTAGAAACCGTTATCGCAGAAGACTATGATGCGGTGTTTTATCCCGGCGGTCATGGTCCGCTCTGGGATTTAACCGATAATGCTGATTCGCTACGTCTTATAGAGACCCTGTATGCCGCCGGCAAACCCGTCGCTACAGTTTGTCACGCGCCAGCGGTGCTGATTAACGCTAAAGACAAAGAAGGTAACTATTTGGTTGAAAATAAAAACTTGACCGCTTTTTCAAACAGCGAAGAAGATGGCGTTGGACTCAGCCAGGTGGTACCGTTTTTATTGGAAGATGCCTTGAAAAAGCGTGGCGCTGTTTATCACAAAGGTGAAGACTGGTCGTCATTTGTACAGGTGGATGGTCATTTAATCACCGGCCAGAATCCGGGTTCATCAGCCGAAACCGCGCAAGCTTTATTGAAGCTGGCATAAACAATTCATTTGTAACTCTAAGGAAAAAAAATAGCTATGACCAAAGCAACAGCAAGACACATTCTGGTTGAAAATGAGCAAGTCTGTAAGGATTTGAAACGCGAAATCGAAGAAGGTGCTGATTTTGCAGCCGTTGCCAAAGAACATTCTTCTTGCCCATCTTCAGCGCAAGGTGGCGACCTCGGTGAATTCGGTCCGGGCATGATGGTACCGGAATTTGATAAAGTTGTGTTTTCAGCCCCGATTGGTACTGTACAAGGTCCGGTGAAAACCCAGTTTGGTTACCATTTGCTGGAAGTCACCAGCCGTAGCTAAAAACCTGCATGACTGACACTTAAAAGACCCGTTTATAACGGGTCTTTTAAGTTTAACTATCATCAGTAACCAGTTGATAATCAGGAAGATTATCCAACAACTTCCGGCCATAGGCTTTGGTCAGCAACCGCCTGTCTAAAATTGTAATGTGACCCGAATCGGTTTCTTTACGCAGCAATCGGCCACAGGCCTGAATCAGTTTAACGCTGACCGCCGGCAAAGACAGTGCTGTAAATGGCTGACCACCTTTAGCAATAATCCACTCCTGACGAGCCTGCTCAATCGGCCGGGTAAACACAGGGAATGGCAAGCGGGTAATCACTACATGGGTGCACAAACTGCCCGGTAAATCGACGCCTTCAGCAAAACGATCCAAACCAAACAACACACTGCCTTTGCCTGACTCAATCCGCCGACCATGTTTTTCAATCATCAGTTTCGGCGACAAACCATCACCCTGCATCAAAATAACACCGGTCAGGCTCTGTGGTAATCGCTGATAAACAAACTGCATCACCTCACGTGAGGTAAATAATACCAATGTCGCTGCTTTGGGATTAATTATTTGTGCCAGTTTTTCAGCCAACTCTTTTTGCCAGGCAAGTGGTGACTGATTAGGCAGATATTGCATATAAGGAATATGTAACTGTGCCTGCGTTTGATAGGCAAATGGTGAGGGTACGGCCAAAAAATGACTGGCATCAAATGCCTGCAAACCACAATCGAGACGGAACCGCTGAAACCGTCCAAGGCCCCTTAGCGTTGCGGAGGTAATCACCACCCCATAAGCGCGTTGCCATAAACTTTTGGACAAAAATCTGGCCGCCGTCATCGGCCCAGCATGGATCAATAATTGTGATTGTTTGTCGGTTTTATTCAGCGACAACCAACGGACATTGGGTGGTTTGTCAGCCGTATCTTCAGTGAGGAATAAGCCCAGAAAATCCAGCAGATAACCAAAAATATTCTGCACCGTACCGACTTGCGGTAACAACGCCTCCCCCAGCCGATTGGGGATCTGGGTTTTTTCCAGACCTTCACGCAGCCATTTGCCCAGCAAAGTGTAATGTTTATAAATCGTGTTGGCTTGTTGCAGCAAAGCCAACATCGGCGTCGCTAAAGCGTTAAATATTATACTGTTGCTGAATAGACGCGGCTCACTGAGCTCGCCACTGAGCATGGCTTGCACAATATCAGCCGAATACATCATGGTTTCGATATCTTGCAAAACACTAAAACAGGCCGGTAAATCACGGCGTAAATCGCTGAATAAATAACCAAAATCCTGTTGTCTGAAGACCAGTGCCGATGGCAGCTTTTTCAGTGCTTTATCAGCGGCCTCAATGGTCTGATAAAGCTGCTGAAAATCCAATACTTTAGCAGCATGATCCAATGCCTTTCGTGGCAAATTATGGGCTTCATCCAGCACCAGAATAGTCTCTTCCGGATTTGGTAACACGAGTCCACCGCCCAGATCAGCATCGCTGAGTAACACATCATGATTGACCACGGCGACCTGCGCGCTGGTTAATTCCCGGCGCAATTGATAATACGGACACGGCTGATAATAACGACAGCTTTTGCCGACACAGCCCTCCGAATCAGTTGAAATCTCCGACCATAAAGAGCCATTAACTGGCAATTCACAGCTATCGCGATCACCGTTCCACAGCTGCTCCTGCCAGATCTCCCATAATTTTTGTCCCTGCGCCTGCCAGATGGCCTGCTGATATTTATCATCTACATCAATGCTCAGTTCACCTTGTTGTGGTGCATTGACCAGTTGATCCAACCGACTTGGACACAGATAACGACGCCGACCTTTGATTTGCACAAATTTGATCGGCTCAGGCATGGCACTGGCAAATTGTGGCAAATCCTTAAAAATCAGCTGCTGCTGTAAATTGACCGTTGCCGTGCTGATCACCAGCAATTTTTTTTGTTTTAGGGCGGTTTCTATTGCGCCGCTTAAATAAGCCAATGTTTTACCAACACCGGTGGGCGCTTCAACGACAGCAATCCGTTTACCGGCTTCACGTTGTAGCGTCTGGTCAATAAAATCAGCCATTTGCCGCTGCTGTGGTCGCGGCGCAAAATCGGTTAAGTGCTCGCTGAGCTGCTGATAAATATCACTCATGCCGTGATCGGCAACAGTTCATCGACTAAGAATTGCAGGCTTTGCTGCTGGCGAAATTCATTAATATCCAGCCGGTAATGCAATAACACGGTTTGATTTGCACTCAGCCAGTCAGGCGCCGTTTGTTTAAACGCCATGGCGGTAATGACC
This sequence comes from Methylophaga sp., assembly GCA_041612215.1. Classification (GTDB taxonomy): domain Bacteria; phylum Pseudomonadota; class Gammaproteobacteria; order Nitrosococcales; family Methylophagaceae; genus Methylophaga. Next base: position 16,554 of record JBFJJO010000015.1, read on the forward strand.
CGATTATCAGCAAGCCGGATGGTCAGTTTCAAATGATCCTGCTGCTGACCGACATGCCGGAAATCAACCAGCTCAAATTCGCCGTGAAATTGTGGCTCGGCAAAACCCTGTCCCCACGGTGCAAATAAAGGTAATTTGCCAGCCAACCCCAGATTGATATCTTTTGCAGCTAACTCGCCATCACTGACTCGCTGCCGGGTAAACACGTCCTCAGCAACATCAGTCTGCATAACGGCCAGTAATGCCTCTGACAAGGCATCAAAGTTGGCTTTATCCAGCGTTAGGCCAGCCGCCATGGCGTGACCGCCAAATCGTTTAATAAGTCCCGGATGCAGGCTGTCGACACGAGCCAGAATGTCACGGATATGTATGCCCTGAATCGAGCGCGCCGAGCCTTTTAACTCACCGGGATCGCCGTCGGCAAAAATAATCACCGGCCGGTGCAGACGTTCTTTTAATCGCGAGGCCAACAGACCAATGACACCTTGATGCCAATCAGGTTGATATAGCGTTAGTAACGGAGCGGATTCCGCAGATTGCAGATCAATTTTCGCCAGCATATTCAGCGCTTGCTGTTGCATAGTCTGTTCAACATCACGGCGCTGCAAATTAATATCATCCAGTAAACGCGCGCTTTGTTCGGCAAATACCGCATCATCGGTCAGCAGTAATTCAATGCCCTGCCCCATATCTTCCATGCGACCGGCAGCATTGAGCCGGGGACCGATGGCAAAACCAATATCCTGTGCTGAAAGACGCTGGCAATCTTTACCGGTAATTGCTAACAAAGCATTAATACCAGCGCAGGCCAACCCCTGGCGCATTCTCGCCAGACCACGCATGACCAAACTGCGGTTAAGTTTATCCAGAGGCACCACATCAGCAACCGTACCTAATGCCACTAAATCCAGTAGTTCAACCAATCGTGGCGGTGTTTGCTGATTTTTTCCAAACCAACCTTGTTCATTGAGATAACTGCGTAGTCCCAGCAGCAAATAAAATGCCACACCCACGCCAGCCAGTGCTTTCGAGGGGAAATTATCATTAGCCTGATTGGGATTAATAATGGCATCAGCTGCCGGTAATTGTTCGCCGGGTAAATGATGATCGGTAATCAGCACACGCATGCCTCGCTGTTTGGCAACTGCAACACCGTCAATACTGGCAATACCGTTATCAACTGTTATCAATAAATCCGGCTGATTTTCAGTAGCTAATTCCGCTAATAATTGTGGTGTCAGGCCATAACCGTGAATAAACCGATTGGGCACCATAAACCGCATATTATGGAGCCCAAACTGTTTTAAACCTCGGATCAATAATGCCGTGCTGGTGGCGCCATCGGCATCAAAATCACCGACAATTAATACCGACCAATCGGTTTCTATCGCCTGCTGAAGCAACTGACAGGCCACGGTCATATCTGTTAATAAATTTGGTGATGGTAAATCCGCCAAAGCAAACTGCAGATCAGTCTCGTGACGAATACCGCGCGCCGCCATAATCCGCCTGATGACATCTGGCCAGGCTGTGGGCAAATCCTGCCAGCCGTCACTGTTTCGCACTTGAATCATAACCAGCTACGCCAGGAGCTCAGTGAATAATGACCATGGTGCGGCACGCAAATTTTAACTTCCCGTAATTGCAAATATCGGAGTTGTTGCCATAAGGGTTTAAAAATCTGCTGCGTCACTATCTCCAGCTGATTTTGCCAGTCGCCGTCATTATCAAAAGCCGGTAATACAATCAGCGTTTTGCTCTTGCGCTTTTGCTGGAACAGCGCATTAAATGATTGCTGATAATCGGCATCAATAAAATTAGCTAACGGTTTAAGTAACGCCTCATCGCCGGCCACATGCTGCCAGTCAGCATTGATATCCAAAGCTGCAGCCCCGGAAAACCAGACTGCATTGACTGGCAATAAACCAGCGGCCTCACGCTGCTGATTGACCGGATGCTCAAACAGCGTCATTTGTATTTCATTTAATAACCGTCGCCAATCACTTTGCTCACTGCCAACCGGTAACTGGTCGCTAATCGACTGGCCTTCCAACTTATCAATCGCCGGCCATTGCATATCAGGTAGTGCTGGCAATCGCAGGCCCCAGTGCTTACCGCTGTAGGTCAGCCACTCGCCCTGAAATTCATCCAGCAACGGTTCTAAACTGGCTTGCAATTCCTTGGCTTCAGCATCTGACACCTGTAAATCGCGATGAAATAAACGCAGACAATCTCTGTCTGGATGTAAATAACAAAGATCAGCACAAATAGCCTTTTCACCGGGGAAGCGCAGCGCCGCTAACGGTAAATCCGGCCCATTAACTTGGCCAAATTGTTGCAACAAAAGCGATGGATAATCTGATTGGCTTGCTTGAAAACGGCTTTTATGGAGGATTTTTAGCAACGCATCCGGCCAGGTAACTCGATTAATAGGCTGTAACACACCCGCCGCATCAGGCCATATCAAGGTCAGCATGGCGTTAGACACCATGCTGCATTACCTCTTTCACAAATGGGATGGTCAAACGCCGCTGCGCTTGCAGCGAGGCTTTATCAAGTTTTTGCAACACGGCCATTAAAGATGGCATATCGCGGCCATAATGGCGCAGCAGATATTGGGCAACATCTTCAGACAAAATCAGACCACGGCTCTGCGCTTGTAAAATTAACGCCTGTTGTTTGCGTTGATCGGCCATAACTGGTAACTGAAATACCAGCCCCGTAGCCAGACGTGATCGCAAATCAGCCAGTTCAATATTTAACTGCGACGGTGGATTTTCAGTGACAATCAACAAACGTTTTTGCTGTTGCCGCAGCACGTTAAAAGCATCAAATAATGCTTCTTGCCAGGCCTGATGGCCGTCAATCGCTTCCAAATCATCGAAACAGATTATCTCGGCCTGCATCAGCGAGTTTAAACCAGCAGGTTCAGCTGTTTGCAGCAATTCATGGAAATTCAGATAAGCGACACTGCTTTGCTGCTGCAATTGCTCCGCGATCGCTAAACACAAATGCGTTTTACCGGCGCCACTGGCGCCACACAAGTACAGAAAACTGTAACCTTGTCCCTGACAGAATTCCGCCACTGCTTCGCGCAGGGCCTCGTCAGCAAACAGGAAATTATCGAGGCGATAAACTTCCTGCGGTGAAAGGCGCAATGTGAGCTGCGTATGAGCCATCATTTAATCAGGAATAAAGCTGGCTGTTAACGTATCGATCATGGCCATGACGAATCAATACCATAACCACAGATGCCACTGGTAGGGCCAACAATACGCCGATAAAACCAAATAAACTGCCGCCAGCCATCACCGCAAAAATAACCGCCACCGGATGCAGGCCAATCCGCTCGCCAACAAACCGTGGCGTTAAAACCATGCCTTCGATCATTTGGGCAAAGCTGAACACGCCGATAACATAGAGCACCGGTAACCATTCCTGAAATTGTAAATAGGCAGCTAAACCCGCCAACACAATGCCGACCAGTAAACCTAAGTACGGCACAAAACTGACAATACCGGCAATGACGCCAATCAATAGTGCCAATTCCAGTCCAATCAGGGTCAGACCAATGCTATAAATAATTGATAAAGCGAGCATTACCAGTAACTGCCCGCGCAAAAATCCAGCCAGCATATCGTCACATTCCAACGATAAATTGGTAATTTTTTCGGCATTACGGCGCGGCAATAACTCACGAAAACGTGCCACCAACAAATCCCAGTCACGCAATAAATAAAACGTTAACACCGGGATCAACACCAGATTAGTGACAAAAGTTAGTAATGCCAGACCAGACTTGCTGACATAACCAAATATATCACCGGCCATTTTGCCTGCTTCTGACCAGTAATTTTTAAGGCCCTCTTTCATGGTGTCGAGATTAATCATGTCTTTCGATAACCCCAGTGACTGCATCAATGGTTCAATACTTGTCTGTAATTTATCGATATAACCCGGTAATTTTTCAAACAATGATGCTAACTGCACACTAAGCAACGGCACAAAAATCAAAACCGCCAATATCGTCACTAAAACCAGCACACTAAAAACAATGACCACCGAGACAGTACGTGACAATTTGCACGCTTCAAGACGGTCTACCAGCGGGTCACCGAGATAGGCCAATAAAGCCGCGACAAAAAATGGCATCAAAACGCCGGATAGTTGATACAACAAGAAACCAAACAGCACGACTGAAATCAAAATCAACCATTTATTGCTGTCCGAAATCGGCTTGTGGTTATCTAAATTCAGCGGTTTTTCTGTTGTCGCCACGCACTCATCCCCCAAACCAAGACATATTCGCTACCACTATTGATAACACTTGCCACCACTAACCAAATGCCGATGGTTTTAACATTATCCAAGCTTGGAAACCACTGTGTTTGCACCATCACCAACAGCACCAGCAGAATTTGCAGCAGCGTATTGATTTTACTGCTCCACAATGGCTTAAATTCAAACTCACCAAAGGCTTTATGGTACGCCAAAGCGCCCGCAACAATCAGCAAATCTCGGCCTATCACCAATGCAAACAACCACCATGGCAACAGCTCCAGATAGCTCAGCGTCGCAAAACTGGCAACCAATAAAAGCTTGTCGGCAATTGGATCCAGAATCGAGCCTAACCGGCTTTGCCAGTGATAGTGCTTGGCTAAAAAACCATCCAAACCATCGGAAATACCGGCAATGGCAAACAATAACAAAGCCAGGTGAAAATCAAATTGCAGCATTGCCCAGACCACCGGGGCAACCAGTAAAATACGAAACCAAGAAATTATGTTGGGAATATCGCTTAGGCTCAAGGCAATAACCGGTATTGCTCAACATTATTGACGTGCGCAGCATCATTAACTTGTAACATGCCATCAAACACCAGTAATTCGCGAAATTTACTGACATCACCCGCAATTCTCAGATCCACCTTCAGCAAATTATTGTTCATACTGGCCACACTAACTGATTCAACTACTTGCAAATTATTGAGATAAGCCATTAACCGGTTGTAATCGTTGTAGTCTTTCACATCGGCGATCTCCAGAGCCAGTTGCTGCGCTGGCCCCATTTGCTGGGCAAAACGCTGACCCAAGCTATCGGCTAACTGATCAATCCCTCCGGCAATGGCAATGTCTAGAGTGCCTTCACTTTGCCAGCGGGGATTATCATTGTTATTAAATGTCTGCCAGCTGATACCAGTCTGCTCAGGGCTGCCGCCAAGTTGAGCAGTCACAATGATACGCGCGCCATAACGTGCTGAGGCAGACGTAATAATGTTGCTATTGCCGGACTGAATATCAGTGAAACTGATTTGCGTTTGATCTTCTAAATCCATCACCGGCAAAACAATGGGCAAACCACGACGCTCAGCATGCTTTTCGATCAAATTATTGATGGTATTATCATCGCTATGGCCGATTAAACGTGGTTCGCCGTTACTGTCAGATACGAGCCATAGCAAAATTTCAGGCCGGTTTTCACCCCAAATCGGCAGGCCAATGCGTTCCAGCGCGTTATTGAGCGTTTTCGCATCAAAAATAAAATTAACAGCCAATGTTTCCGCAGTTGTTGAATCACCATCCTGCGCTATTTGATGATATGAATAACGTTCTACATAACGTTCAGCATCAGCCAGCAGTGCTGTTATATCAGCGCTGTTGACAGCCTGACGATTACCAACCGCCTTGATAATGGTCTGCTTGAGTGCATCGGGAGCAACACGACTGCGATCCTGGTCACTTTGCGTGGCAACGGGGACCCGCGCCTGATAAAGATGGGAAACCTGCGCCGCAGATGCGGTTGAAGCAGTGAAAATTAAAAACAGCACAGTAAATAAACGAGTCATTGTGGTATTCTAGCACGCTGATTTTCGTGTGTGACGCCCTTTATTCTCAGGAACCCAGCATGACCAATCCCGTTGATTCCAACAGCCAGACTTCTTCTCTCAGTTACCGTGATGCCGGTGTCGACATTGAAGCCGGTAATGCGCTGGTAGATAGAATTAAACCGCTCGCAGCCAAAACCAAACGCCCCGGTGTTATGGCAGGCTTAGGTGGTTTTGGCAGTTTATTTGAACTGCCGTTAGACCGTTATAAAAATCCGGTACTGGTATCCGGCACCGACGGCGTTGGTACTAAACTAAGACTGGCGATTGAATCCGGCATCCATAATACAATCGGTATCGACTTGGTCGCCATGTGTGCCAATGATATTGCTGTATTGGGCGCTGAGCCGCTATTTTTCCTCGATTATTACGCAACGGGCAAATTGGATATCGACATCGCCACTGATGTGGTTGCCGGAATTGCAGAGGGCTGTCTGCAATCCGGCGCAGCGCTGGTTGGTGGTGAAACTGCAGAAATGCCCAGTATGTACGAAGACGGTGATTATGATTTGGCCGGGTTTTGTGTCGGTATCGTTGAAAAAGATCAGGTCATCGATGGCAGTAAAGTTGCCGCCGGTGATGCAATTATTGGTATCGCCTCCTCGGGTCCACATTCCAATGGCTATTCGCTGATTCGTAAAATTCTGGAACGCAGTGGGGCTAATTTAAAAGATAGTTTTGATGGTGCCACCCTTGGCGAAAAGTTACTGGCCCCCACCAGAATTTACGTTAAGTCATTACTGCAACTTACTGAAAAAATTGATATTCACGCCCTATCACATATCACCGGCGGCGGATTACTCGAAAACATTCCCCGGGTATTACCTGACGGCGTTGTTGCCGTACTAAAAGCCAACAGCTGGCAGCGCCCGGCAGTATTTGACTGGTTGCAACAGCATGGCAATGTTGTTGATAGAGAAATGTATCGTACCTTTAATAATGGTATTGGCATGGTCGTGGTTGTGGCAGCAGATCAAGCTGATGAAACGGTTAATACCCTGACTGGCCTTGGTGAAACCGCCATGCATATCGGCCAAATCGAAGCTTCAGACGACAGTGAGCGCGTGATTATCCAATGACAAAGGCCAGACTGGTTATTTTGATTTCCGGTCGTGGCAGCAATATGCAGTCGATTATCCGTGCCATTGATGCCGGTGATCTCAATGCTGAAATTGTTGCGGTGATCAGCAATCGTCCAGATGCAGCCGGTCTGCAAACTGCTGCCGCAGCGGGTATCGATACGCAGTTGATTAATCATCGTGATTTTGACAGCCGTGAAGCATTTGATATTGAATTAGCCAGAACGATAGATCAGTATCAACCAGACTTTGTCATCCTTGCCGGTTTTATGCGAATTTTAA
>JBFJJO010000016.1:0-23383 GCA_041612215.1 Methylophaga sp.
GGCTTTTTTAATCAACTTGAACAACAGCTTAATGCACCGGGTGACTTTGCCCAAGCTTATGTGATTGCCCATGAAGTCGGCCATCATGTGCAAACACTGCTCGGTATCTCACAACAGGTCTATGATGCCCGCCGTAATACCAGTCAAGTTGAGGCTAATAAGCTGTCGGTGTTACAGGAATTACAGGCGGATTGTTTTGCCGGTATATGGGCGCATTACGCTGACAATACCCGGCAAATGCTTGAAGACGGTGATATTGAAGAAGGCCTGACCGCCGCCAGTGCGATTGGCGACGACACCTTACAAAAACAATCACAAGGTTACATCAGCCCTGATTCATTTACCCATGGCAGTGCGGCGCAGCGTGTGGCTTGGTTTAAAACCGGTTTTAACAGCGGCAAAATGGAAAGCTGCGATACCTTTAACTAAGAAAAGGTTAATTTAAGTGAGTAATAGCAATCGCCCGCTCGAAGATAAACCTGTCTTCTCATTGAATGGATTTTTAACAGCGTTGATAACTTGCCTTCCGCGGCACTGACCGATTCTCAGCAAATCATCTGATAAATGATTTCATTTTTTGGAGAAAAATTATGCAAAATCGATTGCTAATGAGCAGCATTATGATTGCGGTGATGTTCAGTCTGAATAGTTGTGCTGATAATGTCGCTTTACCTAAAAATGCGGGTTTTGGACCCAACCCAACATTGCCTGAGCCAAGTACGGGTTTGTTGCCAACGGTGAACATTGCCCCCGCCATAGGCTGGTCAGAATCTGAAAAACCGACTGCTGCCGATGGCCTTGCCGTAAACGCATTCGCGAAAGGTTTGGATCATCCACGCTGGTTATATGTGTTGCCCAATGGCGATGTTTTGGTCGCTGAAACCAATGCCCAGGCCAATCCAGATGCTGATAAAAGTATTAAGGCTATGATCCAGGGCTGGTTTATGAAACGCGCTGGTGCGGCCGTACCCAGTGCTGATCGCATCAGCCTGTTGCGGGATCAGGATGGCGATGGTATTGCCGAAATCAAAACCACATTTATCGATGATCTGACATCACCGTTTGGCATGGTGCTGGTTGGTAATGATTTTTATGTTGCCAATACCGATGCCATTGTCCGTTTTCCTTATCAACAGGGTGTCACAGAAATTACCACTCCCGGTGAGCATATTGCCGATTTACCCGCCGGAAACATCAATTATCATTGGACCAAAAATATCATCGCCAGCCAGGATGGCGAAATGTTGTACGCCACGGTGGGATCCAACAGCAATATTGGTGAAAAAGGCATGGATAACGAATTCAACCGCGCCGCCATTTTGCAAATCAATCCCAAAACCGGTGATAGCCAACTGTTTGCCTCAGGTTTACGAAATCCTAATGGTCTTGCTTGGCAGCCGGTCACCGGCATGCTCTGGACCACCGTCAATGAGCGCGATGAACTCGGTGATAACCTGGTACCTGATTATATGACGTCGGTACAGGAAGGCGGTTTTTATGGCTGGCCTTACAGTTATTACGGACAAAATATTGATAACCGGGTCAAACCGCAACGACCCGATTTAGTGGAAAAAGCCATTGTCCCGGATTATGCATTAGGGGCACACACAGCCTCTTTGGGCCTGACATTCTATCAAGCGGCTTTATTTCCGGCTCAATTTAAAGGGGGTGCATTTATTGGTCAGCACGGTTCCTGGAATCGCAAACCGCATAGTGGTTATAAAGTTATTTTTGTGCCGTTTAATGCTGGTAAACCGGCAGGTATGCCTGAAGACATTCTGACCGGATTTGTTAATGAAGCTGGTGAAGCGCTGGGCAGACCTGTCGGGGTAGCAGTAGATAATACCGGTGCACTATTGGTTGCCGATGATGTGGGCAATATCATTTGGCGGGTCACGCCCGATAACGTGTTAAAGGATTAAGTAATTGATGAGGCAAGCTAGTGAAACGGCTATCACCTTATTCCACTGGAATATTTTGATCCTGCCTTCCGATATTGAGATTTTTGTCGGACTTCGGCATCGGCCAGAAACGATACCGCCATTCTTACCGCCCGAAGATGCTGATTCATTACAGCCTTTTGTGTTGCATAACAGTAGTGAAATTAAAGCGTTTAATGACCAGAGCGGTGTTGGCTTTGATAGCGATGGTAAACGCTATGTATTGCTTGGTAACCCCGATGATCCGACTAATATGATTCGCTTTAGCATTACCCAAATGATGCCGGCTGACGATATTCGCTGGAAATATGATTTTGCCGACTGATTAACCCTTTAAGGCGGTAAGGCGATATAGGTGCCGTCATTACGTTTGGTCAGCTCGCGCATTAAAATACTATACCGGTCAGTACTGCTGGGCGACAGAAAGCCAATACCGTGAATCTTTGCCAATCGCCGGCCATCACTAAGCTGCCTGTTTTGTTTGGTGATTTTGTCGATAACCGCATCAAACGAACCACCAGTGTAATCATCACCAAACACATAAATCGATGTTGTGATATTGGGTTTGGCATATTTTCTTAATGCTGTTTCGATCCCTTCCACCGGACTGCTGTTAGAGACCACAGCCCATTTACTGAATAGCCGGATGGCACTGTCCCGCGTTGATGGCGTATCCGACATCCAGCGACCGTCATAACCCGAAATCATTGACGTGCCCATATCGTTGAGGATTTGGAAACCTTTCACCTCCGGATGAATATTCAGCACATTGACGACTTCCCGGGTCACCCGCGACCAAATCTGTTGCATACTGCCCGAGGTATCGATGATAAACACCACATAATCACTATCAACCGGAATGCCGCCAACTTCTTCTGAACGTTTACTGACAGGGGGGCGTGGTGTCGGTAAAGCCGCCTGTTTCAGTCGTGACTCTACCAGGGTCAGCCCGGCAATATTATCAGTCAACGCGGCATTATCATCTTGAAGTGATTGCAACTGATTTTGTAATTGTGCCCTGACGCGTTCAATGGCGGCTTGCTCACCCGATAAAGCATCAAGCCTGGCCATTTCAGCCTGAATCTGTTGCTCGGTTTCGGTCACTGAGTTTTGCAACCCAATCAACGAAGCCAGCAAACTGCTGATATTTTCTTGTCCAGCGTCCGACACATCCACATCGGTTTTAGAGATCAATATCAGCATGATCACCGCACCAAAAGCACAGGAAATCACATCCAGAAAAGACAGGCTAAAAATATCAAATTCTTTTTTGCGAAGTTTCATGGCCAATTGCTCGCCGGGCTAATCATCAGGCCACCTGTGGCCGCAGCCCAGAGCCAATATTGATTAACCGCATCCGGATCGCCTTCAAGCGGCAGTAATATCACATCAACCTGCGTCCCCTGCCGGTTACTCTCCCGAACCGTTTGCTGAAACAAACGCTTGCGACACTCACCAGAAATCGTTTGGGCATTACCGGTCAGTGAATTACATTTGGCAAATGGATTTAAGCTGCGATATTGCGAATCACCTTTCGTGGGCAAACCATCGGTAATAACATAGAGATTGGTTGGGGCAAACTGATTGATGGCTTTGAGGCCTTTTTGCAGATTGGTACCGCCCTCTGGGATCAGGCTGTTTAGGTCCTGCAGAATACGGTTAACATTTGCCGGTGAGGCCGTTTGCATGCCGCTATTGCCCAGCGCCTGTGCAGCTTCGCTAAAGGCCACCACAACAACTTCACTGTTCGCTGGTAATCGTGCCAACAGCCACTTAACCACATTTTTGGTTCTGATCCATTTGCTGGCTGTCTGTTTGGCCTGCTGTGAGCGGCTTTTTGTTTGGATAATATCAATCAGTTTTTCATTGGTCATCGACGCGCTCATATCGACCAAAATAGCAATTTTTGGACCGGTCACTTTCAGACCCAGCAGATAATTTTCTTCGTTAACCTGTTCGGTCTCTACAAAATCCTGCCGTTCGGGCACGTTAATCTCAACAATACTGGATTTCAGCTCATCTAAGGCTTTTCTGGCCTGTTGTACCGAAGCTTGCTGGTTTGCCAGTGCCGATTGCTGAGCAGCCAGTTCCTGACTGCTTTGTTGCAGGCTGCTGTCTTCTCGTGCCAACTCGGATCTAACGGCACTCAGCGTTTTAGCAGCTTTTGACTGTGCTTGCTCGAGACTGGCGATATCTTCCTGCAACTTACCGACTTCCGTAGGTGCCTGCTCGAGGTTTTGCTTTACCAGAATAAAAACCAGAATCACGGCACCCAAACCACAGGCCATAATATCCAGAAAAGCCAGGTTAAAGCCGTCTGAGCGTTTACGCCGTCGCATGATCAGTTACCGGATGCGTCTCAGCAAGTATTTATCACAGTAGCTTTGGGTCTCAACAATCTGGCTGTCTTGCAGGCGCTGTAATTGGTGGAATAAAAACATCAGAAAGATGCTGATGAGCAATGCCACTAACGTCGAATTAAACGCCAGCCCAAGGCTGTCAACCATACCGGAAATATCACCGGCCAGCGCTTCATCGGCTTGCGATAAAGCCTGACCTATACCGCGTACCGTCCCAATAAAACCAATCGACGGAATCGCCCAGATGAGATAGCGAATCATAGTGTTTTCAGAATCCTGGCGTACTGCCAGTGCTTCAAGATTGCTTTCAATAGCATCTGACAGGTTCTGGACATTATTAGTGGAACTGTAACGCCACAACGATGACCGCAGCGTTTGCACCAGCGGTGAAGACAAACAGTCTTTGGGGATTTCCGTATCCAGCCGGTGAATGATTTGATTGACGTCCAGCGTTTGCGGATCATTACCGTCGGCCGCTTGCGTGCCATCATCAATCAAATCAACACTGTACAAATAGTGGGTTTTCAAAATCTGTCGGTAAGAACTGAAAATCAGATAAAAACCCCAAAGCATCAAAATAAAACAAATTTCCTGTTCATAGTCTTTGAGAATGACCACCAGATTACGCGGCAAAGATTGTTGCTGCTCTATGGCGATAGCAATATATTGTGCCGCCTCAGGCCGGATATAGCCGATATAAATCATATGCACGACCACTATTGACACAATCAACGCCGCAACACTTTTCATCATTTCAGTCATGGTTAAATGTCCACCGGAAAGGAAACAGGCGAGTTCAGGCTGATAAATGGTTTGCCGGCATAAGCGTTATGCAGCATCAGCATAATCACCAGCGATACCCCAACAGCAACGCTGATTAATATAATTTTTTTTGCCCCATTCATGATGGCTTTCCCCTGTTCAAATAACGGCCAATCCGGAAACCTACATTATCACGCGGCTGGCTGAGACCATCACGATAGGCAGAACGCAGCTCGGTTAGCGATCCAGACCGCCAGTTAGCACCTTTAATGACGCGAATATCAGCCTGACTGTTATCAAGTTGCTGCGGATACACCTGACGGGCATCGGGCACCGTCAGCGTATAAGCATCATGTGTCCATTCACTGACATTGCCACCCAAGTCATACAATCCGCTCAATTCTCTGGCAAAGCTTTTGACCGGCGCCACACCGGCATAGCCATCGTTATAGCGAGGCACATAAGTACTGACCGCTGTTTTGGCAGATTCATCAGCAATATTGACAGCATTTTTGGGAATGGTGGCCGCATCGCCCCAGACGAAGCGGCTGGTTTCGGCGCGTTTGGCTTTTCGCGCCAGCCATTCCCACTCTGCTTCGCTCAGCAGCCGGTAACCATTGGCATTAACGTTAACGCCGTTAAACTGGTTATCGTCAATCAAATAAACCGGTTGCAGATTTTCCTTTTCACTAAGCCAATTACTAAACTGCAATGCTTGCAACCAGCTGACAGAGGTGACCGGCAAATTGGCATCGCCTGTATGTTCGCTGTTAAATTGCTGATATTCACGGTTGGTGACTTCATTGACGCTGGCATAAAATGGCTTGGAAAGTTTTACCTGACGGAGAAACTCGTTGGCCCGCTGACCGGCTTCATCTCTGGGTGCGCCCATGGTGAAGGTTTCATTGGGCGTAAATAACACCATGTCACCACCGGCAGCCGTCTGATAAACACGTGGTGCCTCAGCAAGCTGTGCTTGTGCTTCTGGCAATAAGGTTACTGATACCGTTTTGGCGGTCTGCGAAGATGGCGTTACGGTCTGACTGACTGCGCGATAACCGGGCCGGCTTAAGGTGATTTGTTGAGACACAGCCTGCAGACTCAGATTTAGCGGCGTGCTGCCTATTTCTTTGCCATTAATCTTCACTGTAGCTTGCGGGTTGGCATTAATCGACACCTCACCGTTTTCCTGCACCAAATCAAAAGCCAGCGTAGCCGATTGTTTACTGTTTAACTTCGTTGTCTGGGTTTGCGGAAAATAGCCCGGTTTTTGGTAGGTGATTTGATGGTTTTTACCGGCTTCAACCGACAGCCGCTCAGTGCTGTTAACGCTAATACCATTAACGGTCAGTGTGCCGCCCGTCGGTTGTAAATCCAACTTAATCGAAGCCTGTTCCGCTTGCAGCCGGTAATGACGTTCAGCATTTGTCTGTTGCTGGGTGATTTCAATGGTTTCAGTACTGGTGGCAAATTCCGGCATAGATACCGTGACATCGACAAAACCACCCGCAACTGTCCATTCCAGTGGCGTTTCGCCAGCTACCTGATCATCAATACTGACGCTGGCACCACTGGGGGTCGAGTCGATAATCAACTTGCCGGAAAGCGGCGATAACGAAATAGACTGGGCAAGCTGCTCACCTGCCGCCAAAGAAAAATCAATCGTTTCAGGCTGATAATGCGGATGGCTGACTAGCAGCGTGTACTCAGCCGGTGGCAATGTTTGTTCGAGCAAATCAGCAACTGCGATCACATCATCGTTCAGTCGCCATGACGTCCGACTATCGGATAAATCAGTGGTAAAAGTTACGCGGGATGGCAGCGGTTTTAAGGTGACTGTTAATACCTGCCCCTGCTCAGCTGGCTGCAATACCTGCTGATGCGGATAATAACGATCAGCAGTCACGTGAATAGTCGGTGACGCCGTTAATGAATACACCGAGCCGAATAACGCCATGCCCCAACCTTGCTCGACATTAATTGATGCCGGCAATGCCGCATCAGGCTGCACAATGATTCGGGTACCGCGAGATATCAGCAAAGCCACAAAGATAACAACCACCAGCAGGACAAAGCCTCCCAGCATCAGCAGGTTGATTCGTTGCTGTCTTTTTTTCGCCTGCGCGATGGTCTGATTAAATAGGTTCATCACAAATCAGCGTGACAGAAATAGATGCTTTATCCAGCGGCACCTGTACTTCTTTTAACTTGGACTTATAACCGGTTCGTTTGCCTTCAAAGGTGTAATTACCGGGTTTCAGCTGAATCGTCTTAGCGTCAGTAACACCGACATTACCAACACCGCGCACACTGATAAAAGTTTGGTTATCGGAGCGAACCTCAACGGCGACCGGCTGATTCGCTGCCATTAATACGCTCGCCAGCTGCTGACTTTTGGCAGCAAGTGTGGCGCTTTGATTATGAAAATTACGCGCTTCAAAAAGCAATGCTTCAGCGTCACTGGCCGCGGACTGATTGGATAAACGCAAAGGCGCGGCCAATGCGGCATCCATTTGCTGTTGTAACGAAACAATTTTATTGGCAGCGGCCAGCTGGTCAGCATTGGCTTTGTCAGCTGGCTGCAGCGTCTGAATTTGCCGTCGGTGCGTTTGCACAGCCATCCAGTTATCCGCTGCTTCCGCATTTGCGGCTGCTGTTTGTAATTTCTGCAATTCTTGCGCCTGGACTGATTGTTGAATGGCTTGGTTTAAATCACGCACTTCAGCCCGGTCGGGATAGAGCTGTTTCGCCTTATCTAATGCACTTTGCGCCGCAACTATGTTCGCGTTTTCCAGTGCCTGATAAGCCTGATTAATATGCTGCTGGAAAAGATCGGTATTCATGGCACTGGTTAACTTTTGGGCCCGTTGTTTGAGGGCTTCACGCTCGGGCACCAGCTTTAATAACTGATTAATCAGATCCCGTTCCTGCCGACGGTTATTTTCTGCATTGGCGATTTTGATTTGGTTCAGTAAATCATTAATTTCTGGCAACTGCGCTATCCGCTCGGCCAGCTTTTTGGCGTCTGCTGAGCTGGTGTCCAATATCAGTGCTTTATCAATCGCCTTTTTGGCGTTGAGATAATCATTGTTATCAAAGGCGTTTTTGGCCGTCTGCATCGCTTCGGCAAATTGGCTCTGGCTATCGGCAATACTGTCTTCGGCCAGCTTAATTAACTGGGTTATCGAGCTATATGCACTCGCATAATTACTGGCAGCAAACTGCTGGACTGCCTGCTTTTCAATAGTATTGAGCTTTTCTGACAGTGTCTTGTCCCAGGCGGGCAAATCAATTTTACTGAGTTGTGGCCTTAATTCATTTTCAAACCGGGCGTAAGCTTCAAGGTAAGCCTGTCTGCGTGCGGCATCATCTGCAATTAAATCAGATGCTACGGTTTCAACTGCAGAAGACTCGGCTTCTACTAATGACGTATCAGGTGCTTTTGGCTGCGAAGCAAAAAAAATGATGCCCCAGCCCAAAAAACTGAGTAGCAACACAAATAACAGCATCTGAACAATGTGCAGGCGTTTGGCCTTCTTGGCGGCGGCAATCTTCTCGTTAATCATTTAGCGCATTTACAATTGCACGTCTGGCGTGGCTTCCAGTTGGTACATTCGATTTAAAAATGCCCGCCACTGCTGAAACTGATTTTCGATATCGCCGGTTAATTCAACCGACTGTTCTTCGTAAGTCATTACCTGTGGCGCCATTTCCAGATTAATGGATTCACCCAGTTCATTAATGGCCTCTTGATGAAATTTGGCCTCTTCTCTGGACTTAAAACCACTGGAAATTAAGACCGCACCACCGACGCCGCCAGCTATAACAGCAACATCCCGGCCAACATTCGGCCGTGAAGAACCACCATTAACTGCCGCAGCAACTGCTGCTGCCACTAAGGCAACCCCACCCAGAATTTTCAGGGCACTTTTGGTTCTGGCTTCTTTTCGTAATTGCAGCTCAGTCGCGCTGGCTTCTTGCCAGGCTAAATAACTATCATCCATCTGCTCTGAAAAATTGCCGTAATTTTGCTGCAGGTTATCAACGAATAATTGCTCACGGACCCGAATGGACTTGACCCGCTCAAACATCGGGTCGGCATCACTAGGTAAACCGAGCAGTTTGATTTGCCGGCCACTGGTATCCATATAATCGCTGAATGCCTGCTCATTAAAACTACTGGCAAACCTGAGATCAGCAATCGATTTTAATTGCGCTAGCTGGCTTTGCTGTTGCTTTAACAAAGCCTCAATAATAACCGCTGCCGCTTTATCAAATATTGGCTGGTAAGGATCCAGCCCCTCATTGCGGGGGTTTTTGTAAAAGCCCTCGTGAACTTCATGCTCGATGGTTTCATTCAGCCATTGTTTATTACTGGCATCAACGGCATTGAGTCTGAACTCGACCTCCTGGCCATTGGATTCGATGATTTCACCAAGCAGATATAAATCACCCGATGCCGTGCTGTTAGGTGTGACGCGAACCGCACCAAACATACCACTGTCATCCAGTGCTTGTTTCAATTGATAGGCAAAACGGTTGGCTTCGGCCCTACGGAGCTCCGGCCAAATACCTTCCTCTTCATAATTGGCTTCAGCATCAGAGAGTCCCGGAGAAAATACCGGTATCACCACATCCAGTTTGACGCCCTGATAACGCTCCACTTCCGCCTGATTATAAGTGGATGATGGCTGTGGGCCCGTGGGCACAGACTTAACCGTTGATGGTGCGCAAGCAACCAATAGATGCATCGAAATAAATAAGTATACCAGCAGCTTCAGCGGTGTTTTTATCATCTGACTATTCAACAACTTTCAGCCCCTTATATTTGCGGTATTCATTCCAGAGTTTTTCGCGGATTTCCGGATCTGTCTCAGACTCGGCTGCCAGTCGGATTTGTGCAGCAATAGCATCATCATTATTCGCAGCAGGAATATCTTCAGGGATGGCACCATTTTGAGCACTGGCTGGTAACTGCGTATTACCGGATGCACTATCTTGCACCGTCTCAGCCATTGGTGGCGGTAATTCTAAGGCTGGATCAGTTCCCTGCATGTCCTGACTGGGCGTTGCACTGTTTTCAGATAAACCATCCGCGTGCCCGTCATTGCCACCACCACTGTTATTGGCACTGGACGATGCCGATTGATTAGCAAGATCACAAGCTTCAAAACGGTTAATCGAATCGTAAAAAGCCTTTTCCATTAGCACAATCCGTTCGGCACGACTCAATGAGGGATCATCAAGGTATCGAATGTCTGCCTGGCCACAATTTGATTCGGCGGATTTATCGTCATCAGCAACCACCATCACTGGCAGCAACAATAATAGCGTTAAGCTCAGCCATAAAATGTTCGATTTTATCGAGTGGTCGCTTTTGACTTGGTATCCTGAATATCCCATTTATTCCCTAATTATAGTTGGATGTATTGTCACTTATGACTTGGGTAGTGAGTTGTTTCAATTTTTGTCACCTAAACCTTGCCATAAGTTTTCAAGGTTATTCAGTGCGTGTTTAATCGTCATTCTATCGGCAATCCGATTGCACATCATGGTTGTTTGCCTGATTTTTTCGATGATTCGCTCGTTAAGGCCTTATGCTGATACATTATTGACATAATTTAAATGAGCTACTGGAACATAAACTATGAAACCGCAGGCAACAATTGAAAAAACGTCATCCTCTGAACAAGACGGATTCACACTGTATGTTGAAGACAATGGTGAACTGACTCAAATTGATAAGCAGTTTCACAGTTATCAGGCAGCACTGGACTACATACTGGCACAGGGCTGGCAATTAAAACGTGAAGACCCTGCCAGCTCACTACATATCGATATTCGTTTCAGAAAGCCCTAGATATTATTGGCCAGCAATAATTTCAGTGCCAGCGCCACAAAAATCAGCGCTGTCAGCCGGTTCAAATAAATCTGTGAAGTTGGGTTTTGCCTGAGCCAGTGGCCAATCTCGGCGGCAATCGTGGCAATACCGCTAAAAATTAACAACGACACGACACCAAACACCGCACCGAGCAGAAAAATCTGCGGCGCCACCGGTCCAAAGCTGGCATCAGCAAACTGCGGCAAAAAGGCCAGAAAGAAAATGCTGACCTTGGGATTGCTGATATTCATAATAATGCCGCGCATATACAGGGCTTTGTCACTAAGCGCGGTCTCATCACCCGCGAGTTTTGGCAGCGGGCTGTGTAAAATCTGCCAGCCGAGATAAAGCAAGTAACCTGCACCAAGCATTTTTAACAGAGCAAATGCCCAAGATGAAGTCTGCAATAAAGTTGCAACCCCCAGCGCCACCAGGCATGTATGAAATATCAGCCCGGTGCATAACCCCACTGTAATCAGGATGCCACTGCGTTTGCCGTATAGCGTCGATTGCGTCAACACAAAAATATTGTCCGGACCGGGTGCCATGGCAAGCAATGCCGAGGCAATAACAAACGGTAATAAAGATTCGGTCGGCAGCATTTATGTAAAGAAAAGTAAAATTAAATCAATAGTTTGCGCCACTTCACATTCTTCTGTTATTAATCATTTTTAGTTTGCTATTACTTGCGATAATACACCTGTAAATTAATGGCTGATGGAGCGATTATGAAAAAAGTTCAATATTTGATGTTAGCAATGCTGCTGAGCGTATTACCAGTGATGGCTGATAGTTCTGAAACCATTGATGCCGCCATTGGCGGTGCTATCGGCGGTGGTCTTGGTGCAGCAGTTGGTAATGAAGTGGCCGGACGTAAAGGCGCCATTATTGGCGGTGCTATCGGTGCTGGTGCTGGTGCGGCGGTGACCACAGATGGTCATGGTCGTCGTGATCATGACGGTCGTATTTATGTCGGTGATGGCCACCGTGGTCATTGCCCACCAGGCCACGCTAAAAAAGCGTCATTGCTAATTTAGCAATTTGAAAAGCCCGGTCAGTCCGGGCTTTTTTTACGTTTTATATGAATGAATTCAGATTAAAGCTTGTCATAGGGATAAGTTAATTAATCTTGAGTCACCTAATGGCCCGTATTCTGTTTACAGCTTTATTCAGTCTGTTTATCAATGTAACACTGGCCGCAGACATGCAACGCGGCACCATCACAAGTTGTGCTTATCAGGCGGGCACCGCTTATCAAATCCAGAAAATTCGTCAGGCCGAGGGCGATAACTGGGAAACATTCGAGTCTAATGTTAAAAAGATTTACGCTGACTCTCAGGGGCGTGACGATATGCTGGTGATTGCCAAGAGGGTGTTTTTCTATCCCGCTGAAAAATCGTTGGATTTCATTCATGATGAAATACTCAATGCCTGTATCGCTCGTCAGCAAGGTACTGAGTCAAAGTTTTGAGAGAAAAAATCGATTATTTAGTACAACAAGCATACTAATCACATATATATTGCGGATATACGCGTTTTCGTGCATTGTTATGAAAAAGGGTTAATAAGGCTCTTATTTATGCTAAAACCCGCTATTCCGCTAAATGAGTCTGAACGCTTGCATGCGCTAAAGGCCAGCCAACTGCTGGACTCAGAGTATGAAGCTATTTTTGACAATCTGACGTCACTGGTCAGTCAGGTTTTTCAAGTGCCGATAGTCGCCATATCGTTGATTGATAAAAATCGGCAGTGGTTCAAATCGATTCATGGTCTGGGTATTTGCGAAACGCCTCGAGATATATCTTTTTGCGGCCATGTGATTGGCGATAATCAACCTTTGATTGTCGAAAATGCTACAGAAGATCCTCGGTTTCAGGACAATCCACTGGTCATCGACGGGCCTAAGATTTTGTTTTATGCCGGTGTGCCGTTGCGTTTTACCGATGTAGATGGTGTTTTCACTATCGGGACGTTATGTATTATCGATTCTAAATTTCGTAAGTTCGATGATGCTCAACTGAAAATACTTAAATCCTTTGCGTATCAGGTTGAGTCATTAATTGAAATGCGCGTGCCGTGTCTCAAATTTGAAGCGATGCGGGATGATCTGGCTACGGACAACGTGACCTTTGATGTCATTCAAAATAATCTGAAAAAGCTTCGTTCACTGTCTGATACTGATCCGTTAACCGGGCTGCCCAATCGCCGTTCACTGGAACGGTTTATCCGGTCCGACTGGTATGAGGATAAACGCAAAAACCATATTGCCCTCATGCTTATTGATCTGGATGGCTTCAAAGCCGTTAATGACCAGTTTGGGCATAGTGATGGCGATAAGCTACTGGTATCTGTAGCCAAACATCTGAAAAAACTGGTTCGTCAAAATAATGATTACATCGCCCGTTATGGAGGTGATGAATTTGTACTGGTGGCATTTGATCTTGATGCACTCGCATTAGAGGCAATGTTGAAAAAGCTCAAATCGGCATTTCGTATTAAACATGACAGATTGTCATCAATAACCATTTCGATCGGCGCGGTGCTGACAACAGACAAAGAAAAAAGCTGCGCGCAGCTAATAAAATACGCCGATGAACAACTTTACGTTGCCAAAAAATCCGGTAAAGACTGCTTTAAAATTAAAATCTTGGAATAAAAGTTAAGACTTAATGATCTTGCTGGCGCTGTTCACGAATCACTAGGCGTTGATAAGCTTCGGCTTCATGATGCACATCATCAATCAGGCCACGGTGGATTGCCACTGAAATCGCTTCCTGATTATGGAAGCGGCCTCCTTCCTTAAAAATTAAATCCAGCAACTGTCGGGCAGGCATATCTAAATAACGTGACAATTGTTGTGCTTCCTGCGAAAACTTGTCCAGAACCTCCGGATGTGAATGCTGAATATTCAAAATTGCCAGATTATCGATAATGCTCAGTTCCTTAAAGGTTTCATCGCTGAGACTATTATTCTGTACAAACCGTAAACTGGTCAGTCCGGTCAGCTGGTGAAAGGTATTTTGCACCAGATTTAAATCGGCGCCGCGACCGGCCAAGGCCACTTTCAGCGCTTTTAACCGGTGACGCGCCAGGATAATAATATTTTGTTCCAGTTGTTCTCTCATCATATCGGATGCAGCTCGCAGTCTTTGGATCCCTCTTACCTTGGTAACACAGTAAGTTGAGATCGTACAACATCGCCGGTATACGCACGGTGCACTCCGCCAGTTAACTTTTTACGTTATCTGCGTTTTGCCAATAAAAAGCCCCGCACGTGGGCGGGGCTTGGGGCTGTTCAATAAAACCTGTAGTTACCAGGCTGATTCACCCGTTTCTGGATCATACATTTCGTGATGAATTTTATTACGATTGGCAATCAGCTCATCGATTGACGGCGCATTACTCATCGCCCGTTTGATAGCCAGTTTCATTGCCTCATAATTAGTACGATACAAATCTTTACGATCCACATCAGGATTTGCCACAGCATCCGGCGCAATCCACAGCATGGCAACAATGCACAAATCATCAGCATGTTCTTTCGGGATCACACCTTCAATGACGCTATCCAACACAGCATCAGCCACCGCAGATTGCACCGGGCCACCAAATAACGCCACATAAGCACCCGACTTAATCGTGACTTTTGGCACCATCAATGTTGCGGGTTTGACTTGTTGATTAGTCGCACGGATAGCAAACATCCGGGTATGGCCTTCGGTTTGTCCCATCAAATTGGCAAAGGCATGACCCGCCGGGCCTTTGGTGCTGCCAATTAAAATTTCCGGCATCGCATCGGTACCCTGATCATCACTGGCAAATACAGTGGCTTCTGCGGTTCTGAACCAAACAGGTTCTGACATAATTTATTACTCCAAGAATTTAAAAAACGCGCCATCATAGGTTGTGACAGCACGAGGGGCAAGCATTAACCATTGATGTGTTCAACAGCAATCATCACGCCTACCAGAATCAAAATCAAGCCGCCAAGAATTTCAGCTTTATCACCGATCCGCTGCCCCAGCACTCGCCCTAACATAACACCAACCGTCACCATCAAAAACGTACAAAAACCAATCACTGCGGCAAGGAGAAAAATATTTACCTCTAAAAATGCAAGGCCAACACCAACGGCCATGGCATCAATACTGGTGGCAAAACCCGTTAACGCCAGGCTCCAGAAGCTCTGGGCACGTTTTTCGGTTTCATCCTCATCACCGGTGCCGCTGATGCCGTTGTGGATCATGTGTAAGCCCAGACCGGTCAGCAATGCTAGGGCTATCCAGTGATCCCATTCCTGCACAAAGCTGGTCGCCACCTGACCAATCAGCCAGCCTATTACCGGCGTAATAGCCTCAATAACACCAAATATCAAACCAATCCGTAAAGCATTGGTAAGACTGGGATTACGGATCGCAATACCTTTACCAATCGCAGCGGCAAACGCATCGGTAGACATGGCAAAACCAATAAACACGATGGAAATTAAATTCATTTAAAGCCTGATTATTATGTTCGCTGCCAATGCTGACTAAAGCGATATACCAGTAAATACAGTGCCGGCAATACAATCAGTGTTAATAACGTTGATGAAATAATACCACCGACCACCACGGTCGCCAGCGGCCGTTGCACTTCAGCGCCGGTACCGGTATTCAGTGCCATTGGTAAAAAACCCAGACTGGCCACCAATGCAGTCATCATCACCGGTCTCAACCGCTGCATAGCCCCCTCAAAAATCGCTGTCAGTAAGTCTTTGCCTTCATCACGTAATTGCCGGATAAACGACAACATAACAATGCCATTTAAAACAGCAATGCCCGATAAGGCAATAAAGCCGACAGCGGCCGAAATCGATAACGGCATATCACGCAAAACCAGCGCAATAATACCGCCTGTCAGAGCCAATGGCACACCAGTAAAAATCAGCAATGCATCACGCAACGATTTAAAGGCACTGAACAATAACACCAGAATCAGCAACAATGTCAGCGGCACCACAATCATTAGGCGTTTTGATGCCGATTCCAGTTGTTCAAAAGTACCGCCATATTCCAACCAATAGCCGGCCGGAAATTGCACCTGCTCAGGCAATTGTTGTTGGGCATCAGCGATAAAAGAACCTAAATCACGATCCACCACATTGGCGCTGACAATGACATTGCGTTTGCCGCTTTGACGATTGATTTGATTTGGGCCCGTGACTTCTTCAATATCAGCCACTTCGCCCAGCGGCACAAACGATAAATCCGGCTCTCCATTGGCTGGCAAAGCAATCGGCAATTTTTGCAGATAATCGATATTACGTCGCAACGCATCATCAAGTCGCATGACTATTCTAAAACGTTTATCACCCTCATAAATCAACCCCAGATCCTGACCGCCAATCGCCATTTGCAGGGCATTTTGCAACGTTACAATATCCAGCCCCAGTAAAGCCAGATGATCTCGTTGAGGATTAATCGACAACATCGGCAATCCCGTGACCTGCTCCATACGCACATCAACCGCGCCGTCAATCTGTGCCAGCGCGGCAGTGGTCTGCTCACCAAGATTTTTCAGGGTATCCAGATCATCGCCATAAATCCGAATCGCCACATCTGAACGCACACCTGCAATCAGCTCGTTAAAGCGCATTTCAATCGGCTGAGTAAACTCGTACTTATTTCCGGGCACCGCTTCGACAGCCTCGCGCAGTCTGGCCAGGAATTCCGCTTTTGACTGGTTGGGATCCGCCCACTCAGACTGCGATTTAACAATTATGTAGGTGTCGGCAACGCTGGGCGGCATCGGATCAGTCGCGATTTCCGGCGTACCAATTTTTGAAAATACCCGCTCTACTTCATCAAACTCACGAATCACTGTTTCCAGCTGGTTTTGCATCTGCACTGACTGTTCAAGCCCCGTGCCGGTGACCCGCAACGCATGCAAGGCAATATCGCCTTCATCCAGTTTTGGTAAGAACTCACTGCCTAGACGATTGCCCAGATGCGCCGTGATTACCACAAATATCACGGCACTGATTGTCAGCAGTAACGGCAGCTTTAACGCCAGCTTCAGAAAGGGCCGATAAATAAACCGAGCGCCACGCATCAGCCAGTTTTCTTTTTCAGAGACTTTACCGGTAACAAAAATCGCTACCGCTGCCGGCACAAAGGTCACCGCAAAAATCAATGCACCAACCAGTGCCGCGACCACGGTAAACGCCATCGGCTGAAACATTTTGCCCTCGACCCCGCCTAGGGAAAACAACGGCAAGTAAACCAGCATAATAATGAGCATGCCAAATACCGCCGGATTAAATACTTCCCGGGTGCTTTCGGTGACTTCTTTCAATCGTTCCGGCAAAGTTAATAAGCGGCCTAGTCGTTGCTGAGCATGTCCCAATCGGCGCAAGGCATTTTCGACAACGATCACCGCCCCATCGACAATCAAACCAAAATCGATAGCGCCCAGACTCATAAGATTGCCGGAGACTTTATTGCTGACCATGCCAGTGACCGCAAATAACATACTAAGCGGGATCACCATGGCGGTGATCAGTGCAGCACGAAAATTACCCAGTAATAAAAACAGCACCACAATGACCAGCAATGCACCTTCCAGCAGATTTTTCTGCACGGTCTTGATGGTTTTTTCGACCAGTGTGGTGCGATCGTAAACCGCTTCTGCAACGATACCTTCTGGCAAACTCTGATTGACCTGTTGCAGCCTGGCGGCGACCGCTTTAGCGACTACGCGACTGTTTTCACCGAGCAACATAAAGGCGGTGCCGAGGACGGTTTCTTGACCATTTTGGGTAGCCGCACCGGTTCTTAACTGTTTACCAAAATAAACATCAGCAACATCATCGACCCTGACCGGTGCATCATCCAGTTTACGGATCACCACATTTCGAATATCGTCGAGATTCTGCAGTTGGCCCGGCGACCGAACCAGCCATTGTTCGCCATTTCGCTCAATATACCCAGCGCCAACATTCTGGTTGTTGCGTTGCAAGGCGTCAGCTATATCGGCCATGCTGATTTTGTAAGCTAATAATTTACCGGGCTTTGGCGCTACCTGATATTCGCGCTCAAAACCGCCAACACTGTTGATTTCGGTCACGCCAGGCACTTTGACCAGTTGCGGGCGAATGATCCAGTCCTGAATGGTGCGCAAATCTTCAGCGCTGTATGGATTGCCATCCTCATTCAGTGCACCGTCTTCGGCGCGAATTGCATAGGTGAAAATTTCCCCTAAACCACTGGCAACGGGCCCCATCTGCGGCTCTGCGCCGAGCGGTAATTCACCACGAATACCTTGCAGGCGCTCACTGATTTGCTGACGGCCCAGATAGATATCCACTTTGTCATCAAACACGACCGTGACCTGCGATAAACCATAACGGGAAATCGATCGGGTGTAATCCAGATCCGGCAAACCAGCCATGGCATTTTCAATAATGTAAGTCACCCGCTGTTCGGCTTCCAGAGGTGAAAACCCGGGTACTTCGGTATTGATTTGCACCTGATTATTGGTAATATCAGGGACGGCATCAACCGGTAACTGTAAGGTGTTAAATACACCAAGGCCGGCAATCAGCAGGGTCATCAGTAATACCAACCAGCGTTGCTGCACCGCAAAACGGCTAATGATATCAATCATGTTCTGCTCCTAATGTGAGTGCACAGCGCCATCTTTCAGCACCTCGGCTTTGAGCAGATAACTGTTGCCGGTGACATATTCAGTGTTGGGTTGCAGGCCGCCTTTAACTTCAATATAAGTCTTGTCCTGACGGCCTAACTCGACCATACGCACCTCAAAGGTATTGTCATAACGGGCGAACACCACCGGCATATCGCGGAAGCTTTGGAGTGCGCTGCGTTTCACCGCCAGTTCGGCGGCAATAGTATCAACGGTGACCTCGGCATTAATGTGCATACCGGGTCGCCAGTAGCCATCTGAATTATCAATCACTGCACGCGCACGGGCGATATGACCACCTGTCATTTTTGGTGAGATATAACTGATTTTGCCGGATGCCTGCTGATGACCATGTAAATCGATAACGGTCACCGCCATGCCTTCCTGCAGTTGCTCGATATCCTGTGGAAACATTGACATATCGACCCAGACCCTACTGAGATCACTGATTTCCATCAGGCTGCCAATATCTGAATGATCACCGGCTTTGACCAGACGCTGAGTGACTTCACCACTGGCAGGGCTATTTACTGTGTAGGTTTTCAGCGTTTGCTGATTACGGACGGTCAGCAGTTGCTGACCTTTTTTGACGTTATCGCCGGTTTTGACATAGACCGTTTCAACAATACCTGGATAAGGGGCATAGACCCGGAACTGCCGATCTTCCGCCGGCGCGATGACTCCATACAAATTATTGGTGATATTCAACGTTTGCGGGCCGGCTATTTCGGTCTGAATATCTGACGTTTCAATTATCCTTGATGTCAGTGTTACCCTGCCTTCAAAACTTTCATAATGCCAGTGATAATCTTCATCCTGATAACCAGCCGCAACTTCAATTTCATAAGAATGCGGTTCTGTGATTTCCAGATCGCCGAGCAGATAATCCTGCTCCGGTATGAAATCAATCAAATCCTGCTGACCGCCAAGACGGTTTAAAGTTACCGTAAGTGTGATGTCATCAGGGTTCACCGGCTGACCATCGAGATACGCATAAACACGCATTTCCGGTGGTATGCCCTGCTCAAAAATGGTGATTTCTAAAGCAAAATCTTCTGCTTGCAGTAAACGACCGTGATGTGGGCCTTCTGCTTGACCGGCGTGATCATCATCATGATCGTGACCACCACCGGCAGCATTAATCGCCGGACTGATAAACAAAGTCAGTAAAAATAATAAGAAGTATTTTTTCATCGGTTTAATCCTGTAATTCGCTGGCGTCAGCAGCTTGACTAAGGGCATTTCCGGTCAGGCGTTCCAGTTCAAGCATTTGCAAATGCACGGCGGTTTGCGCTTCAATCAGTTCTCGCTCAACGGTAAATAATTCACTCTGGGCATCCACCCATTGCAATACGTTGTATTGACCAAGTTCATAACCTTCGGCAGTGCTGCTGAGCAGCGCCTCGGCAACCGGTTGTAAATCTTTTTGCAAGGAGTGACTCAGTGACACATTGTTTTGCATAGCCAGACGAATTTCAGTCAGTGCCAGTTCAATCTGGGTGACTGTTAACTGCATGGCCTGCAGTTCTTGCTGATATTCAGCATTGGCGCGGGCGATATTGCCCTGATTACGATTGTTGAATTGCAATGGCATCGAGAAGTTGAATACCAGCGCATTATCATTGACATCTTCCAAACGGCGAATACCCGCGCCAACAGTGATATCAGCAACAGATTCAGCTTCAGCCAATGATATTTGTGCTTCCCGTAAACGTGATAAAGCATGCACTTGCAAATACGCCGGCGTTTGCGAAATTGCCTGATTCAACACTGCTGTTGTCGGCACGCTGGGTAATACCGCTAAATCGCCGGTTAAAGATTCAAAATCGACCTTGCCAGCCCAATTAGCCGCTAACTTTTGGTAGGCCAGATGACGCTCATTACGCAGTTGCTTTTGCTGATTTTCAGAACGGGCCAGCCGTAATTGCATGCGCAGTACATCAGCATTGCCAACAGCACCGGCATCAGCACGTTGCTGTATTACTGCTAATGCTGCGCGTTCTTTAACAATACGTCGCTGATTCCAGTCAAGTATCTTATCCACTCGCAACGCCTGGTAAAAATGCCGCAATGTTTGTGCTGCCACATCTAATCGCTGCACTTCGTATTGTTGTTGTAATGCCGGTATGCGGGCATTGGCAACATCTATTCGCTGCTGGCGTTTATCGCCCATTTCGATTAACTGGCTAAGTGACAACGTGAGTTCTGCGCCGCTTAAGAACCGGCTGTTACCTGTGCCGAAAACATTTTCAACACTGGCCTGCAATACCGGATTGGGTTTTAATCCCACCTGTAAAGCATCGGCTTCAAGTGCCCGTTGTTGATAGGAAAACCTTTGTAAATCAGGGCTATTCAAAAGGGTTTTTTCAACTGCAATTTGCGGTGTCAGTGTTTCGGCGGTGACAGTGCCGGTACAACCGATAACAGCGATCAAAACACCCAGTAGCCGGAAAACGGCACTCGGAAACAACGGGTTATTACGCATAGATTTTCTCCATAAAACTGATGACCAAAAGCCTCAGCAAAAACTGAAAAACAGCTTAACTTTATGGATTAGGCGGTGGGGGGTGGTATCAGCGGTGCGTATGCCAGCGAATAGATTCGCGGGCAGACTTCCTGAGCAGTTGCCTGCAAATTGGCATCAAGAAATAAAACCGGATGGCTCACCAGATCACCAATTAAATGCAGATGAAAATGATGTTCGTGATCGCCGTCTTGCTGACTGTGCTGATGATCATCTGGGGCATGATGGTGCGACAGCCCTTCTTGCTGAGTATGCTGATGTTCGCCAATGTGCATATAAGCGCTGGCACTGCTGGTAAAAACCAAACAAAACACCAACAATGCAGCACGAGCAATGGAAAGTTGCTTCACCATTCAGCATCCTAAATCACGAATTGATATAGTATCCATACCGGTTATTGAATTGCAAAACTTCGCAATGATTATCCAGACTTTTGGGCACGCAACCTTCAGGAAGCTAGCAACCGATTGCGCCTGACCAATATATTTACAATGATACCTAAACAAGCCAGAGCTATCGCCGCTGGAAACAGTATGGTCACCAATGAATAATGCTCCAGTGCCAACAGCACCAATAAATTACGCACAGCGAATAATGCAAAGAAAATCACCGATTCTGAATACGGATCGCGGTTAATTTTTCGAAAGGTCGGTATAAATCCGCTCAAATCAACAAGCGTCATAATGAGCACCGCATACAAAGGCTCTGCAGTCAGGTACCAGACAGGTAGCGCTAATAGACTAACGCCCATCGCCAGCAGGTCTTTACTATCAATATTGGTATCAGCACGATGCAGAAAAGCTAATAGTGAAACGCTTAAAGTCAGCGCAGCCGAGACGCCAATAGGCCACGCACCGACACCGGCATTATCGCCTAACTGGGCAATGAAAATGACCGTGGTTGCGATAACCCAGATCAACCAGGAAATGACATGCGGACGCACTTTTCCTTTAAAAATCTGTAGGATATACGGCATAAATGCCATTAACGTCAGTGCAATCGCCAGATTACTAAGCAGTATTTTAGTCACGTTAGCCTACTTCGCAGCAGTTAAGAGGCGGTAAGGGTTTGTGCGATTTTAAATCGCGACGGAAATTTCATGCTAGGCTTTCTTTTTGATTTTAAAACACCTGTTAATTACGGATTTTATGCGCCTTCATTTATTACTTGCTTTGCTGTTGTTTTCCAGCTTTAACGTCCATGCTAATACGACTTTTTCTCATCCGGCACTCGCTGCCAAGCCTGTTCCGGAAGGCGCAGATATAGCGTTATATGTGGTTGATGCACAGTCTGGCAAGGCCATTTATTCCGAACGTGCCGAGCTGTTTCAGCAACCGGCCAGCCTGCAAAAACTGGTAACAGGCCTAGCTGCAGCACTCTTTTTACCGGCTGATTTTCGTTTTACTACCGCGCTGGAAACCCACCAGGAAGATATGATTCTGCGTTTTGGTGGCGACCCCAGCTTTACGCGCAGCGATTTACGGTTGCTTATTGGACAGCTCAAGGCGCATACCACCACCATTAATGGCAACCTGTATTTAAACGGCAGTATTTTTGATAGGTTTGAACGTGCTATCGGCCTGCCGTGGGATAATCTAGGTGTCTGTTACAGCGCGCCAGCCAGCAGTTTGAGCATGAACGGTAACTGTGTTTACGGCAAATTGGAAGCCACCACTGAGCCACCTGTCAAAGCGGTCAAAGCCAATGCATCTGAGCTGGTTTCTATCGCAGTTGATAACATCACGCTACAGGAAGGCGTAAACACACATAATATTGATTGCGATCTCAAACTTATCGCCAATGATAATAATCACTACACCGTCGGCGGCTGTGTTGGTACACATCAACTACCGGTCGGTTTTCATCTCGCGGTACAAAATCCCACCGAACTGATGACCAAGGTTTTATATGACGAGTTACAACGTGCCGGCATTACCCTGAAGGGGGCTATTATCCGTAACGATCAGGTCAAAGGCACTGAAATAGCTCGCCACCGCTCTGCGCCTTTATCCGGTCTTATAGATGAGATGGTCAAAAAGTCTGACAACTTGATTGCCGATAATCTAATGAAAACGCTTGGCAATCAGTATTTCAAGCAGCCGGGTAGTTTTGAAAACGGCGCTGCGGCTATCAAAGCCATTTTGCAGGAAAAAGCCAACATTGATCTCAGTAGAGCCGTGATTGTGGATGGTTCAGGATTGTCCCGAAATAACAAAATGTCAGCCAAACA
>JBFJJO010000017.1:0-22505 GCA_041612215.1 Methylophaga sp.
ACTGGCTTGCCAGCTCAAATAGGCATCGGCGACTTCAGCGACTAAAGTCAGCTGGGTGCTTTTTAAGGTGGCATCTTGTGATAAAAATTCGTTTAATGCCGCCTGTTCAAGGCTATCGAGCCGACCAAAAAAGTCGATTTCCCAGGATGGTATACCAACGCCAACGCTGTACTCTTCAAAGATACCACTTTGCCCGAATTCATTGGCATTGGCGGAAAATCGCTGCCGGCTGTAGCCGCCATTACCATCCAACATCGGCAAACGTTCGGCCCGGCGTATCCGGTACTGGGCACGCAGTTGTTCAACCCTAAGCGCGGTCGCTTGCAAATTACGGTTATTGGTCAGCGATAATCCCACCAGTTTCTGCACCGCAACATCCTGATAAAAATCCTGCCAACCAATATCAGCTACCGTTAATTGCTCGCTGATATCGTGTTGTTCTGTTAGCGGGCTGGGATTTTCTGGCTGCTGATAATCAGGAATCATCGAGCAGCTGCTTAAGGTCAGGGCCAGCAGACTGACAGTGAGCCACGTCCGTGAAAATGTCATGCCAATTCTCCTGTGGCAGTGGTTGGTTTGGCCGGTGTTTTGCCCGTGAGTTTCGCTGATAAGCGGAACACGACGACAAAAAAGACCGGAATAAAGAAAATGGCTAATGTCGTTGCCGCTAACATGCCGCCAAATACGCCCGTACCAATTGCATTCTGCGCGCCACTACCAGCACCATTGGCCAGCATTAGCGGTGTGACACCGAGCATAAAGGTTAAAGCCGTCATGGCAATGGGCCGAAGCCGCATGCGAATTGCTTCCAGCGTAGCTTCCGTTAGTGACTGCCCCTGTTCATAGAGTGATTTGGCAAATTCGACGATTAAAATGGCATTACGCGCCGATAACCCAATGGTTGTTAACAGACCAACCTGAAAGTATATGTCATTGGACATTTCTCTTCCCAGTGCAAATACCACTGCACCGAGCACACCAAGTGGCACCACCAGCATCACCGAAAACGGCACCGACCAGCTCTCGTAAAGTGCAGCTAAAAACAGGAAGACTACCAGTATCGATAAAGCATACAGTAACGGTGCCTGGGCACCGGAGGTGCGTTCTTGCAAAGACAATGCCGTCCACTCGAAACCAAAGCCTTCCGGCAATTCCGATACCAATTCTTCCATGGCGTGCATAGCTTCACCAGAGCTAAGACCTTCAGCGGCCTGACCCTGAATATTCATCGCTGGGACGCCGTTATAACGTTCCAGACGCGGTGAGCCATAAATCCAGCGCGATGAACTGATGGCCGACATCGGCACCATATCACCCTGGTTATTACGTACATACCAGTTGCCCACATCATCAGGCATCATCCGGAACTGGGCATCGCCTTGTACATAAACCCGCTTAACGCGCCCCTTATCAATAAAATCGTTGACGTAAGTCGAGCCCCAGGCGGTGCTGAAAGTGTTATTGATATCGTTCAATGACACACCAAACGACATGGCTTTTTGGTGATCAATATCAATCTTGAATTGTGGCCGGTCTTGCAAGCCGCTATGCCGAACTTGCCGGAGACGTGGATCCTGATTGGCTTTGGCCAGTAACTCATCGCGGGCTTTGACCAGTTCGGCATGACCCAAGCCGCCCAAGTCCTGCAACATCATATTAAAACCGCTGGCGTTGCCCAGTTCTCGAATAGGTGGCGGCGCAATGGCAAATGCTGTGGCATCCTTGTACTGGCTGAAATGACCGGATGCCCGATTGGCAATTGACTGGGCGCTTTGTTGAGGTTCGCCGCGCTGGTCCCACGGTTTCAAATTGACGAAAATCAAGCCGCTATTCTGGCCACGACCACTGAAACTATAGCCAATTACCGAAAATACCGACTCGACATTCGCTGATTCCTGTTCGAGATAATAATCCTCAATGCGATTCATGACCTCAATAGAGCGTTGTTTAGAGGCATTGACCGGCAGCTGCATCTCACTGAACAAAATACCCTGGTCTTCATCCGGAAAAAATGAGGTTGGCAATTGAGTAAACAGATAACCGAGGCCACAAACAATCAGCGCATAGACCAGCATGGTGCGGCTGGATCGCGCAATCAAATAACCGACGGCACTTTGTGTGCCCCGGCTGGTACGCTCAAAGCTACGATTAAACCAGCCAAAAAAACCTTTTTTCTTAGCTGGATCATGCTCGGCATCTTTAAGTAAAGCTGCACATAACGCTGGCGTTAAGGTCATGGCTACCAGTAAAGATAATGCCATTGCCGAGACCACGGTGATGGAAAATTGCCGGTAAATAACACCGGTGGAGCCGGGGAAAAATGCCATCGGAATAAACACCGCAGAGACAGTCAAGACGATACCGACCAGTGCGCCGGTGATCTGGTCCATGGATTTACGAGTGGCTTCTTTGGCTGACAGGCCCTCTTCGTGGATCACCCGCTCGACGTTTTCAACGACAACAATCGCATCATCAACCAACAAACCTATCGCCAGCACCATGGCAAACATGGTCAGCATATTGATGGAGAAACCAAAGGCCAGCAAAATGGCAAAGGTACCGAGAATAACCACTGGTACGGCAATGGCCGGGATCAGTGTGGCGCGAAAATTCTGTAAGAACAGATACATAACCAAAAACACCAAAATCATCGCTTCTACCAGCGTGATGACAACCCCTTCAATAGATATCTTGACGAATGGTGTGGTGTCGTAGGGATAAGTGACCTGTAGTCCTTCCGGGAAAAACGGCTCTAACTCGCTAATCCGATCACGCACCGCCTGCGCCGTTTCCAAAGCATTGGCGCCGGCCGACAAGGTGATACCCAGACCTGCTGCGGATTGTTTGTTGTATTCGGTTTCAAACTGGAAGTTCTCACCACCCAGCGATACCTCAGCCACATCTTGAAGGCGAATTTCCGAGCCATCCGAATCCACCCGCAGCAGGATGTTTTCGAATTGTTCCGGCGTTTCCATCCGAGTTTCAACAACAATACTGGCGGCGATTTGTTGGCCTTCAACAGCCGGTGTGCCACCGATTTCACCGGCGGCAATTTGCACATTCTGTTCGCGAATGGCGTTAACCACATCTTCCGTGGTCAATTTGTAATTGGCCAGCTTGTCGGCATTGAGCCAAACACGCATGGCATATTGTGATCCGAATAAGTTTATCTGCCCGACACCAGTGACCCGGCTGACCGGATCCTGGATATTAGCAGCGACATAATCGGCAATATCGTAGCGATCCATCTTGTTGTTTTCGGAGACAAAGCCCATGACCATCAAAAAGCCGGTGCTCGATTTGGTGACCCGGATGCCTTGCTGCTGCACTTCTTGTGGTAGTAACGGCATCGCTGCCTGCAATTTATTTTGCACTTGCACCTGGGCGATATCCGGATCGGTATCGGCCTGGAAGGTGACCGTTATCTGACCGGTACCGCTGGAGTCACTGGTCGAATTGATGTACTGCAAATCATCGAGACCGGTCATATTTTGTTCAATGACCTGAATCACCGAGTCTTCAACGACTTTGGCCGATGCACCTGGATAGGTGGTGCGGATCTCAATAGCTGTCGGTGCGATGCCTGGATACTGTGCGATTGGTAACTGAAATATCGATAACAGGCCGGCCAGCATGATCAGAATGGCGATAACCCAGGCAAATATCGGGTGATCGATAAAAAAGCGTGCCATTAATTAACCCTTGCCTTGTGTTTGGCTGTTATCGGAATCGATCTCGACTTCATCACCTTCAGCAATTTTTTGCAGACCTTCGACAATTACTTTATCGCCGGTTTGCAGGCCGTCTGAGATCAACCAATAGTTACCAATATCGCGTTGGACTTTGATTTGCCTTTGTTCGACTTTGTTTTCAACATTGACCAGCATCACGTTTGCCCGTCCTTCACGATCAAACATCACTGCTTTTTGTGGCACCAGAATGGCATCGTCAATACGGCCTTCATTAACTTCGGCACGAGCATACATGCCAGGCAGCAACAAACCGTCAGGATTAGGGAAGCGGGCACGCATCACAATGCTGCCTGTATTTTCATTAACATTGACCTCTGAAAACTGCAGTGCGCCAACATGCTGATATTCGCTGCCATCTTCCAGTTTCAGTCGCACTGTCGGCGTGGCATCACTGTTAACCCGTCCGCTCATCAATTGCCGACGCAATCGCAAGATTTCTTTTGAAGCCTGCGCGATATCAACATACATCGGATCCAGCTGATGAATGGTGGCCAGTGGGTTTTGCTGGCCGGCGCTGACTAATGCACCTTCGGTCACATGTGAAATACCAATTTGACCATCAATGGGGGCATCCACCCTGGTGTAACGCAGGTTGATTAAGGCGCTCTCTAGCGCGGCCTGACGCACAGCAATTTCGGCTTGCGCCTGTTCAAAAGCAGCCAAGGCTTCATCATATTCCTGCTGACTGACGGCATTATCGTCCAGCAGATTCCTATAACGTTGTTCTCGGCGCTCGGTGACTTTCAGTTCTGCACGGGCTCGCTGCAAACTGGCCTGTGCATTATTAACCTCGGCCTGATAAGGCGCCGCTTCAATTTGATACAGCTGCTCACCGGCTTTGACGCTGGCACCTTCATTAAATAAACGTTTTTCGATAATGCCAGCCACTTGTGGCCGGACTTCTGCCATGCGAGTGGCGACAGTACGGGCAGGTAGTTCAGTTTGCAGTACCACCGTTTGTGCGGCTAGTTGCATAATTTCCACGGCTATTTTGGGTGAGCTTTGTGGATTGGCGGCCTGCGCTTCAGGCTGACCGTTATTACCGCAGGCGGTTAGTAGCAAACTACTGAGCAGAGCAGGTATCAACACTAAGCGTAGAGGGCTGCTATTAAACATAAAAACTCCTGTATCAGACCGCGGTCGGCCGGGCAATGGCATCCCATGATGCGGTAATAATTTCGCACAGCTTGTCAGTATCAATTTGAATAACGCCAATCAATTGCTGTCGGGCGAGGTACATGTATGGTTCAAAACTGAGACTGGCCAGCACATCGTCCTGCAGTTCCTTGATTTGTCCGTTTTGCCGGCCTTTGGCAAACAATTCACGAAGTGGGGCGAACAGGCTCCAGGCATCTTCACGCTGACTGCGTAAAATTTCAGGTGGCAAGTGATCAAACTGGGCTTTGCTGAGGAGTACAGCTGGGTTTTCATTAAGAAACCGCCATAAATTGCAGCACAAATGATGATGTTGTTCCGCTAACGGCAGTTCGACATCATGATCGGCAAACATGGCTTGTGCAAAACGCTGCAGAATATTCATATGTAATTCCCGGATCAGTGAATCGCGATCCTGAAAATATAAATAGACTGTGCCGGTGGCAACGCCAGCTTTAGCGGCCAACTGTTTGATCGAAAAACCATGAAAGCCAGCGCTGGCCAGTAATTCCAGCGTGGCATTGAGAATGGCATCACGCTTGAGAGTGTTTGGGCTTTTGGTGGTCATGCAAATACGACCCTATACAATGAATGAACGTTCATTCATTGTATAGGCAAAGTTGTCGACGGTAAAATATAAATCCTATTTTTGAGTTACTAAGCTTTCGGCCAGATTTCGCAGACGTTGTTTATCGCTGTCCAATATTAATGCCGCTTCTGCATACGCCAAATCCTGTTGGCTAATCCGCCGAGCCTCCACAGCAAATTCAGTTGCATTAACTTTTATCAATGCTAACAAAGTTTTTTGCAGTCGAAGATGGACTTCAATCACACCAGCCGCATCTCGGGCAATGGGGAGATAAAGATCATCCATTAAATCTGCCAGCGTCATGCCGGGCACCCAGATGTTATCGTAATGTGCGTTCTCATATGGATGGTCAGCTTTTTCCCAGTTTTGCAATATCCGAACACTGCGACTGAGAATATCAATGGCTGTGCCTGGATCATTAACGGCTGGTGACAGAGCACGTGAAGCGATTTCGGCCAGCACACACATACCAAACCTTGGATCTTGTTCAAAAGAACGTTCATCACCTATCGAAAACGCATTACGAATAGTGTTGATAAGTGCAATATCGTAGGAGTTTCTAAGCCATGCAATAGCTTCGCCTTTATGTACATACTTACCGGGCAACCTCAAAACGGCAATTTCAGCATTTTGTAATTTCGCAGCAGCAGATATTGCACCGGTATCTATATGTTGTATATATCCTATAGAATTTGGAAAAATCGGTAAGGCACCAGCAGGAATATCATGGTCAGATAATGGTTTGCCACCTAAAAAAGGGTGCATTATGCGTTCGACCAATGCTTTTTGTGTTGCTGTTTCTACACGCTTCGTTGTTTCTCCCAATCTGCCAAGTTGTGAAAGATGTTCAATCCAACGCAGCATAGTCATGACAATCAAGGCAATGACACCAATCGTTGTGGCGAATAAAATAATTAGTCCTGTTTCACCATATATCTCAATATGCAAGGCGATGATGCCTACTAGGCTAAATATAAAACTGCCAAGAAATGTTGCCAGTACATTTTGGGTAGTGGTGTCTTTTTTGACTAGCTGATTAGCACGCGGTGTGGCACCGGAGCTGGCTGAACTATAGGCGGAGACCATCACCCCCAAGGAGAAGGTTGTGACCGCGAGCATACTGGATGCAAGTATATTCAGGATATTAGCAACAGCTGATCCACTAATTGAGAAAGGTAGCGGATTATCAATTAATTGTTCCAGGGGAATTGCCAAAAGAGCAATCATAATGGCCAGTACACCAAACAGGGCTGCGCGCAGCCACAATTGTTGTACTAATTCACATAAAAGCCAGCGCCATTTTGAGAACATTTATACACTCCCGATGCAGTTAAAGCAGAGTCGGCATTATGCCTGTTTGAAACGCTCAGGCATAAAAAAACCGGCCTGAGCCGGTTTCTTTAGAATTAGCAATGAGATGTTTACGGCGAAAATGAAGAACCGCAACCACAGGTAGTAGTGGCATTAGGGTTACGTATCACAAATTGTGAACCTTCAACGCCATCGGTGTAATCAATTTCGGCACCGACCAGATACTGATAGCTGGCGGGGTCGATCAGCAACGTGACACCGCCTTTTTCAACTTCGGTATCACCCTCACTGACTTGTTCTTCAAAGGTAAAACCGTATTGGAAACCCGAACAACCACCACCGGTAATAAATACCCGTAGTTTTAGCTGATCATTACCTTCTTCAGCGATCAATTCACTGACTTTGGACGCTGCCGAATCGGAAAACAGGACTGGACTGGGCATTTCGCTGGTCATAACGGACTCCACTGCAAAAATATTAGAACTATCGTTAGTATGTAATTTCTGACTAATTTAGTCAAGATTTATCCGACTGGTAATCTGTGTCGGTCAGTTGCAAATTTTCGTTGTCATTTTGTTCATGACTAACGTTCAATACGTTGTCGTCTTGATTAACATGTACCAGCTGGCCGTTGACTTCAGCGCCCATAGCCATTTCCAGCAAGTGATAAAAAACATTGCCATGGATTTTTGCTTTTGCAGCCAGTTCGACATGTTCGCTGGCATAAATATGGCCATCGACCCGACCATTAATCAGTTGATGAGCGACGCGGATTTCACCCTGTACGCGGCCTTTCTCACTCAAGGTCAGCATCGCCGCTTCACCTTCGTCAGCGATAATATTGCCTGAAACTGCACCATCTATACGCAGACCACCACTGAAATGTATATCCCCTTTGATGTGGGTGTTTTCGCCTATCAGGGTGTCGATGCGTGAAGCTTTGCGGGCTTTATGATGTTTGGGCTTGCTGAACATGTTTTACCTCATGATTCGTTGGGCAGGATGTCTTGCCAATTAAAAGCGCGTTTGGTCAGCGTTTTACCTTTTTGTGTCAGCGTCACCACCACTTGCGCGGGGGCATTGGCTGGCAGGGCAAAACCGCCTTCAATAACCTGAACGTAACGCAGATTCAGAGCATGTTCACCAATAATATCGGTTTTATCCGGGGTATTGGCATCAGTTTGCAAACCAACCATTACTTCGCCACTGATAGGCTCGCTGATATTGTCGCCTTGTGTTAACACTAACCGATAACGCAGTTGTGCTGGGTCGCTGCTGTCGAGCCGCAGTTGTAACTCACGGACTTGTAATTCGCTGCTGCCCATACCCTGTGTAACGTTTTGATAAAATAATAACTCTCTATTAAGGTCGATGACCTTTTGCTGTAATTGTTGCAATCGCGATTCCAGCTGTGTGGTCGTTGCCTGATGGATGGCCTGTATTTGTTCATTGCTGTTACGGATCTGGCTGAGCGCCTGATACTGGGTTTGCAGCTCGTCAAGCGCTTTGGTTAATTGTCGATTTTCTGCCTGTAATTGGGCTTGCTGAACGCTGATATGCCGGTGGTAATACCATTGCCCGGCAATCACTAACAAGACAATCAAAACCATCCACAACAAACAGCGGAACGGCCTGCGCTGGCGAATTTCGTGGGGATGTAACAGTGACATCAGGGTAGCGTTGCGATACTGTGCAGTCCCTGCGTTTCTGTCAGGCCGAACATAATGTTCATGCACTGAATCGCCTGTCCGGAGGCGCCTTTAACCAGATTGTCGATAACGGACAATACCACCACGGTGTTATCGCCCTGCGGCTGATGGACTGCCAGCCTGCAGACATTGGCACCGCGCACCGAACGTGTTTCAGGATGAGCGCCCGCTGGCATGACATCAACAAAAGGCTCATCAGCATAATGTTGTTCAAATAATGCCTGCAAATCGACCTTATCCTTTAATCTGCCATATAACGTGGCATGAATGCCACGAATCATTGGTGTTAAATGCGGTACAAAGGTCAGGCCGATATCGCCGCCTGCCATTTGCGTCAGGGTTTGGCGGATTTCCGGCAAATGCCGGTGACCGGATACGCCATAGGCTTTCATGCTTTCCCCGGCTTCGGTCAGTAAGGTACCAAGTGCCGCTTTGCGGCCAGCACCACTGGTACCAGATTTAGCATCGGCAATCAGCTGCATGGGATCGATGAGTCCCGCTTTAAGTAATGGATAAAACCCCAGTTGCACGGCGGTTGGATAACAACCTGCTACGGCCACCAACTGCGCATCACGGATCTGACTGCGGTTTAACTCCGGTAAACCATATACGGCCTGCTCAGCATATTCAGGGCAGGTATGCGGCGTGTTGTACCACTGCGTCCATAAATCAGTATCTTTAAGTCTGAAATCGGCTGATAAATCGATAACCCGCACGCCACGTTGCATTAAGGCCGGCACACTGCTCATCGCGACTGTATGCGGCGTGGCAAAAAACACCACATCACACTCTGCCAATGCCGCGTCATCCGGTTCACTGAATAACAAATCTACATGGCCACGCAAGTTCGGGAACATATCGGCCACGGGCATACCCGCTTCGCTGCGCGAGGTGATAAGCCGGATATCGACATCCGGATGGGTGCTGAGTAGCCGGAGCAGTTCGACGCCGGTATAGCCGGTGCCACCGACAATTGCCACTTTAATCATAAGTATTCCTGTTAATGCTATGCTGCAACATCATAAAAGAGCTGAGCCTAAAGCAAAAGACTTAACGCTACAGCGCATTGCCATTTGTTTGTATAGCCAGCGCTGGATCAACACGGGTCGCAATGGTATTTATGTCACTATTTGTGGCTGGGACTGATGAGATTTGTGGCAGAGGTTGGGTTTCAACCAGCAAATCTTGCCATTGTATTTGCCAGAATTGCCGGCCAGTGCGCAGCAAATAACGGCCATTATCTGCGCTGCTTTGCTGAAAGCGCAGCAGATCAATAAGTAGAGAATGTAAGCGCTGACTGATCGTCTGACCCAAACTCGCTGTTGGACACCAGCATACAAGATCCTCGTTAATGCCTGGCGACGGTTGCCAGCGGAGCAAAGTCGCCAGCATGTCAATCACTGCATCAGGCCCTGAAAATGATAAATGGTGCCATTGTCCCCAACTGCTCAGCAGTAATACATCCAGACTGGCAACAAGATTGGTCTGTGCCGAACTGAAACTGAGCGGATCGCTTTGCTTGCTGCTTAATTGCAGACCCAGTTGTTGTAAATGATCCAATGGTGCCGGTTGTAAATTCGCCAGGAGAATTATTTTTGTGGCGCAGGCAGGCTGATTCAGCGCTTCGCTGCTGGTTGGCGGTAATGGCACTGCTAACGCCGAACGTCTTAATAATTGGCTGAGCTCAAGCACATGGTGATTGGCAAGATCTGGCTGCGGATCATTGACCCGCAACCAGCTGCTACGCGTCAAAAAACCATTGATAACGGCATACGCCAACACATTAACCAGCGCTTTATCGCTATACAGCGCTTGTTGTGGTGTAGCGGTCGGTAAATCACTCAGTTGCCAGCGGCTTTTATCAGTCTGCCTGCTGAGGGTAAGTTGTTCGAGGCCGTTGTCGCTAAAAACAGCTAAGTTCAGTTGTGTGATCACATCCGCCTGCGGTTTTTGTTTCAGGTCTAATCGTTTGTGGGCTGCATTTATGTCATCTTCAGACAGCGCATGTTGCCGGGCAAACTGTCGTGCAGCAGTCAGCATGCCAGCCAGCCATTGCCAGCGCTGTGCCGCCTGTTTAATTATTTCCCGTAATCCCATTGTCAGCGGCTGATCCAGTTCGCGTAGCTGGGATGATGACCATTGCCAGTCGGTCACCGCAGCAGTAATAAATTGGCGTCGCCAGGGACATGCCGGGTGTAACACTTTGTGGGATAGCCGTTCCTGCGATTGCAGATACAATGATTGCCGAGCGCGTTGTAAATCAGTGTCGTTGAGCTGGGTTTGCAGGGCAGCATATTGCAACGGTGCCATGCTGAGCTTGGTACTATCGGTTTCACCGGTTTCGATCAGTTGTTTAAGTCGTAAACTTAAATCAGTCTGCTGTGGAAACTGCTGGCATTGTTGCCAGGCAAATAGCAAATCCAAATCCTGGTGAACATCCCCGAAAAAGGCAGCCAGCCACCGCTGCATCAGCGAGTCTGAAAGATGCTGCGCGGTGGCCGCTTGCACTGCACCAAAATCCAGCACGCTGGCATGACTCAGCTGATGTTGCGCTATCAAGCGATCAGCGATGTGAGCGTAATCAGCATGCTCCTCGCTTGCGATCAGCCACCACAGCGGCAGACTGCCGGCAGCGACAAGTCCGTTGCTGTAAAAATCAATTAAATTTTGCTGAATTTCCTGATGCAGGCGAACATCAGCTTCGCTGACCAGCAGTCCATGCAGACTGATACCAAGTTGCCCAGCCCAGTCAGTGATCGCTGCTAATTTAGTTTGCAGCGCTTGAACATTATCATCGGACAAATACGCGTTGTGCACTAGCCACAACGTGAACGATGCATTTTGCGGATAGCTAAAACCGTTAAAATGATTGCGTAAATAAACACCGCGAAGCGCATAACGCCGCAGTGTTTTGCGGCGAAACTGAAAATTACGATCCACACTGCTGGCAGCCCGCAGACTGGCAGTGTCCGGCTGATAATCAACTATTCCTGCCGGGCAATCTGCGCTGGTAAAGCCAGGCAATAATTTAAAATTGCCATGCAGAATAAGCGGCAACAGTTGAAAAAATAACGGCTGAGGATGCGGCGCTAACGCAGTTAACCGGCTTAACTGGACACGATTATGTGCCTGAAAAAGCCGGAGCGACTGCGCGCGATCCCGGGGCATGATTAGTGTCGGAAATGCCGCATGCCGGTAAACACCATGGCAATACCATGTTCATCGGCGGCGGCAATGACTTCATCATCGCGCATTGAACCACCGGGTTGAATCACTGCTTTGATGCCGGCTTGTGCCGCCGCATCCAAACCATCCCTGAACGGGAAAAATGCATCAGAGGCCATCACGGCGCCAGGCACCGTTAAGCCGGCATCTTCTGCTTTAATGCCGGCAATCCGGCTCGATACAACGCGGCTCATTTGGCCGGCACCAATGCCCACCGTTTGTTGGTCTTTGGCATAAACTATGGCGTTAGATTTAACGTATTTGGCTACCCGCCAGGCAAATAGCAGATCGGCGAGTTGCGCGGCATCCGGCGCCAGTTTGGTGACGACTTTTAATTGTTCAGCAGTGACCAGATGAATATCACGATCCTGTACCAACAGGCCGCCGGTTACCCGTTTGAAATCGAGGTCTTTAACCGCTTGCGCCGGTAATTTGCCACAGGTCAGCAACCGGATATTGGCTTTTTTACTGATGATATCGCTGGCCGCCGGACTGACACCTGGGGCAATAATGACTTCGACAAATTGCCGGTCAATAATGGCTTGTGCGGTTTTGCCATCAAGCTCGCGGTTAAAGGCAATAATGCCGCCAAATGCCGATGTCGGGTCAGTTTGGTAGGCCCGGTCGTAGGCAG
This sequence comes from Methylophaga sp., assembly GCA_041612215.1. Classification (GTDB taxonomy): domain Bacteria; phylum Pseudomonadota; class Gammaproteobacteria; order Nitrosococcales; family Methylophagaceae; genus Methylophaga. The sequence continues at coordinate 12,376 of JBFJJO010000017.1, forward strand.
TCAGTAAATCCTCAGCACTGGCAACTCCGCAAGGGTTCGCATGCTTAACAATTACGCATGTTGGTTGATCACTGAATGCTTTGACACATTCCAACGCCGCATCGGTATCAGCAATATTGTTGTAGGATAATTCTTTACCCTGCAGTTGCACTGCCGCGCCAATTGAGCCGGACGCCGGATTAGCTTCGGTGTAAAACGCCGCCTGTTGATGTGGGTTTTCGCCGTAGCGCATGGCCTGTTTTTTCTGAAATTGACTGTTAAATGTGCGTGGAAAAGCAACTTTGTTGCCATCTTCTGCGATCGTGCCAAGATAATTAGCTATCATGCCATCATAATGGGCGGTATGTTCAAAGGTTTTTAATGCCAGATCAAAGCGGGTTTCGTTATCTGTCGCGCCTGTATTTTTGATTTGGTTTATGACGCGCTCGTAATCGGTCGGATCAATCAGCACAGTGACATCGGCATGATTTTTAGCTGCGGCACGCAACATGGTCGGTCCACCAATATCAATGTTTTCAATCGCTTCTGGCAGCGTGCAGTCGTCGCGGGCCACAGTCGCTTCAAATGGATACAGATTCACCACCACTAAATCAATGGGCTGAATGTCATGTTCGGTCATAATGGCATCATCAGTGCCGCGCCGACCGAGCAAGCCGCCATGAATTTTCGGGTGCAGGGTTTTGATACGACCGGCCATCATTTCCGGAAAACCAGTATGGTCAGAGACTTCAATGACTGGCAAGCCCGCTTCAGCCAATAGTTTGGAAGTGCCGCCAGTAGACAGTAATTCAATATTTAATGCGTGAAGTTGTTCAGCTAAGGTAACAATACCGGTTTTGTCAGAAACACTGAGCAAAGCGCGTTTAATCGGGTTCATGCAGATTCCAGAAAGTTAAAAAAAACGGCTTACAGGCCGTATTGTTTGAGCTTTTTGCGTAATGTGCCACGGTTGATGCCCAGAATTTCGGCGGCGCGGCATTGATTACCTTGCGTATGTTCAAGTGTCGCTTTGAGTAGTGGGATTTCCACTTCCGTCATCAGCATCGTGTAGAGGTTAGCCGCAGGTGTGCCGTCAAGCTCCTCAAAATAAGTGCGCAGCGCATATTCGACACACTCTTTCAGTGGCGCGTTCTGGCTTTCCGGGCGGACCGCCAGTTTTACGCAACCATCAAGGTCAGAGTCGAAGGCTGTGTTCATGCGGCAAGCGGGTCCTTTTGCTGAGCCTGTTCGGCAAGTTGGCTAAAAAAAGCTTCTGTGTGCGCCAGTTGCTCTTTGGCGTATTCCAATTGGTTCATTTGTTGGCGGAAAGCGTTACCATCACGTAAACCCTTGCTGTACCAAGAAATATGTTTACGTGCCATGCGAACACCGGAATATTCACCATAGAAATCGTACAGCGTTTTAAGGTGCGTAATCAAGATGTCACGAATTTCTGTTATCGGCGGCGCTGCTAATCGCTGTCCGCTGTCCAGATAATGCAAAATTTGTTGAAACAACCATGGATTACCTTGTGCAGCGCGGCCAATCATCACCCCATCGGCACCGGTTTTCGTTAAAACCATCAGTGCTTTTTCGGGGCTATCAATATCACCATTGGCAATCACAGGAATCGCAATACGGCTTTTGATATCAGCAATGGTTTCGTATTCAGCATCGCCGTGATACAGATCGGCGCGGGTACGACCATGGATGGCCAATGCCTGAATGCCGGCTTGTTCCGCTATTTGCGCAATACGCAGCCCGTTTTTATTTTGTCGATTGGCGCCGGTACGAATTTTCAGCGTGACCGGCACATTGACAGCATTGACCACGGCGTCAAGAATTTCACCGACCAGCTTTTCATGCGGTAACAAAGCTGATCCTGCCATGGCATTGCAAACTTTTTTCGCAGGACAGCCCATATTGATATCAATAATATGCGCGCCCTGATCGACATTGTGTCGTGCTGCGTCGGCCATCATTTGAGGATCGGCACCAGCAATCTGCACGCTGCGCGGTTCCGGTTCGCCATCATGATTCGCGCGCAGCAACGATTTTTTGCTGGCCCATAAGGCTTTATTGGCGGTGATCATCTCAGAGACTGCCATACCGGCACCAAGCTTGCGACACAGTTGCCGAAACGGCCGATCAGTAACACCGGCCATCGGTGCCAGAAATAAGTTATTGGGTAAGGTGTAGGGGCCGATTTGCAAGGTTTTAGTTGCCATGCCGAACACCTGATAAACGCATCCAGTCATCAAATTGCCGGGCTTTTTGCATTTTAAAATAGGGCTGATAATGCGCGCTGACGTCATCTGCCTGGCTATCAAGAATACCAGACAGCACAATATCACTGCCGTCATGGGTCAGTTCAGCAAACAATGGTGCTAGCTGCATTAATGGTCCGGCCAGAATATTGGCCAACAAAACATCACATTGTATTGGCGGGCAGGCGTCGGGCAGATAGGTTTCAACTATCACGTTATTTCGCTGTGCATTATCCTGAGTGGCTGCCAGTGCCTGTGGATCCGTATCCACGGCAATAATCCGCTCAGCGCCCAGTAGTGCCGCAGCAATGCCGAGAATACCGCTGCCGCAACCATAATCAATAACCGTTTTGCCTTGAATATCGGCTTTATCCAGCCAACGCAGACATAACGCTGTGGTCTGATGGGTACCGGTACCAAATGCCAGGCCGGGATCCAGCAAAATATTTACGGCATCAGCTTGTGGTGGTTGGTGCCAGCTGGGTACGATCCATAACCTGTCGCCAAAACACAGCGGCTGGAAGTCATCCATCCAGGCGCGTTCCCAGTCCTTATCTTCAACCGCCTCCATTTTGAATGGCGGTAATTCGCTGGCTAAAAAAGGTTTAACGGAAGCGCGCATATCGGCTTCGCTGGTGGTTGCATCAAACAAGGCGATAACCTGGGTAGACGACCATAATGGCGTTTCACCGACAGGCGGCTCATAAATGGGTTGATCGGCATTGTCCTGAAAGGTCACAGCCGCGGCGCCGGCCTCAGTTAAGGCATCGGACAGCGCATCGGCCGCATCAGGCGAGCTGTTGAAAATAAATTGAACCCAGGAAGCCATCGTCGTGACGGCTTAGAGGCCGAGTTTTTTCTCAAGATAGTGAATATTGGTGCCACCGGTCTGGAAATGGGTGTCATCCATAATGTCACGGTGCAACTCGACATTGGTTTTAATACCGTCGATACCAATTTCTTTTAATGCTGTCTGCATCCGAGCAATCGCTGACTCGCGGGTATTTCCGTAAGCGATAAGTTTGCCAATCAGTGAGTCATAGTTGGGGGGAACCCGGTAACCACTGTATAAATGCGAATCCATGCGGATGCCTGCACCGCCCGGTGCATGATAATGGGTGACCACACCGGGACTAGGCATAAAGGTGCGGGGATCTTCAGCATTGATCCGGCATTCAATGGCATGGCCGCGGATTCTGATGTCTTCTTGTTTAACCGATAACGGTAAACCGGATGCGATTTTGATTTGTTCGGCAACCAAATCGATATCGGTAACCCGTTCGGTAACCGGATGCTCAACCTGGATCCGGGTATTCATTTCGATAAAGTAAAACTCGCCGTCCTGATATAAAAACTCAAAAGTACCGGCGCCGCGATAGCCGATTCGAACACAGGCATCAGCACAGATTTTACCCATGCGATCACGCATTTCCTGAGTAATGCCCGGCGCTGGTGCTTCCTCGACGACTTTTTGATGGCGACGCTGCATTGAGCAGTCCCGCTCGCCCAGATGAATGGCATTGCCATGTTCATCGGCCAGTACCTGAAACTCGATATGACGTGGGTTTTCCAGGAATTTTTCCATGTAGACCATATCATTACCAAAAGCCGCCTTGGCTTCTGATTTGGTCAGCGCAATGGCATTCAACAAATGCGCTTCGCTATGCACTTCGCGCATGCCACGGCCACCGCCGCCGCCGGCTGCTTTAATAATAATCGGATAACCGATTTCACGTGCCAAACGCATATTGGTTTGATCATCGTTATCAAGCGGACCATCAGAACCGGGCACGCAGGGTACGCCAGCCGTTTTCATTGCTTTTATGGCAGATACTTTGTCGCCCATCAGCCGGATGGTTTCGGCACGTGGGCCGATAAACACAAAACCACTTTGCTCAACGCGCTCAGCAAAATCAGCATTTTCTGACAAAAAGCCATAACCGGGATGGATCGCTGTGGCATCAGTAATTTCAGCGGCGCTGATTAACGCCGGAATATTCAGATAACTGAGATTAGACGGCGCCGGGCCAATGCAAACGGTTTCGTCGGCGAGCAGTACATGTTTCAGATCACGATCCACATCAGAGTGTACCGCAACAGTTTTGATATTTAATTCCCAGCAAGCGCGCAGAATACGCAGTGCGATTTCGCCTCGGTTGGCAATAACAATTTTATCAATCATGGTAGAAGATTATCCGCAATTTGGATCAGCATGGATGCCGGCTCCGGCCAGCATAAGGCTTAAACGATAACGATCAGCGGTTCGTCATATTCAACTGGATGACCGTCCTCGACCAGAATGGCTTTAACAGTACCACTACGATCTGCTTCAATCTGATTGAACATTTTCATCGCTTCAATAATGCAAATCACGTCACCGGCGTTGACCTGCTGGCCGACTTCGACAAATGGTGCCGTATCTGGCGATGATGAACGATAAAAGGTACCAACCATTGGTGATCGCAAGGCATTGGCTTCATGGCTGGCTTTCTGAGCGGCTTTATTATCGGCTTCAACAACCGCATTGGCAGCACTGGTCTCTGCGGCGGTAGGTGCCGGCGCATGATAGCTTTGTGGAGGTGGCGCATAATGATGCACCGGTGAAGTGCTGTTACGACTGATTCTGACTGACTCTTCGCCTTCAGAAATTTCGATTTCGGCAACATCAGATTCTTGGATCAGATCAATCAGCTTTTTAATTTTACGAATATCCATGGATTAACCTTTGTTGATGTGTTGAAAGGCAGCTTGAAGCGCCAGAGAATAACCTTGTGCACCCAGGCCGCAAATAACGCCTACCGCCAGCGCCGAAAAATACGAATGCTGACGAAACGCCTCACGGCGATGCACATTAGATAAATGCACTTCGATAAACGGAATGTCGACCGCCGCCAGCGCATCACGCAGCGCGACACTTGTGTGGGTAAAAGCTGCCGGATTTATAATTATGAAGTCAGCTTTTCCACTTGCCTGTTGCACGGCATTGACCAGTTCATGTTCGGCATTGCTTTGTAGCGCTTGCAGTTGATGACCTGATTGTACGGCAACTGACTGTAACTGCTGATTAATATCATCCAGCGTGGTTGCACCGTAAACTTCAGGCTCTCGCTGACCTAGCAGATTGAGATTGGGGCCATGCAGCACTAAAACATTCGCCATTGAAAATAATATCCGTTTATCGGTAACTCAAGGCGAGATTTTGCACCAGCGAGCGACATAAAGTCCAGTTTTTTGCTCAATCAGCGGTTTTTTGACGCGAATGTCGCCGAAAAGACAGCTTTCTGAAAGTAGAGTTAATTTGTTTTCATACGGGCTATTTGTGCCAAATGACTGTGCATTTCTGCTGCGGACACATGACCAATCAGCCGTTGGCTGGCGTATTCATTACCATCAGCATCAAAAAAGAGCATGGTGGGTGGGCCAAAGACTTTCAGGTTTCGCAAAATAGCCTGTTGATCCGGTGTGTTATCGGTTAAATCAACTTTCAGCAACAAGTAGCTTTCGAGAGCTGCCAGTACCGCTGGATCTTTGAACGTGGTTTGCTCCATGGTTTTGCAATCGCTGCACCAGTCGGCATAAAAATCGAGCATCACCGGCTTGTCGGAAGTCTCGAGCACTTGTTGCAACGCGGCCGGTGAGTTGATCAACGTGAATTGAAGTGCTTTTTCAGCTTGCCCGGCATTTTGTCCAACCGTTAAATGTTTCAATGGTTGCCACAATTGCTGGCCACCACTGGCTGCGCCGATCATCAACAAAACACCCAAGGTCAGGCTCAGTAAGCCAAGTCCTTTCCAGAAACGTTGCCAACCATTGGCGTCGATGCCCAGTGTTTCCAGTGCCCCTAAATACACGGCACAGATAATCAGCAAAGCAGACCATAAGGCCAGGGTCAGGCTTGGCGGAATCACCCGCGACAGCATCCAGATTGCCAGTGCCACAAGCATTACACCAAATACGGCCTTGATATTTTCCATCCAGTTGCCGGCACGTGGCAGCAAACTGCCGGCCGAAGTACCGATAATTAACAATGGAATGCCCATGCCGATACTCATGGCAAATAATGCGGCGCCGCCGAGTAATGGATCGGCATGCTGACTTATAAACAATAATGCGCCGGCCAAAGGCGGGGCCAAACAGGGGCCGACAATCAACCCGGATAACAGACCCATCAACGCCACACTGACAAATTTACCGCCCCGCTGACGATGGCTGATTTGGTGCAGCCGTTGTTGCAAAGAATGCGGCAATTGTAATTCATAAAAGCCAAACATCGATAAGGCCAGTACCAACAGAATCAGACTGAATGCAGCAATCACCCAGAAGTTTTGCAGCAGTGACTGTAGGTTTCCGCCTAGCATACCGGTCAACACACCAGCAGCGGTATAGGTCACCGACATAGCCAATACATAGATGAGTGACAAGGTAAATGCCCGGCGGGTCGTTACCGATTCACCTTCACCAACAATAATGCTTGATAAGATCGGGATCATCGGAAACACACAAGGTGTGAACGCCAGAAGTAAGCCCAGCCCTAAAAAGCCAAACAGGATTTTAGGCAAATTATTGCTGGCCAGCCGTTCGGCAATTTTGTCTTGTTCACTGCCAGTGACGGTGGCATCAATCGGTGTTATTAGCTCATCAGCAGACATTAATGCTAGGGTGACTGCCGGATTGATGGCGGGCAAATCAAGCTGAACGGTTTTGATTTCTGGCGGATAGCAGATATTGAAGGTTTCTGAGCAGCCCTGGTAGCGAACTTCTAGGGTTACCGTTTGCTCAGTATTGGGACGGTCCAGCGGCACACTGAGCAACAAATCCTGATTGTAGACTTGTGTAAGCCCAAAATATTCATCATTTTTATTTTCGCCTTCCGGTAAATTCAGGTTGCGAATGCTAACTGCATCATTATCGGTAATGCGTGCTTCGATTTTGTTGCGGTATAGGTAATTACCGTCTGCGACTTGCCAACCGATATTCAGATGCGCTGGATCTTTGACATTGGCCGAAAATCGGAAGGCTTCATCAACGGCCAGCGGTTCATCGCTGCCGGCAAAACCGAGTTGTTCCAGCACGCTGTCGCGCGAATGGACACTAAAACTGGTTATCAATAATAGAAAGACGATAATCGCTCGCATAAATCCTCAGACACACCTGATACTGGTTTTTAAGACTATTCTAGCAGGCCAATGTTACATCGCCTGCTCTGAATGGGGTGCCATGTTGTCATTAAACTGTAATAATTGGCTTCTTTTAACAGAAGCCCGGGTGTCTTGTGGAAATTAAAACCATTCATGAACTTGAGAAACAGGCCTTCAAAAAGAGCCATTCCGAAATAGCCCGCATCGGCGCGGCGCTGTTTTTTCTGGCAGCTGTTCTGGTTTTCAGTTTCACCACCAGTGGCGGTGTACCCAATAACTTGTTTTTAGCCATTGCGGCGGTATTTGGTGCTTATATGGCAATGAATATCGGTGCTAATGATGTCGCAAATAATGTTGGGCCGGCCGTAGGTTCAAAAGCTCTTACCATGGGCGGTGCCATCGTTATAGCCATGGTTTTTGAGGCCTCGGGTGCCTTTATTGCCGGCGGTGATGTGGTGTCGACAATCAAAGGCGGTATTGTCGATATTAATGGTTTCAGTGGTAATACCGAAGAATTTGTCTGGGCCATGATGGCGGCGTTACTGGCTGCAGCGCTGTGGTTAAATCTGGCAACGTTTGCTGGCGCACCGGTTTCAACAACACATTCTATTGTCGGTGGTGTCATGGGTGGTGGCATTGCCGCGGCCGGTTTTACTATTGTCGACTGGGGCACCATGGGTGCCATCGTTAGTTCATGGGTGATTTCTCCCTTATTGGGTGGTGTTATCGCCGCCGGTTTTTTGTTGGCCATTAAAAAAACCATCATATTCCGCGACGACAAAATCTCTGCATCTTATAAATGGGTGCCGGTCTATGTCGGCATCATGGCCTGGGCGTTTTCGACTTATCTGGTGATCAAGGGGCTGTCTAAAATCTGGCCAAAACTATTAGCAGTTGTTAACTGGTTGCCGCTGGTTGAAGTTGAAATCGTCAAAAAACCCAGCTTTTTGACAGCTCTCATTATTGGTGGATTCATTGGTTTGCTGGTTTACCGGCTGATTAAGCGCAGTTTGCGGCGCAAGATGCCAAATATGAAAAACGATCGGGCCAATGTGAACAAATTATTTACCATTCCCTTGGTGTTTGCAGCAGCCCTGCTCAGTTTTGCCCATGGTGCCAATGACGTTGCCAATGCTATCGGGCCGCTGGCGGCGATTAATGACGCCATTATGACCGGTGGCATCACTGCTGAAGCGGGTATCCCATTATGGGTGATGGCGGTGGGTGCGCTGGGCATTGCAATTGGTCTGGGGTTGTATGGACCGAGACTGATTCGCACTGTCGGCGGTGAAATTACCGAACTGGATCAAATGCGTGCTTATTCGATTGCCATGGCAGCGGCGCTGACGGTGATTATTGCCAGTCAGTTGGGCTTGCCGGTTTCCACGACGCATATTGCTATTGGCGGGGTGTTTGGTGTTGGTTTTTTGCGTGAATGGTTGGATGAGTCAAATAAGCTCGAACGCGATATCCGCAAAGAAAAAACCGAGCTTAAAGATGATAAAAAACAACTCAATGCACTGCGTCAAGAGCTGGATGACTTGCAGGGCAAGAGCAGCAAAAGCGTAGAGGAATACCAACGGGTTACGGTGTTATACCGACTGATTGATGAAGAAGAGAGAATCATCAAAAAAGTCAAAAAGCAACTTAAAAAAGAACAGAAAAATCTGTTTGTAAAACGCGATATGGTGAAAAAGATCATTACCGCCTGGATCATTACCGTGCCGGCCGCCGCAGTGCTTTCAGCAATGGTGTTTTATATGATCAAAGGCATCATGTTGTAAACAAACGGTCATCTGGCTGCACCATAATGTCATAATGTTAAATACGCTGGGGACATCATGCTGGCTAGCCTGAAAGCCCTACCGGAAGCGATACGCCAATACCTGGTGGTTACACTTAGTTATTGGGCTTTTACCATTTCTGATGGCGCTTTACGCATGTTGGTGGTGCTGTTTTTTCATCAGCTGGGCTACAGTCCGCTGGAAGTCGCCATGCTGTTTGTACTCTATGAGTTCTTCGGCATTGTCACCAATCTCACCGGTGGCTGGCTGGCAGCCCGGCTGGGTCTGAATATTACCCTACATGCAGGTTTGCTGCTGCAGATAGTGGCTTTGGCAATGTTGCTGGTGGATCCGGCGTGGCTGACAGTCGCCTATGTCATGGTCGCCCAGGCGTTATCGGGTATTGCCAAAGATCTTAATAAGATGAGCGCCAAATCCAGCATCAAAATGTTGGTCTCAGATGATCAGCAGTCAACTTTATTTAAGTGGATCGCACTGCTCACTGGGTCTAAAAATGCCTTGAAAGGCGTTGGCTTTTTTATTGGCGCGGCTTTGCTTTACTGGCTGGGGTTCCGCGGCGCTATTCTGGTATTGGCCGGTGTATTAGCCATCGTATTGGTGTGGAGCATCAGCCTACTAAAACGGGATCTGGGCCGCAGCAGTTTCAAACCCAAATTTCGTGATGTGCTGTCCAAAAGTCCTGTTATAAACCGACTGTCAGCAGCGCGATTTTTTCTGTTTGGCTCACGGGATGTCTGGTTTGTTGTTGCCTTACCGGTGTTTTTACATGCCCAATTACAATGGCCAACCATTTATATCGGGGCACTGCTGGCGATCTGGGTTATTGGCTACGGTATTGTCCAGGCGCTTGCGCCTAGGCTGACTGGTTTCTCCAAACAGCATGCGCCGGATGGTTATCAGGTCTGGTTGTGGTCATTGCCATTGATGCTGCTACCATTGCT
>JBFJJO010000018.1:0-22376 GCA_041612215.1 Methylophaga sp.
ATGGTGTTTTTCCAGGGCCATTCTTCACCAGGTATTTATGCCCGATCGTTCCTTGAAGGTCGTCTGACTGAAGCACAACTTGATGGTTTTCGCTTTGAGGTTAACGGCAAAGGCTTGTCATCCTATCCACATCCATGGTTAATGCCTGATTACTGGCAATTCCCAACGGTATCCATGGGCTTAGGTCCAATCCTGGCAATTTATCAAGCACGTTTCATGAAATACATGGAGCATCGCGAGATTGTTAAAACCAGTGGTCGTCATGTTTGGGCCTATCTGGGTGATGGCGAAATGGATGAGCCGGAATCACTGGGTGCTATTACGCTGGCTGGTCGTGAAAAGCTCGACAATCTGATTTTTGTTGTTAACTGTAACCTGCAACGTCTTGACGGGCCGGTGCGTGGTAACGGCAAAATCGTTCAGGAATTGGAAGCTTTATTCCGTGGTGCTGGCTGGAACGTTATCAAAGTCTTGTGGGGCAGCGGCTGGGATCAGTTGTTGGCACGTGATACCAAGGGCTTGTTACTGAAACGCATGGAAGAAGTCGTCGACGGCGAATACCAGAATTACAAAGCCAAAGACGGCGCTTATGTGCGTAAGCATTTCTTCGGTAAATATCCGGAATTGCTGGACATGGTTTCTGATATGACTGATGAAGATATCTGGCATCTGTCTCGTGGAGGCCATGATCCGCGTAAGATTTATGCAGCTTACAAACGGGCTGTAGATCATGAAGATCAACCGACCGTGATTCTGGCGAAAACGGTTAAAGGTTATGGCATGGGTGAAGCTGGTGAAGGCCAGAACACAACCCATCAGCAGAAGAAACTGGAAGTTGAACAAATGAAACGCTTCCGCGATCGTTTCAATATTCCGATTTCTGATGAAAACATCGATAAAATTCCGTATCTGACTCTTAAAGACGGCAGTCCGGAAAAAGAATACTTGCTGAAACGTCGTAACGAGCTAGGTGGTTTCCTGCCAAAGCGTAATACCAGAGCCCCGGCATTAAAAATTCCTGATTTGAAAATTTTTGATGCGGTACTGAAATCCAGTGGTGATCGTGAATTATCTACCACTATGGCATTTGTCCGGATATTAACAGCATTAATTCGTGATAAATCGCTTGGCAAAAATATTGTGCCGATTGTCCCCGATGAAGCGCGGACTTTTGGTATGGAAGGTCTGTTCCGCAGCGTCGGTATTTACTCTTCATCAGGCCAGAAATATGAACCAGAAGATTCCGGTAAAGTGATGTGGTACCGCGAAGATACCACTGGTCAGATTCTCGAAGAAGGCATCAATGAGGCCGGTGCGATGTCAGAGTGGATCTCGGCAGCAACGGCGTATTCTAATTACAACGTTAATATGGTGCCGTTCTATATTTATTATTCAATGTTTGGCTTTCAGCGGGTCGGGGATTTGTGCTGGCTGGCCGGTGATATTCAGGCCAAAGGCTTCTTGATTGGCGGTACTGCCGGTCGCACCACATTGAATGGTGAAGGTTTGCAACATCAGGATGGCCACAGCATGATTTTGGCCAACACTGTGCCAAATTGCATCAGTTATGATCCGACTTATGCTTATGAAGTGGCGGTGATTGTTCATGATGGTATGCGCCGAATGTATGAAAAACAGGAAAACGTGTTTTATTACCTGACAGCAATGAACGAAAACTATGCACATCCAGCGCTGCCTGAAGGTGCCGAAGACGGCATTATCAAAGGCATGTACCAGCTGAAATCTGGCGGTAAACATAAGCTGAAAGCGCAGCTGATTGGTAGTGGTACGATTTTGCGTGAAGTTGAAATGGCCGCCGAACTGCTCGAAAAGGACTGGAAAGTCTCAGTCAATGTATGGAGCGCAACCAGCTTCAATGAGTTGACACGAAACGGTCAGCATATTGATCGCCATAATCGTCTGCACCCAACGGCCACTAAACAAAAAGCCTACGTCGCAGAGTGTCTGGATGATCAGCCGGGTGTCGTGGTCGCGGCAACTGACTATATGCGTATGTATGCCGAACAAATTCGGCCATGGGTAAAAAATAGCTACACCGTTTTGGGTACTGATGGTTTTGGTCGCAGTGATACGCGTGAACAACTACGCAGCTTTTTTGAAGTTGATCGTCATCATATTGTGTTGGCCACGCTTAATGCGCTGGCTGATCAAGGCGATATCAAACATGATGTGGTCGAAAAAGCCATCAAACAATACGACATCAATGCAGACGCAGTCAATCCAGTTAAGGCGTAATCATGGCAGAATTAATTGAACTGAAAGTACCGGATATCGGCGACTTTGAAAGTGTTGAAATCATTGAAGTACTGGTCGCCGAAGGTGACGAAGTCAGTGCAGATCAGGAAGTCATCACGGTAGAATCCGATAAGGCCATGATGGGTATCCCATCAGATATGGCTGGCGTTATCAAAACGTTGAAAGTCAAAGTCGGTGACAAAATCAGTGAAGGCGATGTCATTGCTATGCTGGAGTCGACTGGTGACAGTAAAAAAGAAGATAAACCAGACGCACCTGATAAAACTGAAAGTAAAGCTGAGGCAAAACCCGAAAGAGCTGCACCGGCCAAAACAGAAGAAAAGTCAGCTGAAAAATCAGTGCCGGCTACGCCGCGGCTTGATGATGCAGAAGCAATTCCTTATGCACCGGATAATAAATCGGGGCTAAAACGTGCGCATGCCTCGCCATCAGTACGAAGTTTTGCCCGTGAATTAGGCGTGAAACTGACCTCAGTTATTGGTACCGGTGCCAAGGGTCGCATTACCAAGGAAGACGTCCAGAAGTTTGTTAAACAAGTCATGTCAGCACCGGCGGCAACGCCAGCTGCACAAGGCAGTGGTATTCCATCTGTGCCGGTATTTAATTACGAGCAGTTTGGTGAAATCAATAGTCAGGAAATGTCGCGGATTAAGAAAATCTCCGGCAAACATTTACATGCATGCTGGTTGAATATTCCGCATGTCACACAATTTGATGAAGCGGATATCACTGAGCTTGACCAATTCCGTAAAGAAAATAAAGAGATGGCAGCCCAGAAGGGCGTTAATCTGACACCACTGGTATTTATTATGAAGGCTGTGGTGGCATGTCTGAAACAATATCCGGAGTTCAACTCTTCGCTTAGTGAAGATAAAGAAACATTGATCCTGAAGAAGTATTACAACATTGGTGTTGCTGTTGATACGCCTAATGGACTGATGGTGCCGGTTATCAAAGACGTTGATAAAAAAGGCTTTCTGGAGCTCGCTGGTGAGTTAGGTGAAATCAGTAAGCGTGCCCGGGATGGTGCCTTGACCGCCAAAGACATGCAAGGCGGCACTTTCTCAATTTCTAGCTTGGGTGGCATTGGTGGTCAATTCTTCACGCCAATTGTTAACGCCCCGGAAGTAGCGATTTTGGGTGTTAGCCGGCATCAGATGAAACCCGTCTGGAATGGTAAGGATTTTGTGCCGCGGCTGATGTTGCCGTTATCGATTTCTTATGACCACCGGGTTATTGATGGTGCTGCCGGTGCCCGCTTCACCGTGATGCTCAGCCAAATGTTGTCAGATATCCGGAAGGTCTTGTTATGAGTTTAGTGGAAGTAAAAGTCCCCGATATTGGTGATTTTGACGCCGTTGAAATTATCGAAGTACTGGTAGCCGCTGGTGATGAGATTACCGCCAACCAAGACATCATTACGCTGGAATCTGACAAAGCAGCGATGGAAATCCCCAGTACCGCTGCCGGTAAAGTGGTTGAGTTACTGGTTTCGGTTGGCGATAAAGTCCGTGAAGGTGACGTGATTTTGAAACTGGAAAGTGCGGCCAGTGACAATACCGATGCGCCGGCTGAAAAACCAGCTAACAAAGAGTCTGCACCGGCAAAGACCGAAAGCAAGGCTGATACCGAATCTGAAAAGCCTGTTAAGGCTGCGCCCCAAGCAGCTAGCAAGCCTGAACACAGCGATATGCATGCTGAAGTTTTGATATTGGGTTCCGGGCCCGGTGGCTACACCGCCGCTTTTCGGGCTGCCGATTTAGGCAAACAAGTTATCATGGTCGAGCGCCATGAACGGATTGGCGGGGTTTGTTTAAATGTCGGGTGCATTCCATCGAAAGCTTTGTTGCACACCGCGCAAATCATTAACGAAGCAAGCCATATGTCAGACAGTGGTGTGAGTTTTGGTGCACCGAAAATTGATTTAAAACAACTGGCGGCCTGGAAAGACGGCGTCGTTGATAAATTGACTGGCGGTCTGAAAGCGCTTGCTAAAAAACGCAAAGTCGACATTATTCAGGGTGAAGGTCAATTTAGCAGCGCCAATAGCCTGTTGGTTAAAACGGCCGATGGTGAAAAAACGATTAGTTTTGATAATTGCATTATTGCGGCCGGCTCACGGGTGACCAAAATTCCGGTGTTTCCCAATGACGACCCTCGTATGATGGATTCTACCGATGCGCTGGATTTGGAAGATATTCCTAAACGACTGCTGGTCATTGGTGGCGGCATTATTGGCCTGGAAATGGCCACTGTTTATAATGCGCTGGGTGCCAAAATCAGTGTTGTCGAATTGCAGGACAGCCTGATCCCTGGTGCTGATAAAGATATCGTCAAACCATTACATCAGCATATTGAAAAGCAGTATGAAGCTATCTATCTTAAAACAAAAGTCAGTGAAATATCGCCACTCAAATCAGGTTTAAAAGTCACTTTTGAAGGCGATAATGCACCGAAGCCACAAACGTTTGACAAGATTCTGGTTGCTGTCGGCCGCACGCCTAATGGCAAACTGATTAACGCTGAAGCAGCCGGCGTTCAGGTGAACGACTGGGGTTTTATCGAAGTTGATGGTCAGATGCGTACCAATCAACCACATATTTTTGCCATTGGCGACATTGTCGGCCAGCCGATGCTGGCCCATAAAGCCACCCATGAAGGTAAAGTGGCGGCTGAAGTCATTGCCGGTCAAAAATCAGTATTTGAGCCGATGACTATTCCGTCAGTCGCTTATACCGATCCGGAAGTCGCTTGGATGGGCCTGAGCGAAACCGAAGCAAAAGCACAGGGCATTGAATACGTTAAAGGTGCCTTCCCATGGGCAGCCAGCGGTCGTAGTCTGAGTATTGGTCGTGATGAGGGCTTGACCAAGGCTCTGTTTGAAAAATCGACTGGTCGTTTAATCGGTGCTGGTATTGTCGGTCCTAATGCGGGTGAACTTATTGCTGAAGCAGTATTAGCATTAGAAATGGGTGCGGATGCCGAAGATATTGGTCTGACCATTCATCCGCATCCGACCTTGTCTGAAACCCTTGGCTTTGCCGCGGAAATGGCAGAGGGCAATATTACCGATTTGATGCCGCCCCGGCAGACTTTGCACTCGAGATAATGCCGCAACAAGGTATTTTGCCTGAATCAAAACAAGGGCCGGTCTGGTGACCGGCCCTTGTTTGTATTTTTTCCCTGTCTATAAATGAGCGAAACAACTGTATTACGCCCCCCTTTGAAATGGGCGGGCGGTAAACGCTGGTTATTACCTACACTCCATAAATTATGGCAGCCACATGCTGATAAACGGCTGGTGGAGCCATTTTGTGGGGGCTTGTCAGTGGCACTGGGGTTACAGCCAAAACAGGCATTACTGAACGATATTAACCCGGCACTGATTAATTTTTATCAGCAGTTGAAAACGGGATTGTCGATGGACATTGCGTTGGCCAACGATGAGTCTTTGTACTATCAGCACCGGCAACTTTTTAATGATAATTTGCAGGACCCGCGGCAGCGGGCGCAATTGTTTTATTATCTGAACCGTACTGGCTATAACGGCCTGTGCCGCTTCAATAAAACGGGTGGTTACAATGTGCCATTCGGTCGTTATAAAACTATTCATTATCTGACGGATTTTTCAGCATATCGACCGGTATTGTCGCAATGGCAGTTTTGTAATATCGATTTTGAACAAATGGCCATTGCCGATAATGATTTTATTTATGCTGATCCACCCTATGATGTGCCATTTCGCCAATATTCCCAGCAAGGGTTTGATTGGCAGGATCAGGAGCGTCTTGCTGAATGGCTAGCCAAACATCCGGGTCCCGTGGTGTTGTCCAATCAGGCAACGCCGCGGATCTGTCAGTTGTATCGCAAGTTGGGTTTTCGCTTGCGATACATTGATGCGCCGCGGCGGATCAGTTGTAAAACTGCCTCCCGTAAAGCCGTTAAGGAAGTGCTGGCCTTGCGCGGTTTTTGATACAATACGCTCTGTTTTTAAACTCATTCTTTGTTACAGGATCTTTTCCCCATGTCTGATATCAACAAGGTTGTGCTGGCCTATTCCGGCGGTCTCGACACGTCAGTTATTTTAAAGTGGCTGCAGGACAAATACCAATGTGAAGTGGTCACGTTTACCGCAGATTTAGGGCAGGGCGAAGAAGTCGAACCCGCACGATCTAAAGCGCAAGCTATGGGCATAAAAGAAATCTATATCGAAGATTTGCGTGAAGAGTTTGCCCGTGATTTTGTGTTTCCGATGTTTCGCGCCAATGCTATTTATGAAGGCGAATATTTGCTTGGTACCTCAATTGCCCGGCCATTAATTGCCAAACGACTGGTAGAAATCGCTGCCGATACCGGCGCCCAGGCCGTTGCCCACGGTGCTACAGGTAAAGGAAATGATCAGGTCCGTTTTGAACTCGGTGCCTATGGCCTTAATCCAAATATCAAAGTGATCGCACCTTGGCGTGAATGGGATCTGCTGTCGCGGCAAAAACTGCTCGATTACGCCGAACAACATGGCATTCCAGTAGAAATGAAGCAAGGTAAAAAATCGCCGTATTCCATGGACGCCAACTTACTGCATATTTCCTATGAAGGCGGCATTCTTGAAGATCCATGGGCCGAAGCCGAAGAATCTATGTGGCGCTGGTCAGTGTCACCGGAAAAAGCACCAGATAAAGCAGTATATTTAGAGTTGAGTTATGAGAAGGGCGATATTGTGGCGATTAATGGCGAAGCCATGAGCCCGGCCCAGGTGATGACTTATTTGAATAAAGTGGCCGGTGAGCAGGGTATTGGCCGTCTGGATATTGTTGAAAACCGTTATGTCGGTATGAAATCGCGTGGTTGTTATGAAACACCAGCCGGTACGGTGATGTTGCGTGCCCACCGTGCCATTGAATCGCTGACATTAGATCGTGAAGTCGCACATTTGAAAGACGAATTGATGCCGCGTTATGCCAGCATGATCTATAACGGCTATTGGTGGGCTCCCGAGCGAAAAATGATGCAAACAATGATAGATGCATCACAGCAAACGGTTAACGGGGATGTCAGAATCAAACTTTACAAAGGAAATGTTGTCGTCGTAGGACGGCGTTCGGCAACAGACAGCTTGTTTGACGAGTCGATTGCCACCTTTGAAGATGATTTAGGTGCCTATGATCAGAAGGATGCTGAGGGCTTTATTAAACTCAATGCCTTACGTCTGAAAATCGCTGGCAAGAAACGGTAATTACAGTACAGCTCGTTGAGAGTGATAGGCAGGGATTAATGGATTACACCCAATACGAAGAACGCACTGCGGAATATATGCGCTTGGCGATATCCATGATGAAAAAGCATGGCATTGCCCAGACGCCCGCGAATTATGCCGTTTGGTATGAATACGTATCCGGTAATAATGCCAACCTGATGGAAGCGCTGGATGACGAACTAGCCGAACATGGCCATCTCACCGAACAACAAAGTCGCGCGCTCTATGAACGGTTTTTTGATCGCGAAAAAGATCGCAATGCCTTGCTGGAAATGCGTCAGGAAATGGGCCGTCTGCTTAAGCAGGTGCTTAATTTTGTTTACACTGGCGTTAACACCACCGATAAAAGTAATATTCAGCTGCAGCGCATGCTGGCGCGCTTACAGCCAGATATTTCTAAACAACAACTACATGATTTAGTTGAGGAGATTTTGATCGAAACCCGGCTGGTGGTCTCCGCCGGTGAAATGTTAGGAGAACGCTTAAATACTGCAATTGTTGAAGTCGACGTTTTGAAAAAACTGCTTGATGAAGCCCGCCGTGAAGCCAAAACGGATACGTTGACTGGGCTCGCTAATCGCAAAGCCTTTGACGATGTGGTGACCAAAGCCACGCAAGATGCCGATGTCAGCGGTATGGATGTCTCGGTGGTTTTTTGTGATCTGGATATGTTCAGCAGCATTAATGATAAACATGGCCAATTGGTTGGTGACCAGGTATTACGCGTCATCGCCGAAACCCTCAAAAATGCTTTAAAGGGCCGTGATATGGTGGCCCGTTATGGCGGTGAAGAATTCGCTATTTTGCTGATGAATACCACACTACAGAATGCCCGGCTCATTGCCGAAGCTTTACGTACTGAAATTTCCGGCAAACGCATTCAACGTAAAGATACCCATGAACCACTGGGTGTCATCACCATGTCATTTGGTGTGGCGCGTTATGTCAGCAGCGAAGGCGTTGACAGCTTTATGCAACGTGCAGACAGGGCCTTGTACATGGCAAAGCGGCAGGGGCGCAACAGCGTTTCTGAAGCACCACCCCCTATTATATAAAAGCATTTAAAAACTGTCGGTTACAAAGACTTCCTCAAGTGGTAACTGGCCTGCACGTGGTCGTGCATCCTGCAGTTTTTTACCAACTGTAATCATCATCACAATGATGTGATCATGTGGCAGATTAATTATTTTGGCGACTTTATCAAAATCAAAACCATCCATCGGACAGGTGTCATAACCCATTTCCCGTGCCATCAGCATGATATTCATTGCGGCAATACTGACCGAACGAATGCATTCATCGCGTTGGCCTTGATGATGATTGGTATAGTAATTTTCAATGGCTGGTAAAATGGCATCTTGTGCGGCTTGTGGAGCATTGCGCCAGTAGCGCTCTGGTTTTTTCTCCCAGGCATTAAGATCGGCACACAATACGAGTAACATTGACGCATCAACCACCTGAGCCTGTCCCCACGCTGCCTCAAAAACCTGCTGGCGTTTGGCTTTATCCTGAATACGGATAAAGCGCCAATGTTGGATGTTGAAAGCGGTAGGTGACAGAACGGCATATTCCATTAATTCCTGAACTTCCGCTTCGGTCATTTCATGGCTGGGATCGTAGTGTTTGATAGAACGCCGTGTGCGGATCGCTTCTTTAACATCCATATAGATAAATAAACCTCTTTAAAATCAATTCAATTCGACTTTCATATAAATAAACTGCTGGTTGTCGCTATGGCTACGGTATTGGGTTTGATTACCGGTAAAGGCCTCACTGTCACCAGTCTGGCCAATTAACAGCCATTCACCTGCCTTGGCGTTTATCGTCGTTAACAAGCTACTGCTGTCGATATCACCACTGCGCCGGTCAAATTCAGCAAAGCCTGGAAACAGTTCTATACGTAACTGTTTATCAGATAAAACGGACACCAATGCCTGAATGCCATTATTAATCGGCAAATAGCGGGTGGTATCCTGAACAGCAACCCCACCACGCGGGCCAAGTAAAAGCAATTGTCCATGCTGGGCTATCAATTGACCGGTGTTGATTTGTATCGGTTCACCGGCAAGCCCACGTGCTTGTAATTGCATATCGCGGTTTCGACTATCCCGGGTTGACCAGCGATTGATTTCGACGCTAGCCGATTCACCATCAATCACCAGCCGGCCATCCTGGCGTTGTTGGTTAGTTAATTGTTGCTGACTGCGCAGCACGGTAATATTAATAAGTTGCTGCGGTTTATCGAGTACATCTAATACCCGCCGGACATCTTCAAAGGTCGCACCATCACTGCGTAAAATAATCGTGTTATCAAAACTGCTGACTGCAGCGTCTTCTGGTAGTAAGAACTTAATTTCCGGTAAGACTTCCGCTGGCGTGCGATGTTTCAATTCAATGGTATGCATACTGCTGACCGCCCAAACTGGTATCAGCCAGAAGAGAAACAGTAAGGTAATTAAATGACGTTTCACCAGCGAAGCCTCTCAGATATGCAATCGGCGAGATTGCACATCAGGATGGCTGCGTGCCCATATCGCTTCAAATTGCTGACGTAATTGCAGGTTTTGGGCTCGATCCGCTTTGGCAAGATATCCCTGATAACGCAACGGATCGCTACAATATAACGTCGCGTTATCATCGATTAGCAGATACAGATGACATTGATCCTGATCTTCGCGCGCGCATTCATGTAAGACGATATGACTGCTTAGCCGTTGTGCCAGCGGCAATAAACGATGACTTTGACTGACGGCATCGCGGCTGGAATGCACCAACAAACGTACTTTACTGAACCGGCTATCACGGGCAAATGCACTGATAGCGGTTAATGCCTCATCATTATCCAGTAAATGTTTATCCAAACTGGGCGCAAAAAAACAAATTTCCCGTTTCGCCAGTTGGATTAACTGATTACCGGCAGCCACCGCCTGAAGCCGGCCATCTATGACCTGACGGTTAGACCCAGCAGAGTTGTCGTTATCAGACATATCAGCAGTTACGCGCCTGCTCGGCGGCATTACCAATATAACTGGCCGGTGTCATGGCTTTTAATGCCTGTTTGGCTTCTTCCGGCATATCCAAATCGTCAATAAATGCTTGCATAATGGCTTTATTGACCCGCTGACCACGTGTCAGTTCTTTGAGTTTTTCATACGGATTATCAATGCCATAACGGCGCATCACGGTCTGTATCGGTTCTGCCAGTAATTCCCAGTTTGCATCCAGATCGGCGGCCATAGTTTCCGGCGCAGGTTCTAATTTGCTGATGCCTTTCAGCGCCGAGCTGTACGCGAGCATTGAATGAGCAAAACCCACACCGATATTACGCAGCACGGTCGAATCGGTCAGATCCCGCTGCCAGCGTGAAATCGGTAATTTTAGTGCCAAATGGTCAAAGGTCGCATTGGCAATCCCCAAATTACCCTCGGCATTTTCAAAATCAATCGGGTTAACTTTGTGTGGCATCGTTGATGAACCGATTTCGCCTTTAACGGTTTTTTGTTTGAAATAACCGATGGATATATAGCTCCAGATGTCGCGGCAGAAATCAATCAGCACCGTATTAAAACGAATCATCGCCTGAAATAACTCGGCAACGTAATCATGTGGCTCAATTTGTGTGGTGTATTGATTCCAGCGCAGGCCAAGACCGGTGACAAAAGCATGTGCCATCATCGGCCAGTCAACATCGGGATATGCTGCTAAGTGCGCATTGTAGTTACCAACAGCACCATTCATTTTGCCGTAAAGCAACACTGCGGCAACATGAGTACGTTGCAATTCCAGCCGTTTCACGACATTGGCAATTTCTTTACCCAGTGTGGTCGGTGACGCAGGCTGGCCATGAGTGCGCGACATCATCGGCGTAGCGGCCTGTTCATGTGCCAGTTTTTGCAGGGCAGCGATGATGGTATCCATTTCCGGCAAAACCACTTGCTCACGGGCATTTTTCAACATGATGCCGTAGGCGGTGTTATTAATGTCTTCCGATGTGCAGGCAAAATGAACAAATTCTTTAACGGCATTTAGTTCGTTGTTTACGGCAAATTTGTTTTTGATGAAATATTCCACAGCTTTAACATCATGGTTGGTCGTGCGCTCGATATCTTTAATCGTCTGCGCATCGTCAACCGTGAAATCATTAATCATGGCGTTAATAAAGTTTTCGGCATCAGGGCTTAACTTCGGCACTTCAGGGATACCAGCATTGGCCCCCAACAAATGTAACCAGCGCAGCTCAACTTCCACACGGGCTTTCAGCAAGCCATATTCACTGAAAAAAGGGCGCAGGGCTTTGGTTTTGTCGGCATAGCGGCCATCGACCGGTGAAATCGCGGTCAGTGCAGTTAATTCCATGAAAACTCCGTAGAAAACAAGCTGAAATATGCGCAAAATTATAGCAGATGTCATCATCAAATCCGGATTTGATTCGGTGTGAAGCTTGAATGTGCGCTAAAATGCGCAAACCGAACGATAACTAACGTGGAGCGAATTACGTGCTGCAAGAATACCAAAAACATGTAGATGAACGTGCTGCCGAAGGTTTGCCACCGCTGCCTCTAGACGCAGTTCAGGTTTCAGCCATTATCGAACAGTTGAAACAACCGAAATCCGCAGACACCGAAGCGCTACTTGAACTGTTGGTTCACCGGGTTCCGCCAGGTGTTGATAAAGCCGCTTACGTTAAAGCTGGTTTTCTAGCGGCAATTGCCAAGGGTGAAGCCGATTGTCAGTTTATTGATCCGATTCGTGCCACAGAACTGCTGGGCACGATGATGGGCGGTTACAACATCGCACCGCTGATTGAACTGCTGGATAATAAGAAAACCGCTGAGGCAGCCGAAGCGGCATTGAAAAAAATTGTTATGGTTTATGACGCTTATCATGATGTTGTCGAAAAAGCCGAACATAACCAACACGCCAAAAACGTACTGCAATCCTGGGCAGACGCCGAATGGTTTACCAACCGGCCAAAACTGGAAGATGAAATCACCGTTACCGTTTTTAAAGTCCCCGGTGAAACAAATACAGATGATTTATCTCCGGCTACAGAAGCCTGGAGCCGTCCGGATATCCCATTGCATGCCAAAGCAATGCTGGTCAGTAAAATGCCTGATGCCCTGGAAACAATTATTACGTTAAAAGAAAAAGGACATCCGCTGGCTTATGTAGGTGATGTGGTCGGTACCGGTTCATCGCGAAAATCAGCAATTAACTCCGTGTTATGGCATATGGGGCATGATGTTGCTTATGTGCCCAATAAACGCCAGGGCGGTGTTATTCTTGGTAACAATATCGCGCCGATTTTCTTTAATACTGCGGAAGATTCTGGTGCTTTACCCATTGAATGTAATGTCGATCAATTGGAAACCGGTGATGTCATTATTATCAAACCCTATGAAGGCAAGATTGTTAATGAAGCGGGCGATGTATTATCTGAATTCACATTAAAGCCAACCACTCTGGCTGATGAAGTGCGCGCCGGTGGCCGGATCCCATTAATTATCGGCCGGGGTCTGACAGATAAATCCCGTGAAACATTAGGTTTGACGCCATCTGATATTTTCAAAAGGCCCGTTGAGCCAGTACATAGCGATAAAGGCTACACACTGGCGCAAAAAATGGTAGGTAAAGCCTGTGGTGTCAATGGCGTGCGGCCGGGTGCCTATTGTGAGCCTACGGTGACGACGGTCGGTTCGCAGGATACGACCGGTGCAATGACCCGTGATGAACTTAAAGAGCTGGCTTGCCTGGGCTTTTCGGCCGATTTGGTCATGCAGTCTTTTTGTCATACCGCAGCTTATCCGAAACCAGTAGATATTAAGTTGCAACATGAATTACCGGAATTTATTAGCACCCGTGGCGGCGTATCATTACGGCCCGGCGATGGGGTTATTCACTCCTGGTTAAACCGGATGATTTTGCCGGATACCGTAGGTACTGGCGGCGATTCGCATACCCGATTCCCGATTGGTATCAGTTTCCCTGCTGGTTCTGGTTTGGTGGCGTTTGCGGCAGCGCTGGGCGTGATGCCTTTAGATATGCCGGAATCGGTACTGGTGCGTTTTAAAGGTGAAATGCAGCCGGGTATTACCTTGCGGGATTTGGTTAATGCCATTCCTTATGCAGCGATTCAGGAAGGCTTGCTGACCGTTGAGAAGAAGGGTAAGAAAAATATTTTTAATGGCCGTGTACTGGAAATTGAAGGCCTGCCGGATCTGAAAGTAGAGCAAGCATTTGAGTTATCTGATGCATCTGCTGAACGCAGTGCCAACGGTTGTACCGTGCGCCTTAATAAAGAGCCAATCATTGAATTCATGCAGTCTAATATTGCATTGATGGAATGGATGATTTCTGAAGGCTACGAAGATCCGCGCACTTTGCAACGTCGTATCGATTCCATGAAAGCCTGGCTGGCTGATCCGCAATTATTAGAGCCGGATGCCGATGCCGAATATGCCGCGATCATTGACATTAATTTGAATGACATCAAAGAACCGCTGTTGGCCTGCCCGAACGATCCGGATGATATTAAACCGTTATCAGAGGTTGCTGGCGAAC
This sequence comes from Methylophaga sp., assembly GCA_041612215.1. Lineage (GTDB taxonomy): Bacteria > Pseudomonadota > Gammaproteobacteria > Nitrosococcales > Methylophagaceae > Methylophaga. The sequence continues at coordinate 14,093 of JBFJJO010000018.1, forward strand.
AAATCGATGAAGTCTTTATTGGTTCTTGTATGACCAATATTGGTCATTACCGTGCCGCCGGCAAAGTACTGGAAAACATGGGTAACTTGCCGGTCAAGTTGTGGGTCGCGCCGCCGACCAAAATGGACAAACATCAGTTAACCGAAGAGGGAATTTACAACACCTTTGGCCGCGTTGGCGCCCGCACCGAAACACCGGGTTGTTCTCTGTGTATGGGTAATCAGGCACGCGTTGCTGACAATGCCAAGGTAGTGTCGACCTCTACACGTAACTTCCCCAATCGTTTGGGTAATGGTGCGGATGTGTATTTGTCATCAGCAGAGTTAGCAGCAGTGGTTGCCAGTTTGGGCCGAATCCCGACGGTTGCCGAGTATATGGAAAAAGTTTCCGGTATCCAGCCGATGGCCGAAGAAATCTACCGCTACCTGAACTTCCATGAACTGGAAGAATACAAACAGGCGGCTGTAAGCTAAACCGGCTGCGCTTCAACAAAAGGCTGTTTCTGTTACTGGAAACGGCCTTTTTTATGTCTGAAACATTATGAATGAAACCGTAGAAGCCATTCCGGCACTGAACCTGGGGATCGCTTTCATACCTGTGGCACTGATAATCAAAAGCCATCACGGCGGCGTTTCAGGCAGCTTTTATTCCGCAGATAAACGCAATGCTGGCTTTGGGCCAGATATCTTTACCGGGCATGATGACCGGCCAGATTCTATCAGGTGTATCACCAGTGATTGTCGCGTAATATCAAATCTTGGTGATGTACATGATTTTTGGCGCCGCCGGGGTATCAACCGCAATGTTTTTGTAGCTGGATAAAGAAGTTGTTTACAGCGACTTATACAGTTCGGCACCAGTATTGAGCAATTTATTGCTAGCAAAAATAAACTGCCAGCGGTTGCCACCTTTTTGCCGCCATAATACTGCCGCCCGGATCCCGGCCAGCAGCAACGCCCGCACTCTGTTGACATTGTCAGGCTGTTGCAGATAACCGGCATCGCCGTATACCTGTATACGCGGCGTCAGTTCGCTGATTGTGCGTTCATAAATACCGGCAAATCGCGCCACCACCTGCGGGCTGGTGATACTGCCAAAATATTCGATCTGCTGCGGAATTTGTTCAATTTCCCGGCTGATTAAATCCAACATAGCCGGCCGTTTGGCTAATTTCCGTTCCAAATGCAGCAGGCCAATGGCATAACGTAACAGCACCACATCCTTGGAAGATTTTTTCTTAGACAGTTGCTGATTAAACTGCAGTAGACCGCTACGTATATTTTCAATACCACCATAAACGTCAGCAGCACTGGTGGCGTTGGTTGCCAGTAAGCTGCTGAGCATCGTGGTGAAATCGTCATTATTCATCTGGCCGCTATCAGCAATTTGCTGCACCAGCGTTACTGTTTGCATCAACGCTGACAGCGCAATTACCCGATCTTGATAGGGATTGGCTTTTGTCATGGATGCACACCCGGGGCATTGGTATCAACAATAATGCCGCCGCCGAGGCAAACATCATCCTGATAAAATACAACTGATTGACCCGGTGTTACCGCACGTTGTTTGTTATCAAAGGTGACGACGATTTGCCCATCTGCATTTTGCTCAATGACGCAGGCCTGATCCGGTTGTCGATAGCGGGTTTTCGCAGCGGCACGGCATGGCAATGTGGGTGCCTTGCCGGCAACCCAGGATAGTTGTTCAGCTGTTAATTCTGTGCTGTACAGCCATTCATGTTCACCCTGAACAACATATAGAATGCGCTTTTCCATATCTTTGCCAGCGACAAACCACGGTTCGCCGGTGCTGTTAACACGACCACCAATGCCAAGCCCCTGACGCTGACCGAGCGTGTAATACATTAAGCCTGAATGTTCGCCAATCAGCTCACCTTCCGGGGTGCGCATTTCACCGGGCTGCGCCGGAATATAACGACTGAGAAATTCGCGGAATCGCCGCTCACCAATAAAACAAATACCGGTACTGTCTTTTTTATCGGCAGTAATAAAACCCGCTTTTTCAGCAATTTTACGAACTTCTGTTTTCGGCAATTCGCCCAGCGGAAATAAGGTGCGTGATAATTGCGCCTGGCCTAATGTGTATAAAAAGTAGCTTTGGTCTTTTTTATTATCTAAACCTTTCAGCAGTTGAAACGCACCATCAACATCGCGAACGCGGGCATAGTGGCCGGTGGCGATCAAATAACCACCCAGGGCCATCGCGTGATCCAAGAAAGCTTTGAATTTGATTTCCCGGTTACAGAGAATATCGGGGTTGGGAGTACGGCCGGCTTTGTATTCATCAAGAAAATGTTTAAACACAAAATCCCAGTATTCCATGGCGAAATTGGCTTCATGAAATGGCACGCCAACTTTGTCGGCAACCGACATGGCGTCTTTGCGATCTTCTTCGATGGTGCATTCGCTCTCATCTGCAAAATCGACCCAGTTTTTCATGAACAGACCTTCAACATCATAGCCTTGCTGTTTGAGCAACAGGGCAGACACAGAAGAATCGACACCGCCGGACAACCCGACGACTACTTTTTGTGTTGGTGACATATTATTCGTTCAGTAAATCAAGTGAGTAGCGTTTGCCGGCCATATAATCCTGCCAGCACTGCAAAACCAGCGGGGTACGAAAATGTGCTGCACGGGTATTCATCGTATCGGCATCTAACCAGACAGCCTGTGTAATATCGGGATCTAACGGTGTATCCAGAAATTCACCAAGTTCACCAGTAAAACAAAAGCGAATATAGGTATCCTGTGATGCGCCGTGCCGCCAGCGATAAATGCCAACCAACGCTAAAGGTTTAAATTGCCATGCTGTTTCTTCGCGGGTTTCGCGAATCACGGCGTCAATCAGACTTTCGTTGTCTTCGAGGTGGCCGGCGGGCTGGTTGAGTCTCACGGCGCTGCCGATGCGTTCCTCGACCATCAGAAATTGCTGGTCCCGTTCGATGACGGCGGCGACGGTGGTTCTGGGAGTCCAAATCATCAGCGCATTTTAACACGGTCTTGTCTTCAACTTCCCACCATTGTCCTGGTAATAAATCACCTATTGACCAGGGCCCGATAGCGGCACGAATTAACCGCAAAGTTGGATGGCCCACAGCAGCTGTCATCCGCCGAACCTGACGGTTTTTGCCTTCTCGGATGGTCAGTTCCAGCCACTGTGTAGGAATACTTTGCCGAAAACGCACCGGTGGATTGCGCGGCCAGATAGCAGGTTCATCAATCAGCTGTGCTTGCGCGGGCAGGGTGGTGCCGTCTTTTAATTGCACACCATTTTGCAATTGTTGTAAGGTAACAGCATCTGGAATATTTTCAACCTGTACCCAATAGGTCTTGGCCATTTTGTGTTGTGGATCGGCGATTTGCTGTTGCCATTGGCCGTTATCAGTGAGCAGTAATAAGCCTTCGCTGTCACGATCTAAACGACCGGCAGCATAAACGCCGGGCACATCGATAAAATCTTTTAATGTCTGCCGGCCATCGCTATCGGTAAACTGACACAACACATCAAAGGGTTTATTTAGGGCGATTAATTTTGGCATGGTGATGTGCGGACTCAGATAATGCTAAAATGCGGCTTTTAATTTTTCAGGAGCCGCGTGAATGGCGTATCAGCATATCAGTGTACCGGATCAGGGACAGGCCATTGGCGTGAATGCCGATTTTTCGCTGAACGTTCCGAATCAGCCGATTATTCCATTTATTGAGGGTGACGGCATCGGTGTCGATATTACGCCAGCAATGATTGCAGTTGTTGATGCAGCGGTCGAAAAGTCTTACGGTGCTGAGCGCAAAATCTCCTGGATGGAAGTTTATGCCGGCGAAAAAGCCACCAGTATTTACGATAAAGATACCTGGTTGCCAGACGAAACGATGGATGTGCTGCGTGCGTATTCTGTATCTATTAAAGGCCCACTGACCACGCCGGTTGGTGGTGGCATTCGCTCGCTGAATGTGGCTTTGCGTCAGACATTGGATTTATATGTTTGCCAGCGGCCCGTTCGTTATTACACGGGTACACCCAGCCCGGTAAAAAAACCAGAAGCTATTGATATGGTGATTTTCCGTGAAAACTCGGAAGATATTTATGCGGGTATTGAGTGGGCGGCAGGATCACCCGAAGTCAAAAAGGTTATCGACTTTTTGCAAAACGAGATGGGCGTTAACAAAATCCGTTTTCCAGACACCTCCGGCATCGGTATAAAACCCATTTCGCGAGAAGGCACAGAGCGTCTGGTACGTAAAGCGATTCAATACGCTATTGATAATGATCGGGACTCCGTAACACTGGTTCACAAAGGTAATATCATGAAGTTCACCGAAGGTGGCTTTAAACAATGGGGTTATGATCTGGCTGAAAAAGAATTTGCTGCCAAGCCGTTAGATGGCGGCCCATGGAAAGCCTTAAATAACCCGGAGACCGGTAAGCAAATCGTCGTCAAAGACTCGATTGCCGATGCCTTTTTACAGGAAATTTTGTTGCACCCGTCAGATTACGACGTGGTCGCAACCCTCAATCTCAATGGTGACTATATTTCTGACGCACTGGCGGCGCAGGTTGGTGGTATCGGTATTTCACCGGGTGCTAACCTGTCAGATACCATCGGTATGTTTGAAGCCACACATGGCACCGCGCCAGCGTTGGCCGGTAAAGATAGTGCCAATCCATCATCATTGATTTTATCAGCTGAAATGTTGTTACGGCATTTGGGCTGGTTGGAAGCTGCTGACAAAGTGGTTTCCGGTGTATCCGGCGCGATTGCCAATGGTCAGGTGACCGGCGATCTGGCCGCTGCTATGGGCGTCGATGCGCTGAGTTGTAGTGATTATGCTGCAGCTGTTATCCAACACATGTAAGGAGAAGTTATGAAAGTTGCAGAAAATACCGTGGTCGTCATCGACTACACCCTCACCAACAATGAAGGTCAGGTCATCGATAGCTCTGAAGGTGCGGGTCCATTGGCTTATCTGCATGGCGCCGGTAATATTATTCCGGGTCTTGAAGATGCCTTGTTGGGCAAAGAAGCCGGTGATGAAGTGAAAGCCAGCATTGAGCCAGCGAATGCTTATGGCGAACGTCATGAAGCACTGAAACAAGAAGTGCCTGCGGAATTATTCAGCGGCGTTGAGAAAGTTGAAGTTGGCATGCAATTTCAATCAGAAACTGATCAAGGTCCGGTTCTTGTGACTGTGACCGAAGTTGGTAACGAAACCATCACTGTTGATGGCAATCACCCATTGGCTGGTGTGCATTTGAACTTTGACGTTAATATTCGTGAAGTGCGTGAGCCAAGTGCCGAAGAACTGGAACACGGTCATGTTCACGGCGAAGGCGGTCACCAGCACTAAATTACTGTTTCAATAACAGTTAAAAGACGGGCATCGTGCCCGTCTTTTTTTTGAGACGTAGAAAACATGCAAGACACTGAAAATTTAAACCGCCTTTTTTCGCTGGGAAATGCGCTGACCTTTGTTGACGGTCCAAATGGCACGGTGATGGCTAATATCAAAACCGCCAAGGCCGAGGCAAAGATCAGCACCTATGGTGCACAGGTTTTGTCATTTAAACCGGCATTAGCAGATGCAGATTTATTATTTCTCAGCCCGCAAAGTGCTTATGGTGATGGCAGAGCAATTCGCGGAGGTGTGCCAATTTGCTGGCCGTGGTTCGGTGATGATCCCAGTGGTCATGGCCGGCCGGCTCATGGTTTTGCCCGCAATCAGAACTGGCAGGTGCTTGATACCCGCCATGCTGATGATGCGGTTAGTATTACTCTGCAATTGCTGCCCAATGACTTAAGCCGTAAGTACTGGCATTGCCAGTTTTCACTGCAATTAACCGTTACCATTGGTGACAGCCTGAAAATGGCATTAACGACTGAAAACCGTGATCATGAAAGCTTTGTCATTTCTCAGGCCTTACATACCTATTTCAATATTGGTGATATCGAAAAGCTGCATTTGCGGGGCCTTGATAACTATCATTATTTGGATAAAACACTGAATTTTGCAGAAAAGTTACAGCAAGGCGATGTGCGCTTTGTTGCCGAAACGGACCGGATTTATCTGCATTCACCGGAACAATTGTTCATTGAAGATGAAGCGTTAAAACGCCGTGTAGTCATTGAAAGCCACGGGTCACAAACCACAGTGGTCTGGAATCCGTGGAATAAAGTTGTCATCCTCAAAGATATGCTTATCGATGCCTATCAGCGGTTTATTTGTGTGGAAACCGCTAATGCCGCTGATGACAGTATCGAACTGGCACCGGGGGATACTCATACGTTGATTGCAGAATATCGAATGTCAGATTTAAGATAGGTTTACAGTACTATATTCATAGTTTTTTTTACTTGAATGCATCAGTAAAAGTCATTGTGCGAATATCGTTTGCAGCCAGTACCGGTATCAAAGGCTGACCAAAATTTACTGACGGCTTATATTGGTGATCGTGACAATATTATGAAACCTTAATCTTTCACAAAGTGCATTAGCGATGGAATGGATAACCACCTATTTCGATAAATTTGTTGTACTTCTTAATACACCGATCCTAGGTGAAAACTCGATAACGATGGCCAGTGTTTTTGGCTTTGTGCTGATAGTTGTTTTCGCATGGTGGCTTTCTTCAACTGTTGAGCGCCTCTTGCAACGAATGACGATTGGGCGTTCCTATCGTCATATTGATGATTCGACCTTTTACCTAATCAGTCGATTACTGCGTTATATCATCTGGATCACGGCAACATTGGTGGGCCTGTCTTATATTGGCTTTAATCTTACTGGCTTGGCTTTCATCGGTGGCGCGATTGGCGTTGGCATTGGTTTCGGTCTGCAAAATATTGTCAGTAATTTTGTCTCCGGCATTATTTTGATTCTTGAAAAAAGCCTCAAGATTGGTGATTTTATCGAGGTAGCATCCGGTACTGCTGGTATTGTCAACGAGATTGGTCTGCGTTACACCCGTATCACGACGCGAGATAATGTCGATATTCTGGTGCCAAATTCCGAGTTTGTTAATGGCCAGGTAACTAACTGGAGCTTTAATGAAAAATTTCGCCGTATTCATGTGCCATTTGGTGTTGCCTACGGCACCGATAAGGAGCTTGTTAAAGTTGCTGCATTGAAAGCTGCTGCAAATGTTGAGGGTATTATTGCCAATGATCCAGGTAGATTGCCCCAAGTTTGGCTGACAGAATTTGGCGATAGCAGCCTTAACTTTGAACTGGTGGTATGGGTAGGCAACGACCTGATGAGCCGTCCTGCTGGGACCAAGGCAATGCTTTTATGGGAAATTCATACACAGCTCGATGAGCACGGCATTGAAATTCCATTCCCGCAAAGAGATTTGCATATTCGTTCCGGGCGGCTCCAAGTTGCCTTGGAGCGAGATAGTGATGACAGAATGTCTGATTAAACCCTGATCTTTGCAAAATCTGTTTTATATGATCTTGAATTTAGAGCGCATTATTCAGCAACCAACACATCGGCTTTATAAAAGGCGCTATTATCCAAAGCCAAAGCCTTGCTGAGTTTTGGCAATATTGTCTGCATGGTTTCCATTAACTGCCAGGGTGGATTAATGACAATCATACCCGAAGCAGTCATACCCGATGCATTGCCATCAGCGGTAATCCCCAGTTCAAAGCGCTGAATATTGCGAATGCCACTCTTAACAAGCTGTTTTTCCAGCCGAATAATCCGACTGCGTTCCACTACCGGATACCAAATGGCATACGTGCCAGTAGCGAATTTTTTATGACCTTCAATGACGATTTTTGCTACCAAATCATAGTCCGACTTAATCTCATAAGACGGATCAATCAACACTAGCCCACGGCGTGAACTCGGCGGCAGCAAACGCAATAAGCCGCTTAATCCATCTTCATGCATTACCCGGGCGCGCTTATCTTTTCGTACATTATTGGCGAGTAAGCGTGCATCCTCAGAATGTAACTCATAGAGCCATGCCCGATCCTGTGGTCGCATAAAATGCAGCGCAATCCACGGCGAGCCAGGATATAGTCCCAAATCACCATCCTGATTCAGCTTATTAACTACTTCCAAATAACGAGTAAGTTCAGGCCAATCAGTGGGGTTTAATTTGCCGATACCATTTTTAAATTCCTGCAATTTACTCGCATGCACTGATGCCAGATCGTATAAACCTGCTCCTGCATGGCTATCAATATAATCATAGGCTTTGTCTTTTTTACCCAGATGCTGCAAACATTCGATTAATACGATATGTTTGAGCACATCGG
>JBFJJO010000019.1:0-22114 GCA_041612215.1 Methylophaga sp.
AGCCATGCACATTTCTGGGATATCACCTCGGTCTCAGCACTGGATAAGGTGGTAATTAAATTCAGGCGTGAAGGTACCGAAGTTGAGTTGATTGGTATGAATGAGGCAACTGCAACGATCGTTGACAGATACGGCGTGCATGATAAGCCGGAAGAAGTCGAGAAAATACTTGGCGGCCATTAGGAGAGAGAAATGTCAAAAATAATAGCGTGTATCGACGGCTCAATTACAACGCCGGCAGTTTGTCATGCTGCAGCCTGGGCCAGCCAGCGTCTGAATGTACCTTTGGATTTATTGCATGTACTGGATAAAACAGAATATCCCACCGCTGAGAACAGTAAAAACTTGTCAGGCAATATTGGTTTGGGGAGTCGTGAACACTTGTTGCAGGAACTGGTAGAACTCGATGAAAAGCGTAGTCGCCTGGCGCTGGAGCATGGCAAAAATATTTTGCAGGATGCCAAAAAACTTGCGCAGGAGTCTGGCGCAACCGAAATTACCACACATCAACGTCATGGCAACTTGATAGAAACGTTAACGGATTTGCAGGATGACACACGGGTTTTAGTCATTGGCCGGCAAGGGGAAGTGCATCAGAATCAGACACACAGCCTCGGCAGTCACTTAGAAAATATGATTCGTTCTATGCACAAGCCAATATTAATTTGTCTGCCCGGCTTTACAGCACCCACCCGTTTTATGATCGCTTATGATGGCAGTAAAACTGGTGAGAAAGCCCTTGAAAAAGTGTCAGAAACACCGTTGTTAAAAAACATGGCTTGTCACATTGTCATGGTGGCTGATGGTAATAAATCACATCAGGAGAAACTACAGGCAGCTGCCGAAAAACTCGCTGCCGCAGGCTTTGATGTGACCTCTGCTTTATTGCAGGGTAATGTTGAGCCGGCTTTACATCAGTATCAAATCGATAATCAAATTGAACTGTTGGTTATGGGTGCCTACGGGCATTCACGTATCCGCCAGTTTTTGGTTGGCAGCACCACCGCCAGAATGGTGCGGATGAGTGATATCCCACTATTGTTATTACGGTGAACGGTGGCGAGATGCTGGATAAAAAACAAAAAAAGCATTTTCAGGATTTACTGCTGAATATGCGCGCAGAGGTTGCTGGTGCGATTGCTGAAGATGCCAGTCAAACTGTTGAATTGGATCAGTCCCGGCAAGGACGTTTATCACGCATGGATGCACTGCAGGCGCAGCAGTTGGCTTTAGAAACGCAGCGTCGCCAGCAACGTCGATTGCAGGCAATTGATGGGGCATTAAATCGCCTGGTCAATGAAGAGTTTGGCTATTGTTTTCAGTGTGAAGCGCCTATTGATCTGCCACGTTTGCAGTTTGATCCGACGGTCAGCCGTTGTATTGTTTGTGCGGAATGAAAACCGGCAAATCTGTATAACAAGATGCTTCGACGCCATATAACTATATAATGACTTAATAACGTCACTACTCAACTTCTTTAAGGCGCAGCCGGAGGATCAAGATGACCGAGTTTGCTTTGCAAAACCGCTTGTCATCTGAATATGTGCTCAATCCAGATGGAACTGCCGTTGAGGCTATTCAGAACAGTGGCTGTTTACTGCGTTTTGATGCAGGGTTAAATAGTGTCCGCCAGGTCAGTGCCAATTTAGCCGAACATCTCAGCCTTACCGTAGATACTGCTTTACAATCCAGCCCCAAAGATTTGTTGGGCACAAAATTACACACGCGTCTGCAGATAGTGCTGCATAAACAAAATCGATTGCCCGCTGCGATGGTGATAAATCGCCAGGTTTCTGGCCATTATCAACGGTTTTATGTCATGGCATATCGTAGTGATGATGATGTCGTGGTGGAGTTTGAGCCGCTGCAGCGTGCCGGCGAACAGCGTTTATTACCCATCGTCAATGAATGGTTGACCCAATTGGCGGCAACTCGGGACATGCGGCCTTTATTGCAAACGCTGACTCAGGGTGTTCAGGCCGTGACCGGTTTTGATAGGGTGCTGTTATGTGAATTTGATCAACAGTTTCACCGTACCGTGATAGCGGAAAGCTGTCGTCAGCCAGAGCGAAGTTTATTGCATTACCGATTACCTGCGGATGACATTCCGAAAATGGTCCGTGATCGTTATGTTGATAATCCAATACTCAGCGTGCCGGATGTCATGGCAAAAACGGTACCGTTAGTGCCGGCACATCATGCTGATTTGCCGCTGCTTGATATGACCTACGGTTATCTGCGGGCGCTATCACCGCATCACAAAACTTACCTTGCAGGAATTGATGTCAAATCAGCTATGACTATTGCTATCCATAGCCACCAGAAACTATGGGGGTTACTTGTATGCCATAGTTTTAATCCATTGACATTATCGCCAGCACAGCGTGATGCAGCGTTTAATCTTGTGCAAATGGCATCGCAGCGTTTGTTTTTGCTGGAACAATTACAGGGAGCGGTATTTTTACAGCAAGTGATGGACAGCCGGGAATTATTGTCTGCCGAACGTGGCTTAATCAGTCAGCCAGATGAATTATTCAAAGCGCATGGCCGCAGTTGGATGCAATTATTCCGACTTTGTGGCATGGCGCTGGTTTATGGCAACAAAATCACCTGCTTTGCCGAAACGCTGGATGTATATGAGATTGATATCGTCGCCAAATGGCTAAACCAGCATGTTGCCGAAGATAAAGTCTGGTGCTGTGAGCGCCTTGGTGCTACCAAACTAAAGGATTTGGTGGATTTACGAAACCGAGCAGGCTTGATGGCGGTGCGTTTGCCTGCTGCAGCTGAGAAAAATGGCTGGATGCTTATGTTTCGCAAAGCAACATTGCGCCAGCACCAATGGTTGGCTAGCCGGGATTCGCTGGCAACCATAACGCAAGGCTCATTATCTTTGGTGCCGGACAAGGCGGCTGAAGTCTGGCTGGAAACAATAAAAGATAGCAGCGAAGCATGGCTTAAAAATGACATAAAAGCGGCGCTGGATCTGGCTGAGGATTTGACGGTCGCCATCAGCGTCAATGAAATCAGTGAACTGAACAAACAATTAAATCGTGCCAACGCGCAACTTCAAGAAATTGCACACACTGATTCTTTGACTCAGGTTTGGAACCGTTATCGAATTGAACAAGCGATTGATACCGAATTATCTGCTGCTGAGCGTTACCAGCGGCCATGCTCATTGTTGTTATTCGATGTGGATCATTTTAAAAAGGTTAACGACCAACATGGTCATGAAATCGGTGATGACGTGTTGAAACGACTGGCCACAGAAATTCACGGTCAATTGCGCGGTAGTGATTTTTTAGGCCGCTGGGGCGGTGAAGAATTTATTGTGTTGGCGTCTAATAATAGACAGAGTGAAGCTGAGAATCTGGCACAGCGGTTACGCAAACATATTGCCAATGTCAACTTTCCAGAGGTCGGCAATGTCACGATCAGTATTGGCGTTGCTGAATGGCGGAATGGTGAAAGCCGTCGGGCATTTTTGGAGCGGGCTGACAAAGCGATGTATCAGGCTAAACTAAATGGTCGTAACCGCATTGAGCTGGCGCAATAGGCGTTTGTATCGACAGCTGAATTCAGCGAAAATAACCGGCTTTGAAAATCCTGCTGCTGTGGCAGCGTAATTAAGAATTCTTTATGGCCAACCTGACCCTGCAAGATGCGGTAAACAAACGCCGTACATTTGCCATTATTTCGCATCCCGATGCCGGTAAAACCACGCTGACCGAAAAGCTGCTGTACTTTGGTGGTGCCATTCAGATGGCTGGTAGTGTCAAATCGCGCAAAACTGACAAACATGCCACCTCCGATTGGATGGAAATGGAAAAAGAACGGGGCATTTCAGTGACTTCGTCAGTCATGCAGTTTCCTTATAAAGGTCATGTCGTAAATTTGCTCGATACACCAGGCCATGCTGACTTCTCGGAAGATACTTACCGAACGTTAACGGCAGTGGATTCTGCATTGATGGTTATTGACAGTGCCAAAGGTGTTGAAGAACGGACTATCAAACTGATGGAAGTCTGCCGGCTGCGGGATACACCGATTTTAACGTTTATCAATAAACTGGATCGTGAAGGTCGTGAACCACTGGAGTTGCTTGACGAGGTGGAGCGGGTTCTGGGTATACGCTGCGCCCCCGTGACCTGGCCGATTGGTATGGGTAAAGGGTTTAAGGGTATTTTTCATTTATATAATGACAATGTTCGCCTGTTTGCACCGCATAGCAAAGATGATGGAGAACTGATTCAGGGGCTTGATAATCCGCGGCTTGATGAACTATTTGGCCATATGGCAGCAGATTTACGTGAAGAAATTGAGCTAGTACGTGGTGCCAGTGATCAGTTTGAGTTAAATGCATTTTTGGCCGGTGAGTTGACGCCGGTGTTTTTCGGTTCGGCGATGAACAATTTTGGCATCACTGAGCTGATGGATGCGTATGTAGAGTATGCGCCAGCGCCGCAGGCTCGGGAAACGACTACCCGCAATGTCGTAGCCAATGAAGAAAATTTTAGTGGGTTTGTGTTTAAAATCCAGGCGAATATGGACCCGAAACATCGAGATCGAATTGCCTTTATGCGGGTCTGTTCAGGTCACTACACTAAAGGGATGAAACTGCGGCAAACGCGCATTGGCAAAGACGTCACCATCGCCAATGCGGTGACCTTTATGGCTGCCGAGCGAGAGCAGGCTGAAGAAGCCTGGCCCGGTGATATTCTTGGCCTGCATAACCATGGCACCATTCAGATTGGTGATACGTTTACTCAGGGTGAAGATTTGCAATTTACAGGTATCCCGTATTTTGCGCCGGAATTGTTTCGTCGGGTACGTTTGAAAGATCCTTTAAAAAACAAGGCACTGCTTAAAGGGCTGCAACAACTCAGTGAAGAGGGTGCCACACAGTTATTTCGGCCGCTGGATAATAATGACTTAATCCTAGGCGCGGTTGGTGTACTGCAGTTTGATGTGGTGGTGCATCGTCTCAAAGGTGAGTATGGCGTTGAGTGTGCTTATGAGCCGGTTCAGGTCAATACTGCCCGATGGGTGTATTGTAATGATGTGAAAAAACTTGAAGAGTTTAAACGCAAGGCTTCGCAAAATCTGGCCTTGGATGGTGCCGATAATCTGACCTATATTGCACCGACGCGGGTGAATCTGGATCTGACCATTGAACGCTGGCCGGATATTGATTTCAGGGCCACTCGCGAACATTTGTAATCAGCACTTGCAGGGTGACCGACGCTCAAGCAGAATAAAATGCAACTATCCACCGGAGACAGACCATGAAAGTCAGATCCATCACCAAAAACAAAGGCAAGCCGGTTATTGGCCTGACACCAACAGATTCACTGGATAAAGCGGTCAACCTGATGATGGAACATCGTATCGGGTCGCTGGTGGTGACCGATAACGGTGCGCTGGTGGGTATTTTGTCAGAACGCGATTTATTGAACGTGCTGCATAAGAAACACGCGATGTGGGAACCGCGCACTGCTAAAGATGCGATGACGCCTGACCCGTATACCTGTGATCCAGATAATACGCTGGAAGAGGTGATGAACATTATGGTGGAACATAATATCCGTCATTTGCCGGTCGTTTATCAGGGGCGTTTGGAAGGCATGTTGTCGATCACCGACATCGTCGAAGAATTACTGAAAAAAGCCAAATTCGAAAACAAATTATTGAAAAACTATATTCAGAATTGGCCAGATGCCGAGCAGGGCAGCGAATAACTACTGAATTTAAGCGTTAATTTTCATCAAATTGTTCAATGCGTTCGATCTGCAGCTTGTTTTCGCGGCCAAATTCCAGCAAAAACTCAAACAGCATTTCATCCAGCTGTTCCAGTTCGGCACTGATAACCACGGACTTTATACCATCAATCGATGCCAGTTTTACGTGTGGATGAAAAATGATACGCCGCCCCGGACCATAGCTGGCAACGGCGCCACAGAGGCGTTCAGCCCAATCGCTGGGCCGAAATTTACCACCGTCTTCGGTCTGACCTTTGATAATGACTTTTTCGCTTGCCGGCATTGCCTGAGGGCTCTTTGTCAGTGAGAATTTCAATGAGCCGACATTTTACTGTAATTTACCGATTGAACGCGAAAGGAATAAACAAATAAAAGCAGACGGCATGATTTAGGTCATCGCTAAAAACCCGTATAATCGCCTGCTTTAACTGTCGATAACAACGAGATATTTGTGGCCGATTACAAACAGACTTTAAATCTACCCGCGACCGATTTCCCGATGAAGGCGGGTTTGCCGAATCGCGAACCATTGATTTTAAAGCGCTGGCAGGAACAGGATTTATATCGGCAACTGCGAAACAACAACACCAGCAAGCCAAAATTCATTCTGCATGATGGCCCGCCCTACGCTAACGGTGACATTCACATAGGTCATGCCGTTAACAAAATCCTCAAGGACATGATCCTTAAAGCCAAAACATTAAGTGGTTTTGATACGCCTTATGTACCTGGCTGGGATTGTCACGGTCTGCCGATTGAACTGAATGTCGAGAAAAAAATCGGCAAACCGGGCGTGAAAGTGTCAGCCAAAGAATTTCGTCAGGCTTGCCGTGACTACGCCGCCAAACAGGTAAATGGACAGCGCGAGGATTTTAAGCGTCTGGGCGTGCTCGGTGATTGGGAAAATCCTTACCTCACCATGAATTTCCAGTTTGAAGCCGATATTATCCGTACCCTTGGCAAAATTACCGCTAATGGTCATTTGCACAAAGGTGTCAAACCGGTGCATTGGTGTGTTGATTGCGGCTCTGCTTTGGCAGAAGCGGAAGTCGAATATGAAGATAAGCGATCTCCGGCAATCGATGTGCGTTTTAAAGTGATTGATAACAATGCTTTTGACGCGGTTTGTGCCAACCCCGGTAAAGGGACTATCAGTCTGGTTATCTGGACCACCACACCGTGGACACTCCCTGCCAATCAGGCCGTTTGTTTACACCCGGAACTGGATTATGTGTTGCTGCAATGTGGTGATGAGCGGTTGGTATTGGCAGAAGCGTTGTACGAAACAGCGCTGGAGCGTTATCAGTTAAGCGGTGACATTATTGCCCGTGTTAAAGGCGCTGCGTTAGAAAAATTGCAATTACAACACCCGTTCTACGATCGTCAGGTGCCGGTCATTCTGGGCGACCATGTCACCACCGATGCGGGTACTGGCGCTGTTCATACCGCACCCGGACATGGTCAGGATGACTATGTGGTGGGTATGCATTACGGTTTGCAGGTAGATAACCCGGTTGGTGGTAATGGGGTATTTTTACCCGATACGCCGTTATTTGCCGGTGAATCAGTATTTAAAGCCAATCCATTGGTCATTGAAAGATTACGTGGACACGGCGCCCTGCTTTGTCATATCGATATTCAGCATAGTTATCCGCATTGCTGGCGGCATAAGTCACCAATTATTTTCCGCGCTACACCGCAGTGGTTTATCAGCATGGATCAAAATGGTCTGCGTGATGCGGCTATGCAAGAAATTGCGGCGACAAAGTGGTTGCCGGACTGGGGGCAAAAACGTATTGAAAACATGGTCTCCGGCAGGCCGGATTGGTGTATTTCGCGTCAGCGTACCTGGGGTGTGCCGATCCCGATTTTTGTCCATCAACAAAGTGGTGAGTTGCATCCAAAAACAGCCGAACTGATTGAACAAGTGGCACAGAGAGTCGAGCAGGGTGGCATTGATGTCTGGTTTGATTTAGCTGCTAAAGACTTGATTGGTAATGATGCTGCTGAATACGACAAAGTGACCGATACGCTGGATGTCTGGTTTGATTCTGGTGTGTCACATGCTTGTGTATTGGATCGTCGTGACGAATTGAAGCGACCAGCTGACTTATATTTAGAAGGCAGCGATCAGCACCGCGGCTGGTTCCAGTCTTCTTTACTGACCTCGGTGTCTGCCAATGGTAAAGCGCCTTATAAAGCCGTGTTAACCCATGGTTTTACCGTCGATGCCGAAGGCAAAAAAATGTCCAAATCCAAGGGCAATGTCGTAGCACCACAGCAAGTCGTAAATAATCTGGGCGCGGATATTATCCGTCTCTGGGTTGCAGCAACCGATTACAGCGCCGAAATGACAGTATCCGATGAGATCCTGAAGCGAACTGCTGACTCTTACCGCCGCATTCGCAATACTGCGCGGTATTTGTTATCAAATCTAAGTGACTTTGAACCGGCGCAGAATCTGCTTGAAACCCAGGCTTTGCTGCCTTTGGATCGTTGGGTTCTGGATAGTGCTTTTCAGCTGCAGCAAGAGATTATCAAGGCATACGATAACTATCAGTTCCATCTGATTTATCAGAAAGTGCATAACTTCTGCGCCAATGAACTGGGCAGTGCTTATCTGGACATCACCAAAGATCGCCAGTACACCATGCAGCCAGATAGTTTAGGCCGGCGTTCTTCACAAACGGCGATGTATCATATCCTGGAAGCATTAACTCGCTGGATTGCACCGATTCTGAGTTTTACTGCCGAGGAGTTATGGGGATTTATTCCGGGACAGCGTAATGATTCGGTATTGTTGAATGAATGGTATCAACAGCTGGCACCAATGGATGCCGACGCCAAAATTACCCAAAACGATTGGGATATTATCTTTGAAGTGCGTGAGAACGTCGCCAAACAGTTGGAAGAAGCGCGTAATGCCGGGCGTATTAAAGGTGGTTTGACCGCTGAGGTGCATATTACGACTGATGCTCCGGCGCTGGCAGCGCTGGGTGATGAGCTGAAGTTTGTATTAATCGTCTCCAAAGCGACTTTATCGGTTGTTGAAAATAATGCAGGTACGTTAGTTACTGTTCAGCGGAGCGAACATGCACGCTGCGAACGCTGTTGGCATCAAACCGAAGATGTCGGCAATCATGCCGAGCATCCGGACTTATGCGGCCGTTGTGTCAGTAATGCTTTTGGTGATGGCGAACAACGGCAGTTTGCCTGAGGTTTATGATGCTGAAATATTTATGGCTAAGTCTGGTAGTAATTATTGCTGATCAGATCAGTAAAACCGTGATGGTTAACTGGCTGGATTTATATGAAACAGTGCCGGTGTTGCCGTTTTTTAATCTGACCATGGCCCACAACACTGGCGCGGCATTTAGTTTTCTGGCTGGAGCAGGTGGCTGGCAGCGCTGGTTTTTTGTTGTGCTGGCGGCAGTGATTTCGGCGGTATTAATCATCTGGATGCGGCGATTGGCGCAAACGGCCAAATTGGAAGCAATTTCACTGGCCTTGATTATCGGCGGGGCTATTGGCAATGTGCTTGACCGCTTGATCTATGGTTATGTCATTGATTTTATTGATGTCTATGCGGGAAGTTATCATTGGCCGGCTTTTAATGTTGCTGATTCTGCGATCTGTATTGGCGCCGTATTATTGATCATCGACAGTTTCCGTAAGCCGGCAGGTCAACGATGAATTATCAGCAACTAGCCAACAGTACACTGGCCGATTTACAGCCTTACGTGCCGGGTAAACCAATTGCCGAGTTACAGCGCCAATATGGTTTAAAAAATATTGTGAAGCTGGCTTCCAATGAAAGTCCGTTAGGCCCGTCAACGGCGGTGCAGGCGGCGATTGCTTTAGCCATTCGGGAAACCACGTTGTATCCCGATGGCAATGGCTTTGAATTAAAACAAGCGATAGCTGGGAAATTTGCCATAGAACCAGCGCAAATCACGTTAGGTAACGGCAGCAATGACGTGCTGGAATTGATTGTCCGTTGTTTTGCGACGCCAAGTGATGAAGTGATGTTTGCCCAGCATGCTTTTGCCGTTTACCCACTGGCCGCGAAGGCGATTGGTGCCACGGCGGTGGAAGTGCCGGCAAAAAATTATGGCCATGATTTGATGGCAATGCTGGCGGCAGTGACCGATAAAACCAAGTTGATTTTTATCGCTAATCCTAACAATCCGACCGGTACGGCGGTGGCCCACAGCGAACTGGAAAAATTCCTGGCAGCGCTCCCACAAAGTTTGATAGTAGTGCTGGACGAAGCCTATCTGGAATACAACGATAATCCAGTCAATACCCTCGCGTGGCTGGAGAAATATCCGAATCTGATTATTTGCCGGACCTTTTCTAAAGCCTACGGTCTTGCTGGTTTACGGGTTGGTTTTGCGGTGTCGCATCCTGAGATAGGAGACTTACTGAACCGACTCCGCCAGCCTTTTAATGTTAATCATCTGGCATTAGCTGCAGCCGTGGCAGCATTGGGTGATGATGATTATTTGCAGCGTGCCCGAGACATTAATGCCGCCGGTATGCAGCAGTATGAGAAAGGCTTTCAGGCTTTAGGATTGGACTATATCCCCTCTAAAGGTAATTTTATTTGCGTTGATGTCGGCCGTGAGGCAGGGCCAGTCTATGACGATTTACTGCGTGAAGGCGTGATAGTGCGGCCGGTGGGCGCTTATGGTCTGCCCAATCATTTGCGTATCAGCATTGGTCTTGAGCAAGATAATGCCCGTTGTTTAGCGGCCTTAAAAAAGGTGCTCAGTGATGATTAAACAACTTGCCGTCATTGGTGTCGGTTTGATAGGTGGCTCGCTGGCGCTGGCTTTGAAAAAAGCCGGTCAGGTTGATCAGGTAATAGGCTACTCCCGATCTGCTGAGGCTCGTGAAGAAGCCTTACAACTCGGCATTATTGACGAAGCGGCGTCCAGTATCGCCGATGCCGTCAAAAATGCCGATGTCGTGTTTGTCGCTGTACCGATGGGCGCCATGCAAACAGTATTTGCGGAACTGGCACCGTATTTAAAAGCTGGCGCGATTGTCACTGATGGCGGCAGTGCCAAGCAGCAGGTGATTGATGCAGCAACCGCAACATTAGCCTCGCATTTAAGCAATTTTGTACCCGGCCATCCGATTGCCGGCACCGAAAAGAGTGGTCCGTCGGCAGCCTTTGCAGAGCTGTATGAAGCACATCGTGTGGTATTAACACCAACGGACGTGACTAATACCGATGCTGTCCAATATGTTCAGGAGATGTGGCAGCAAACCGGCGCAGAAGTGATGATTATGGATGTTGTGCAGCACGATATCGTGCTGGCTGCGACCAGTCATTTACCACATGTCCTGGCCTTTAATTTGGTTGGTATGTTGGCTGAGCGTGATGACTGCGAGGAAGTATTGCGTTATGCCGCCGGTGGTTTTCGTGATTTTTCGCGGATAGCCTCCAGTGATGCCGTGATGTGGCGGGATATTTGCCTGGGTAACCGTGAGGCGATTCTCGAATTACTGCGACAATATCGTGTTGGTCTCAACAAAATTGAGGCAGCCATTCGTGAAGACAACGGCGATTATTTAATTGATTTTTTCAGCCGGGCCAAACGGGCTCGTGACAGTCGCTTTGCTGAGCCGGGATTGACCGACAATAGTGAAGTTTAGTGGAGCGAAAAACGCGTCGTGAGTGAGCAAGCTAATTTGAAATTTATTGTCCAGCCTGGCGGCAAATTGACAGGCACTTTTCGGGTGCCCGGCGATAAGTCGATTTCCCATCGCAGCATTATGTTGGGATCGTTGGCCGAGGGCGTCACCGAAGTTTCCGGCTTTCTGGAAGGTGAGGATGCACTGGCAACCCTGGCGGCGTTTCGCGCCATGGGCGTTAAAATTGTCGGCCCGGATAAAGGCAAAGTCACTATTCATGGCGTTGGCATGCACGGCCTGAAAGCACCTGGAAAAGAGATAAATGTCGGTAATTCAGGCACGTCGATTCGTTTGTTAAGTGGCTTGTTAGCCGGACAAACTTTTGCCGTAACGATGCTTGGTGATGCGTCTTTATCGAAACGACCGATGCAGCGGGTCACCGAACCCTTAAAGTTGATGGGCGCACAGATTGATTCAAATGATGGCAAACCGCCGTTAACCATCCATGGCGGCAATCCTTTAACCGGCATTGATTACCTGTTACCGATGGCCAGTGCGCAGGTTAAATCCTGTTTATTACTGGCCGGACTGTATGCCGATGGTGAAACTTGTATTACCGAGCCGGCGCCAACCCGCGATCATACCGAGCGAATGCTGACCGGCATGGGTTACCCTGTGACGGTGAATGGCAATCGTATTAGCATCCAGGGTGGCGGGAAATTAACCGGTACCAGAATTGATGTGCCTGCGGATATTTCATCTGCCACATTTTTTATGGTTGGTGCGGCGATTGCCCCGGATTCTGATATTACCCTGCAGCATGTTGGTATTAATCCAACGCGGATTGGCATTATTAATATCCTGCGGCAGATGGGCGCTGACATTTCATTGAGTAATGAGAAAATTACGGGTGGTGAACCGGTTGCTGATATCCGGGTACGCTATGCGCCATTGCATGGCATTCAGATTCCGGAAGATCAGGTGCCGCTGGCGATTGATGAATTTCCGGCAATATTTATCGCAGCTGCCTGCGCTGTGGGTGAAACGGTGCTGACCGGTGCTGAAGAGTTAAGGGTTAAAGAAAGTGACCGGATTCAGGTAATGGCCGATGGATTACAAACGCTGGGCATTGATGCTGAACCAACAACTGATGGAATGGTCATTCAGGGCGGCATAATAGGTAGTGGTGATATTGACAGCCACGGCGATCATCGTATTGCCATGTCATTTGCCATGGCGGCGCTGCAGGCCGGTGGCAGTATTCAAATAAATGACTGTACCAATGTGGCAACTTCTTTCCCTGGTTTTATTGAATTAGCGCAATCAGCTGGTTTGCAAATTGAGTCGATGGATGACTGATGTGCCTGTTTTAACAATTGATGGCCCCAGTGGTTCCGGAAAAGGAACGCTGGCGCAACGAATGGCGGCAAAGTTAGGCTGGCATTATTTAGACAGTGGAGCTTTGTACCGCGTGCTCGCGCAAGCCGCGCTTCAGACGGGTATTGATTTGGCTGACGAAATCGCGCTGGCCAGTTTAGCTGCCAATTTGCCGGTGACGTTTCAGGTATCGCAGGACACACTAGCTGTTTTATTAGATGGTAAGGATGTATCACTGCTGATCCGGAGTGAGCAGGCCGGTAATGCGGCATCAAAGGTTGCTGCAATTCCATCGGTACGAACAGCTTTATTAAAACGGCAGCGGGATTTCAGACGGGCGCCGGGTTTGGTAACCGATGGCCGCGATATGGGCACGGTAGTGTTTCCCGATGCGCCATACAAAGTCTATTTAACGGCCAGCGCTGAAGTGCGCGCTTCGCGGCGTTATAAGCAGTTGAAAGAAAAAGGAATTGATAGTAACCTTTCTGATCTTATTGCAGAAATCACTGAGCGTGATGAACGAGACCAGCAACGCGAAGTCGCGCCATTAAGGCCCGCCGCAGATGCCATTATTCTCGATTCAACTGTGCTCGGTATCGATGCAGTTTTTCAACGGGTTGGTGAACTTATTCGCTGATTCTTTTGGGTGACTTGAAAGGAATAATCCATTCGAGTTTTTTGTAACTATCCTGCTTTAGCAGGTTTAACGGGTGATTCTGCATTTGTGCAGGGTCTAGGATGTCAATAATGAGCGAAAGCTTTGCAGAACTCTTTGAAGAGAGTCTAAACGCCACACCAATGCAACCAGGTAAAATTGTCACCGGTACGGTGGTCAATGTCGGTCCTGACGTGGTGATGGTAAATGCCGGTCTGAAATCTGAAGGTGCAATTCCAGTTTCTGAATTCCTTAACGAGAAGGGTGAGATCACCGTTTCTGTTGGTGATTTGGTCGATGTATCACTGGAATCTCTGGAAGATGGCTTTGGTGCTACACAGTTGTCACGTGAAAAAGCCAAAGCGGCTGAAGCATGGGTCCGTCTGGAACATGCATTTGAAGCTAATGAAACTGTGATCGGTATCATTTCAGGTAAGGTCAAAGGTGGTTTCACCGTCGATTTAGAAAATATCCGCGCCTTCCTGCCGGGTTCTCTGGTCGATGTGCGTCCAATCCGCGACACATCGCATCTGGAAAACAAAGAGCTGGAGTTCAAGCTCATTAAACTGGATCGTCCTCGCAACAATATCGTTGTGTCACGTCGTGCCATCATGGAAGCTGAAAACAGTGTTGAGCGCGAAGCGCTGCTTGAAACATTGGAAGAAGGCAAAGTGGTTAAGGGTATCGTTAAGAACCTGACTGATTACGGCGCATTCGTTGATCTGGGTGGTATTGATGGTCTGTTGCACATCACTGATATGGCTTGGAAACGCGTTAAACACCCATCAGAAGTTGTTGCAATCGGCGATGAAATCGATGTTCAGGTTCTGAAGTTCGACAAAGAGCGTGAGCGTGTGTCTCTGGGTCTGAAACAACTTGGCGATGATCCATGGAAAGATATTGCCCGTCGTTATCCGAACAGCACTCGTATCCACGGTAAAGTTACCAACATTGCTGATTACGGCTGCTTCGTTGAAATCGAAGATGGTGTTGAAGGTTTGGTTCATATGTCTGAAATGGACTGGACTAACAAAAACGTTCACCCATCTAAACTGGTTTCTCTGGGGGATGAAGTTGAAGTTATGGTGTTGGATATCGATGCCGAGCGTCGTCGTATCTCGCTGGGTATTAAACAGTGCCAGGCAAATCCTTGGGAAGAGTTTGCGATGACTCATAACAAAGGTGATAAAGTCAGCGGTGCGATTAAATCAATCACCGACTTTGGTATCTTCATCGGTCTAGATGGCGGTATTGATGGTCTGATTCATTTATCTGATATTTCCTGGGAAGAAGAAAACGAAGAACTGATTCGTGACTTCAAGAAAGGCGATGATGTTGAAGCAGTTGTCTTGGCTATTGACCCAGAGCGTGAGCGTATTTCACTGGGCATCAAACAACTGCAGGATGATCCGTTCTCAGCTTATCTGTCCGAGCATCCTCGTGGTTCAAAAGTAACCGGTAAAGTTATTGCCGTCGATGCCAAAGGCGCGACAATTGAGCTGGTAGAAGGCGTAGAAGGTTACGTCCGTGCTGCTGATATTTCCCGTGAACGCGTTGAAGATGCCAGCAAAGTGCTGAACATCGGTGACGAAGTAGAAGCCAAATTTACTGGCATGTCACGTAAAGATCGTACGTTGAATCTGTCAATCAAGGCCAAAGATGATCAAGAAGAATCTGAAGCCGTGAAAGAGTACAGTAACGTTTCATCTGGCAATACGACGCTGGGTGATTTGCTCAAAGAGCAAATGGATCAAAAAGGCAGCTAAAACTGTCATTGGACAGGCATCCGGCAAACGCCGGGTGCCTGTTTTTTGCTCTTAACAGAAGCACAGAGCAATCACTGATGAGCCAGTTTAAGGCTTAGTATTTTGCCGGGAATTTTGAATACATGACCAAATCTGATTTGATAGACATCCTATCTGAGAAACAATCTCTATTGAATTATCGTGACGTCGAGTTGGCCGTCAAATTGATTTTAGAACAAATGAGTGACAGTTTGTCGCGCGGAGATCGCATTGAGATTCGTGGTTTCGGCAGCTTCACCTTACATCATCGTCCACCACGTTTAGGTCGTAACCCGAAAAGCGGCGAATCGGTTGAACTGGATGAAAAATATGTACCACACTTTAAGCCAGGCAAAGAGCTGCGTGACCGTGTTAATGAAGCGGCTAGCCTGCCTTAAATAATGAAAATTAGTCAGGAGGCCATCACCGGCGCGCATCAAATCCGCGATTACGGTGACGGTTTTCTACTGATTCAATTTGCTGATGGTCAGACGCAACGTTTGACAGGCAGTTTCATTCTTAGCAGCGATCAACTGCAAGCACCTGTCTACGATATCAGCAAACAATTCTCTGAAACGATAGTGATTGAAGCGCTGTCAGCATTTCAATATGACGTTTTAATTGTCGTCACCAGCCAATATATGAATGCCGACATTGCCATATTGATGCAGCAATTTCGCCGTGCCCGATTGGCCGCTGAATTTATGGCAATCGGGCCAGCCTGCCGAACGTTTAATTTATTATTAGCAGAAGGTCGTAAGCCACTGATCTGGGCAAGTTTATAGTTGCTTTGCGGGCTAATTCAGAATCATTCTCAATTTGACACTTTAATGACAGCCATGGGCTGTGCGGCAAGTCACTGTTTCTAAATTAAATACTGGTCAATTCTGCTATAAATAAAGTTCATTGTTCTTGACCCTCATGATTCAAGTCAGGAAAATTCTCCCACGCTTTAGTGTGCACACGGCGCAGTTTTAGCAAAATTTAATGGCTTTAATTGATGTAGATCAACCAAGTGTTTGCAACAGTTGAGCACGATTTGGGTTAAAATTTGTCCTAAGCTTTAGGGCTGACAGCGGGATGGGTCTGCTTCTATTTCAATAACAAGAAGTCGAGAGAGTTACTCACAGAATAAGGTGTGATCGCTATGCAGGCGAAACAACAGTATAACTATGAAGTGGTCAAATGGTTCGCCTACATGGCGGTGGTTTATCTGGTTGTCGGAACAGGAATTGGGGTTTTCATTGCCTCCCAGTTAGCCTGGCCGGATTTGAATTTTGATAATCCTTATATCAGTTTTGGCCGATTACGTCCTTTGCATACCAACACGGTAATTTTTGCCTTTGGTGGTTCTACACTGATGGCGACGGCATTTTATGTTGTACAAAGAACCTCCGGTGTCAGGCTTTGGAGTGACAAGATGGCTTGGTTCACCTTCTGGGGATGGAACCTGATTATTTTAGGTGCCATCATCACCTTACCATTAGGCTTCAGTCAGTCTAAAGAATATGCTGAACTTGAATGGCCATTGGATATCCTGATTGCAGTTGTCTGGATCTCCTACATGTTTAACTTCATCATGACTTTGTCTATTCGTAAGAACTCACATATCTATGTCGCCAATTGGTTTTTCCTGGCGATGATGATAATGATTACCTATCTTCATGTTGTTAATAGCTTGTCTATACCGGTCAGCATGTGGAAATCCTACTCTATTTTCTCCGGTGTGCAGGATGCGATGATTCAATGGTGGTGGGGCCATAATGCTGTTGGTTTCTTCCTGACATCTGGCTTTCTTGGCATCATGTATTACTTTGTGCCTAAACAGGCTAATCGGCCAATTTATTCTTACCGCTTATCAGTTATCCACTTCTGGGCACTTATTTTTGGTTATGTGTGGTTGGGTGCTCACCATCTTCAATATACTGCTCTGCCAGATTGGACCGGTTCTCTTGGGGCCGCTATTTCATTGGCGATGATTATCCCTTCATGGGGTGGTGCTTTGAATGGCATGTTCACGCTTAGTGGCGCCTGGGACAAGTTGCGTACCGACTACATCCTGCGTTTCCTCATTGTGTCACTTGCTTTCTATGCCATGTCGACCTTTGAGGGGCCGGTTATGGCTTCGAAAACAGTTAACGCTTTGTCTCATTACACTGACTGGACGATTGGTCATGTGCATTCAGGTGCGCTTGGCTGGGTTGTTATGATTTCTGTCGGCGCCATTTATCATATGGTTGAACGTATGTGGGGCACCCGGATGTATTCCGTCAAGCTGGTGAATCTGCATTTCTGGTTGGCAACAATTGGTACAGCTATTTACATTACGGCAATGTGGGTAGCTGGCATCATGCAAGGTTTGATGTGGCGTGCATACGACGAATACGGCAACCTGGCCTACACGTTTGTTGAATCCGTTGCCCAGATGCATCCTTATTATGCAATGCGCGCTGTTGGTGGTTTCATCTTCTTCACGGGGGCGGTGATCATGCTTTATAACGTGACCGTTACCATTCGCCAGGCCGTTGCCAAACCGTCTGCCGAAATGGCAACTGCAGCGAATATTTGAGGAAATCGGAATGGCTAAACACAAGAAGAATAAACGCGTTAGCTTTCAGGAGTGGGTAGAGCAGAACGTATGGGGTTTGGTGCTGGCGACTGCACTTGTGGTTTCTGTCGGCGGTATTGTAGAGATTGTCCCTTTATTCTATCTGGATACTACTTTTGAAGATGATGTGTTTCCGGAATATGAAGAGCTCAAAGGTGTTCGTCCCTATACGGCTCTGGAGTTAGCGGGCCGCGATGTTTATCAGCGTGAAGGCTGCTATCTGTGTCACTCGCAGATGGTGCGTCCGTTCCGTGATGAGAAAGATCGTTATGGTCATTATTCACTGGCGGTGGAGTCAAAATACGATCATCCTTTCCAGTGGGGGTCAAAGCGAACCGGTCCCGATTTGGCCAGAGTAGGTGGTAAATACTCAGATGCCTGGCATATCCAGCATTTACGCGACCCGCGTAGCGTTGTACCGGAATCTATTATGCCGCGCTACCCTTGGCTTGATAAAGCAACCATCAATGGTGAAGGTATTGAAAAACGCCTGAAAGCAATGAAAGTGTTGGGTGTGCCTTACAATGATGATGACATTATGGGTGCTGCGGAAGCAGTAGAAGGCAAGACAGAAATGCAGGCTTTGGTCGCTTATCTGCAAGTATTGGGCACGATGGTTAAATTTGAACCAGGCAGAGATTATCGTGAATAAACTCCAGTCTTATTTTGAGACCAATTGGAGTGCTATGACAGTAAGTGACTGGATAGGGACATTGCTGACCGTCGTTATTTTCTTGCTGATGCTGGGTATGTATATATGGGTTTTGCGCCCTAAAAATAAAGACAAACTTGAAGCCCATCGTAACTTGCCGTTTGACGATGATGCTGCGGAAAACTCGGAGAAAAAAGATGGCTGATAATGATAAAAATCCGCATGAATGTTCGGATACGGGGCATGAATGGGATGGCATTACAGAGCTGACTAACCCCCCTCCACGCTGGTGGGTAATTGCCTTGTATCTCAGCGGTTTATTGGTATTGGTTTATTTCATCCTTTACCCATCATTACCGTTGGTCAATGATAGTACGCAAGGCTTGTTGGGTTGGACCCAAATTAAAGAGTACAAGGAAAATCTGGCTGAGGTTGAAGCCCGCCGCGCGCCTTATGAAGACAAGCTGGAAGTCATGACCGCAGAAGAAATTTTGAATGACGAAGAACTACGTAATTATGCTGTAGGCTCCAGTAAAGTGTTATATGGTGATAACTGCGCTGCCTGTCATGGTACCGGTGGTATTCCTCAGGAAGGCTCGGGTTACCCCATTTTAGCCGATGATGATTGGTTATACGGTGGTAGTGTTGGCAAAATTGTTGAAACACTGGCAAAAGGCCGTCAAGGTATGATGCCGGCTCATTCCGAGTTACTGACTGACGAGGAAGTCAATGGTCTGGTGCAGTTTGTCATTAACAGTTCTAATGACGAAGCGACTGAATCAGGTTGGAAACTTTATAACGAAAAGGGTTGTGTTGGTTGCCATGGAGCTGATGCTAAAGGTGTCCAGCAATTGGGTTCGGCAAATCTGACTGACAAAATATGGCGTTTTTCGGGTGAGCCCGATGAAATTCGTCATACCATTTTGCACGGTGTCAATGATGCCTCTGACCCGCAAACCCGTATTGCAGTTATGCCAGGTTGGAACGAGAAGTTGGCAGTCAGATTGGAAGCTGAGCAATGGGAAGAAGAAGCGGAATATGACGGTACGGAAACACAACGTCTTAGTGAAACTGAAATTAAGAAACTGGCAGTCTACGTTCACCAATTAGGCGGTGGTGAATAAGACGGAAGAAAGTCGCGGCTATATGGGCCGAATTGGATTCAGGAGAGTCATATTATGGATGCAGTTGTTATTGGTGCTATTGTTTCATTAGTGCTTACCATTGCGGTAATTGGTTTCATTGCCTACAAAATTATAAAAAAAATGGAAAACGGCAGCGACGAAACTTAATTTTCTGAACGGTATTTCACGGAAGAAACCGACTTAAATGTCGGTTTTTTCTTGTCAGAACTACTAAATCAGCAAACGCTGATATTTGCCGTTATGTTACAATTCAACGGTTATAGTTGCGGGGTAAGCAGCGTGTCTCAACAACAGCAAGCCGTGCCAATTGACGTTTCTGGTATTTACAATCATGTCGCTGACTGGGATGTAAATGCCGGTGGAAACAAAGTCGTTGCTAAACGCATGGGTGGACGTTTTCGTCTGCTGAAGTGGTATGGCATGTCAGTGTGGCTGATCTTTTTCCTCGGTCCTTATCTGCGCTGGAATGGCCAGCAGGCCATTTTGTTTGATATTCCCAATCGTCGTTTCAACTTTTTCGATATCACTATCTACCCCCAAGATATTTGGATGTTATCGTTGACCCTACTGTTTTTTGCCATTTTATTGGCGGCGGTCACGAGTATTGCTGGCCGGGTGTTTTGCGGTTATTTCTGTTTTCAAACGGTTTGGACCGATATTTACACATTTATTGAAACCCGTCTGGAAGGTGACACGCCGCCTAAAGCGATGAAGTTTCGCCAGGCACCGATGAGTGTCAACAAAGCTCTCCGTATTACTACCAAACATTTTTTATGGCTGGCAATCGCGCTGTTAACCGGTGTGTCTTTTGCGGCGTGGTTTACTGATGCCTATCAATTGTGGCAAGACTATTTTACCTTGCAAGCCTCTATGGCAGCATGGATTGTACTGGGCATGTTCGCTGCTGGGACCTATATCTTTGCCGGTTTTATGCGTGAGCAAGTCTGTTTCTGGTTATGTCCCTATGCGCGTTTGCAGGGTGTTATGTATGACCAGGATACTGTATTACCTGCCTATGATGCCGAACGTGGTGAACCGCGCGGTAAGTTGAAACGCGGTGAATTGGATGCCAATAAGGGTAGTTGTATTGATTGTCGGGTGTGTGTTGCGGTGTGCCCAACCGGTATAGATATTCGTAAAGGTCAGCAGGAAGGTTGTATCACGTGTGGGATGTGTATTGATGCCTGTGATTCGATCATGGATAAAACCAATCAACCGCGGGGCCTGATCCGCTACGCATCCTATAAAGAACTTCATCATAACGGTAAATCTTTGCCCTTATACCTGCGACCAAGGGTGATTATTTATTCGTTAATCTTGCTGATGGCTTTGGGTGGTGTGATATACGGTTTTATCAGTTTGTCACCGACAGAATTTAAAGTCATTCATAATCGACAACCACTTTATGTCAGTCTGAGCGATGGTTCGATCCAAAACCGTTACACATTGAAAATGCTTAATAAAACCAAGGAGGCTATTTCAGTGCGTTATCAGGTCACGGGTATTGACGGGGCTGAATTGCAGGGATTCGATCAAGCGGTAGTGATTGAACCGGGCCATGTGGTGCCAATTCAAGCATTGGTTCGGGTACCGGCAGAACGAATCAATGCACCGACGATGCCGTTATATTTTGAAGCTGAAGTGATTAATAAGCCATCACTGGACAGTCGTTCTGAAACCGTCTTTATGGGACCGCAATAATGGCCATTTCGCAAGATAATCCAAAAGCACTTAATAACCCCTGGGTGCTTGGCATGCTGGGTTTTCTGGTGGTGTTTTTGACGGCAAACTTTATATTTATTTATCTGGCCTTCAAGCAACCACCTAATTTGGTGGTTGATAATTTTTATGAGCGTGGTAAAGCCTATGCCATGAAAGAAGCGGCCATAGATCAAGAAAAAGAACTGGGTTGGAACGGACTGATTATGTCTCCCCCTGAGAGCCGTGTTAATCAAAGCCAGCCTTATGAAGTGTTAATACAAGGTAAGAATTCTGCTGGTTTGGATCTGGATTCGGTAACATTATTTGCTTACCGGCCATCCGATATGAATGCTGACTTTTCGCTGCCAATGAACAAAATGTCTGCAGGTCGCTACAGCGTGGATATCGCTTTTAATTTGCCCGGCAATTGGGATTTGATTGTCGAAGCAAAGCGCGGTGAAGATGAGTTTTTGATTACCCGTCGGATATACATTGATCCCTGATAATAACAAGCTGTAGGAAAGCCTGATTCTTGTCTGCAACACCTGCCAGATCGATCGTTGCCTGTTTTCATTGCGGTCTTGATGTGCCGCTTTCAGAGACAGTTACGGCTGAGCTTGGCGGTCAGCAGCAGCAGTTTTGTTGCCACGGTTGCCGTGGTGTTTGTGAAACTATTTTTGCAGCCGGGTTGCAAAGCTTTTATCAGAAAACCCCCAGCGGTGAAACTCTTGCACCGCCACCGGAAGTCCCTGCCGAACTGGAAGCCTATGACTTACCTGAAGTTCAG
>JBFJJO010000020.1:0-21958 GCA_041612215.1 Methylophaga sp.
CTACCACCAGCGCCTGTACATGTTTCAGACCTACCCGCTCAATCCACGGTGCGGTCCGTTCCAGATAATGGCCTTCTTCACGATAAAGCTGCATATAGGCTGCAATGTATTCCATGGCTTCTTCTTCGGTTGCCACTTTGCACAGGAAGTCAGTAGCACGTACCTTGATGCCGCCATTGCCGCCCACGTGAAGCTCATATCCTGAATCAACGCATACCACACCAATATCTTTAATGGTGGCCTCCGCACAGTTACGGGGACAACCTGACACGGCAATCTTGAATTTATGCGGCGTCCAACTGCCCCAGGTCATTTTTTCGACCTTGATACCGAGTCCGGTGGAATCCTGAGTACCAAAGCGGCACCATTCACTGCCTACACAGGTTTTCACGGTACGCAATGACTTACCATATGCATGACCAGAAACAAAACCAGCCTCGCTTAAATCAGCCCACATTTTTGGCAGATCGTCTTTTTTAATACCCAACAAATCAATACGCTGACCACCGGTAATTTTCACCGTCGGCACGTTATATTTATCAGAAATATCGGCAATAGCTCGCAGCTCACGTGGATTGGTAACCCCGCCCCAAATCCGTGGGACAACCGAATAGGTACCGTCTTTCTGAATATTGGCATGGACCCGTTCGTTGATATACCGTGATTGTTGATCATCAACATATTCATTAGGCCAGGTGCTCAGTAAGTAGTAATTCAATGCCGGCCGGCAGCTATGACAGCCATCAGGATTTTGCCACTCCAGTGCCTGCATCAAATCGGGAATCGTTTTCAGTTGTTGCTCTGTGATCGCCGACTTAACTTCGTTATGACTCATGCCGGTGCAGCCGCACATCGCTTTTTTACTTGGCGTATCATTAAAGTCGCTGCCCAGTGTTGAGGCCAGCAATTGCTCTACCAGACCGGTACAAGAACCACAGGAAGCCGACGCTTTGGTATGCGCTTTAACTTCATCAAGGGTAAACAGATTATGTTTGCTGATGGCCTGAACAATAGCGCCTTTGCATACACCATTACAGCCACAGATTTCGGCCTCGTCCGGCAAAGCATCAACGGCATTGCTGGCACCGTGGCCGGAGTCACCCAAATGATGCTGGCCAAACAACATGTTTTCTCGAATGCTCGACACATCTGTGCCATCACGCATAAGCTGGAAATACCAGGCACCATCAATGGTGTCGCCATACAAAACAGCACCTTTCAGCTGATTGTTTTTGATCACCAGTTTTTTGTACACGTGACGTGCAGCATCTTTGAAAACCAGATCTTCACTGTCTTCATCACCAATAAAATCACCGGCCGAGAATAAATCGATACCGGTCACTTTCAGCTTGGTCGAGGTAACGCTGCTCATGTAACGGGAAATACCCATTTGTGCTAAATGATTGGCGCACACTTTGGCCTGTTCAAATAGGGGGGCGACCAGCCCGAAAGTGGCGCCACGATGCTGCACACATTCGCCCACAGCATAGACCCGCGGGTCAAATGTCTGCATGGTATCGTCAACGACAATACCGCGCTCACTATGAATACCGGCCGATTGCGCCAGCGTGGCATTGGGCCGGATACCGACCGCCATCACCACAATATCTGCTTCGACAGCACTGCCATCTTTAAAGGTCAGTCTTTCAACACGATCTTTACCTTCTATCGCGGCAGATTCATGTTGCATCAGAAACTTCAGGCCTTTGCCTTTCAGTTCATCCAGCATCAGGTCAGAGGCGGTTTTATCGAGTTGCATATTCATCAGCGTGTCGCTGATATGCACTACGGTGACATCCATACCCTGAATCATTAAGCCATTCGCGGCTTCAAGACCGAGCAAACCACCACCAATAACCACTGCTTTTTTGTGTGATTTGGCGGTATCAATCATGGTGTCGACATCGGCAATATCACGAAAGCTGATAACCCCGGGTAAATCGGCACCCGGTAAAGGCAACATAAATGGTTTGGAGCCAGTGGCCAGCAACAGCCTGTCATATTCGACCACTAATCCATCGTCAGTCATGACCCGGCGTTTCAGACGATCAATCTTGGTAACCCGCTGACCACTGTATAAAGTGACATTGTTGTCTTCATACCATTGCAGATCATTGATCATAATGTCATTGATAGTTTTCTCGCCGGCTAAGACCGGTGACAACATAATGCGGTTGTAATTGCCGTAAGGCTCATCGCCGAATACGCTGATTTCGTATTTGTCCGGGGCGAGTTTTAATAGCTCCTCCAACGTCCGCATACCCGCCATGCCATTACCTATCAGCACAAGTTTTTCTTTCATGCTTTACTCCAGCGTTATCTCTGACGTAAACATAGCAGGCATTGTGCCAACTGCTAGATGACTGATTTCATTGTTTTTTTAATTTTTAACAGGTAACTAAGATATGTATTTACGATGCAACTTGGTGCGTCACGCACACTTTTGGTGAGAAACGACTGTAACGTTCATAAAAAAAGGCCGTCCTCCCAAGGAAGACGGCCTTTTTAAATTGGCTACAGGTTTAAATTATTGCGCCATGTTCCAGATGTGCGAGGCAAGTTGCCATTCGCCATCAGCATTTTTTTGCAGAACAGTCATCAATACGCCCTGATAAGTAATGGTTTCACCCGCTTCATTTTCAACATCTGCTGACCAGTTAGCCAACTGACTGATTTGACCTTCTGATGAGTAGCTGGCGATAGAGGTGATTTGATGATTATGCAGGCCATTATCAAAAAAGCTCTGGAATAAACCTGCGATTTGTTCACGGCCCGCCAGCACTTTGCCATCACCGGCTGATAAAGTGGCTTCCTCAATATACAATGAACTCAATGCCTCAATATCCTTGGCATTAAACGCTTTATTCCAGCTGGTATTAGCGTCATCAATAATGACATTTGCATCCACTGCTGACTGCTCACCACAAGCTGCCAAGGCAGCAACCAGTGTCGCGGCTGTAAACCATTTTACTAATTTTTTCATGAAACTCTCCGTTGCGTTAGGTTTAGTTATAAAAAAGCTGACGTTGCTGATGCAATATCGTCAGTGCATCCATCATGCTTTCTAAGCGGGTGTTATCCAGCGCTGACATCATGTCGGCGACCCGCTGATAATAGCCGGGCATCACGGCATCCAGTTTAGCCTGTCCAGCCGCGGTTAATTTGATTTCTATTTGACGGCGGTCATGAATGGCATGTTCACGTCTGATTAATTGTTCTTTCAACAAACCGTCTAATAAGCCGGTCATAGTAGCTCGCGACACGCCGGATTGTGCAGCAAGCTGTGATGGTGTCGCGCGATTATATGGCTCACGCATCAATAAAATGAGTACCCACCAGCGACCTTGTAACAGATCATACCTTGCCAGATATTGATTCAAAGCCAGTGATAAATCGGTACCGACCTGCAAGATCTTTAAAAACGACAATACCGCCGTCACATCTGCCTGAGGGTAACGCTTGGCAAAACGACCTAGTATTTCTTTATCGGGTAGATCTTTAAGTTGCAACATAATGTACATAATATAGTTAGCCAGCTAACTAAGTCAACTTTAGCGTTACTGACATTTTCAGCAGTCTGCTATGCTAAACGCTTTAAAAACATTGAGAACCATATGGCGAATCAGGCTGCACAATTGGGCCAGCAGCTCAAACAGCACTGGCAGCAATTACAACATCAAAGCGAAAATTTGCTAAACAGGGCTTTGGACCGTCATCTTAAAATTGGCATCAGCGGCTTTAGTGGCAGTGGCAAATCGACTTTTTTAACCAGCCTCATCCACCAACTGAAATACTCTCACCATACCGGTCTGGGTGGTTTTTTACCGGCCCGTGATGGCCGGCTGCTGGCCATTGAATGTCAACCCATTCCGGGACTGCCCATGTTTGATTATCAGGGCGGTATCGATGCCTTATCAGCCCAACCACCACAATGGCCGGTATCGACCCGGGACATCAGTGGTGTCCGTTTACAGATCCAGTTTAAACAAAAATCCATGTGGTCCGGCATGCTTGGCGAACAGCGTCATTTGACTGTTGATATCCGTGATTATCCCGGCGAATGGTTGGTCGACTTGCCCATGTTGTCATTAAATTATCGTGACTGGTGTCTGGATACCGGCCGTTTAATGCAAAAGTCCCCACGCGACGCTATTGACCCTGGCTTAGTGGCCGATCTGACGACTTTGGATCCGCTGGCCAATGCTGATAGCGCAGTCATTGATGCTTTATTCAGCCGTTACCAGCATTTTTTACGCTTGTGCAAACAACAAGGTTTGACGCTGCTGCAACCGGGCCGGGCCTTACCTGATGAGAGTGGACAACTACCTGCCGTTTTGCCATTGCTCAACTTGCAGGCATATAGCCCCGCGCAGTTGCAAAACGCGCCGGCGGATTCGCTATATCAACAATTACAAAATCGCTACCAGCAATATTTAAAACGTATGGTGAAGCCGTTTTATCAGCGCTTTTTTACCGGCATCGACCGGCAAGTGATGTTGATTGACATCGTCAAAGCCCTGAGCAATGGCAAAGCCTGTTTTGACGATATGCTGATGGCCTACAGTCGTATAATTGATAGTTATCAAACTGGCAGTAGTAATCGTCTGTTGGATCTGCTGGCACCAAAGGTCGAAAAGATCCTGTTTCTGGCCTCAAAACCGGATCGCATTCTCATGCACCAACATGAAGCAATGCGGCAATTGATGGATGACATTATCAGCCGGATCACACCACAGTCGGTAAGAAACCAGATCCAGATTGAAACTGAAATTGCCGCCGCTGTTCGCAGCAGCAATGATCATCAGGATTATCTGACAGCCACGCTTCATGATGGCCGTTTTGGCGAATTACGCCATCCACCGATACCGGCAATGATTCCCGATGCCAGTCAATGGCAACAATTTGCCGGCTGGCAGCCGCCAGAGTTACAGCCCCCCCTGAACCCTGATTTATTGGCAGGTGGCCGGCTGGCACATATTCGCATGGACAAAGTACTGCGTGATTTGATTGGAGATAAATTCCAGTGACAGAACAAGATCCTTATTTCAAAGACAAACCTAAAGATACGGTAAAGCCCTCGCCGCTTTCATCAGATAGCTTTTTTACGGCCCGTGACAGTTTACCGACCAGCCTGCCTGATTCAGTGGAAGACGATTTTGCCATTGATATTCTGCCGCCAATAAAAACCAGTCACCGTGAATTAAAAGCCTGGTTTTTCAGCTTACTGGCGGTATTACTGGTCTGGCTTGGCTATGACTGGTGGCAACTGATGCAGCAATTATTAGCTGACAATCCGCTATTTGCAGGAATTTTTGCAATATTGGTGTTGGTTTTATCAGCCTTATCGGCGCAGCAGTTATGGCTGGGTTGGCGAAGTCGCCGGCAAATGCGCCGGGTCGACTTTTTACGAGATGCCGCTGAGCAAATGCGCCATGAACAAAGCCGGGGCCGTTCTAACGACTGGTTAAAGCAACTGGACAAGCTATACAGAGACAGTCACCACGGTCCGGCCCTCAAAAGGGTGACCACACAATTACCTGATTATTTGCATGATGGTGAGGTAGTTCAGCAAATTGACGAACAGTTTTTCAACAAACTGGATCAACAGGCTTTGCAACTCATCCAGCGCGACAGCGTGCATAGCGCCGTATTGGTTGCCGTCAGTCAGCTAGCTATCGTTGATACATTGTGGGTGGTTTGGAAAACCCTGAAAATGGTCAACCAGATCCATCTGCATTATGGGGTAAAGCTGGGACCGATTGCCCAATGGCGACTGAATTTAAGGGTTTGTAAGGTTGCATTATTGTCTTACAGTACTCAGGCAGGGCTAACGCTGATGGCCGAAAAAACCAGCCTTGGTCTCAGTGGCAAAATTGCTGGCAGTGTTGCTCAAGGTATTGGTATCGGTTTGTATCAAGCGCGGATTGGTATCAGCGCGATGCAACAAATCCGGCCAGTGCCATTTGCCGAAGGGGCACTGCCGAAAAACCGGTTCCTGAGCAATATTGCCAAAAACTGTCTGTCAAAATTACGTGGTCAGTCAGTGGTGGCTGACTGATATAAAGCTACCCCATTTCGGCCACGTGCTTTTACATCGTATAAGGCAATATCGGCTTTTTTCATCCAGCTAGTTACATCTTCATCCTCTTCAGGTAACCAGATAGCAACACCAATACTCAACGAAATGAAGACCAAATTGTCGGTAAATTGCAATTTTTCGGCAAAAGGCCGGCGCAGATTTTCAGCAACTTTTCGCGCGGCTTCAGCGCTGGATACATCATCAAGCAATACTACAAATTCATCACCGCCTAAGCGCGCCAAGGTATCGCTGGCGCGTAACACCTCGCGCATTCTGTTGGCCACTGCTTTGATTGCCTCATCTCCAATATCATGACCATAAGTGTCGTTGATTTGTTTGAAATGATCCACGTCAACAAACATCAACGCCATTTGCTTTTTATGACGTCGGGCAACCAAAAGGGCGTGACTAATTCGTTCATCTAATAGACGACGATTAGGTAGACCGGTCAATGCATCATAAAAAGCCAATAAGCGGACGCGTTCTTGCTCCTTTTTGCGAAGCGTAATATCCTCAATTTGTGAGACAAAATGCGCTACATTTCCATCGGCATCATGAACCACAGAGACACTAAGCAGTACATCAATAATTTGCCCGTTTTTTCGGATATAGCGTTTTTCCATCTGGTAATTTTCTAATTGGCCATGAACGAGTTTTTTTACATATTCCAGATCCAGTTCCAGATCATCAGGATACGTGATATCCATAAACGTCAGTTGTAACAATTCGGCTTCTTGGTATCCCAATAACTGACATAAAGATTCATTAACCTCCAGCCAGTTACCATAAATATCTACCAGGGCCATACCAATTGGGGCAGTGTCAAAAGCATTATGGAAACGCTCTTCGCTTTGTTTTAAAAGGATTTCTGCTTCTTTTTGCGAATGAATATCGCTGTGGGTACCTACAGCCCGTAAAGGGGCACCCTCTTCATCTCGTTCAATCACGGTGCCTCGTGCCAAAATCCATTTCCAGCTACCATCCTTACAGCGCATACGAAACTCACTGTAATAGTCTGGTTTTGTGTCATTTAACATTAACTCAACATTGGCAAATACCTGCTGACGGTCATCAGGATGAAGGCGTTCTGCCCATTCATAAAAATATGGCTTAAATTCAGCAGGCTCATAACCCAACATGCTGATTAACTTATCAGAAAACTGAACCGTATTATCTTTAATCGACCAGTCCCAGACACCCTCATTACTGCCTTCTAGAGCATGTTTCCAACGCGCTTCAGTTTGGATCAATTGCTCCTGGCTTAGCCAACGCTCCGTAATATCAAAACTTACTCCCAATATGCTTTCAGGCACTCCTTGGTTATTGAGCTGCAATTCACCACTGATTTGAATCATCCGTTTATCGCCAATTTCTCCTAACAGAGCAACATTTAAATCAATATCTTTTTTCTTGGTGATTGCTTTCTCAAAAGCAGCATGTAAACGGGATTGATCACTGACTTCAAATTTTTGCAGCCATTGCTGATATGAAAGCTGCTGTATTTGTTCAGTGCTACGAAAGATCAACGATGCGAGGCTGCCACCCACGAAAATTTTATTTGAACTAAAAGTCCACTCCCAAATGCCCATTTTTGCGGTATCTGAGGCTAGTGAGAGACGCTTGTTTTGGTCACGCAGTTTGCTGGTCATCTGCTGGGCCAGCTTTTCAGCCCTACTACGACCAACAATCAGCAGCCAGACAACAACAGCCAGTGCTGATGAGAGTAATAAGCCGATGATTAAATTACGTAGCTGCGTTACTGGTTGATATTTATTGATAAACAGTTCACTTGGTTGAGACTCTAACTGCCAAACACGGCCGCCCAGCGCCAGGTTGTTGGTCAAAATAAAATTATCGTTGAATGTGTCTGCTGACTGATAAAGCACTTGCTTATTCTTATCACTCAGATCGGTTATACGTAATTTTGCGGGATAAGTATCATCTGCAAACATCGCGTTGATGACGTCATCAATACGAAAGACGGCATATACCCATCCCTGATGGACACGTTGATTTTGCATCTGACGACCGCCATGCAGAATGCTTTCAGAAAACAACGGTAAGTACATCAATAGGCCTGTTGTTGATTCACCCGAAAGATCCTGCACCAGTTTGACACCGGCAGATAAAGCAGTCTCATCATTATCACGCGCACGAAGCATGGCTTGACGTCGATTCTCCTCAGATGCCATATCATAGCCAAAAGCCCTTAAATTACGGTCTGAAAAAGGCTCCAGATACACAATGCTTGTGTAATACTCACGCTCACCTTCAGGACGAATGTTGTAGTCGGGAAAGCCACTTTCACGGACCGTGGCAATATGTTTTGTTTTTTCTTCGGGCTTTATCAATTGGGAATAGCCAAGACCTAACAACCCCGGATAAAACACATCAATTTCTAACTGCCGGGTAAACTCTTTAAATTCATCACGCGAGACATCTTCATCGGCATAAAAAAGTCCTTGCGTGGCACGCAGCATTTGCTCATACGCTTCGACTTTTTCACTGAGGTGTAAAGTCATTTCATTAAATGACGTATTAAATCGCGCCTTTAACGTTGCCTCAGATTGTTGCTTTGCGTTTAAATATTGCTGCAGGCTGACACTCGTAACCACCAAAAAAACCAATAGCGGCACGAGCAATTTTTTAGCTGAATTAACCTGAAAGTTAGACTTGCTGTTTTGCTCGATGGCAGCCACCTTTATTTAACATTATCTTTGGGCATTATAATTATACACCTTAGAAATTTTAGACGACGGCCATTCAAAGTCATTTATAAAGTCTTTCAGGTCATGGACAGGCATCGGTTTGGCAAACAAATATCCCTGTCCATAATCACAACCCGCATCTACCAGCATATTGAGTTGTTCCAACGTCTCTATCCCCTCAGCAACCACTTTGAGGCCTAATTTATGCGCCATCAGAATGATTGCCTCGACAAGAACCTGATCATCACTATCCACCTCAAGTTGGCTGATGAAGGAACGATCAATCTTAAGCACATCAATATCCAGTTTTTTTAAATAGGATAATGATGAGTAACCGGTGCCAAAGTCATCGAGTGCCACCTCAACGCCCATTTGACGTAATTTTTCCAACTTTTGCATCGCCTTTTTGCCGCCAACAAACAAGGTGCTTTCTGTAATTTCAATTGAAATCATGTCTGCATCAATATTATGCGCTGCAATGATTTCAGTCAGTTCCTGCGTCCGTTCATCATGTTGTTGAAATTGCCTGGCGGATTGATTAATGGCGATTTGAAAGTCCTTTGAGACATGTTTTCTTAGCCAACGTGAAATGTTGATGGCTTCATGAATTACCCATTCCCCTATCTCCAGAATCAAATTACTTTCTTCGGCGACAGGGATAAAATTATCGGGAGAAACTATGCCTTTCTCTGGATGCTGCCAGCGTATTAAGGCCTCAGCTTTGGTCACATTATGTTGCTGCAGGTCAATGATGGGTTGATACAATAATAGCCATTGCTTCTCGATAATCGCTGCACGCAAATCATTAATCAACGCCATTTTTTGGTGTGCCGCTGTATACATTTCTTGGTTAAAGAAACTAAAGCGATCGCGTCCATTATGCTTCGAAAAGTACATCGCTTGATCCGCATTACGTATCAATACTGCAGGTGAGGCCCCATCATTTGGAAACTCACTAATGCCAATTGATGCCGTCAAGCTGTATTGGGTTCCGGCAACAGAGATCGGTCTTTTCAAAACTGACATTAATTG
Organism: Methylophaga sp.; assembly: GCA_041612215.1. Lineage (GTDB taxonomy): Bacteria > Pseudomonadota > Gammaproteobacteria > Nitrosococcales > Methylophagaceae > Methylophaga. Next base: position 9,820 of record JBFJJO010000020.1, read on the forward strand.
ATAAACCACCGGCTCCAAGTCTCGCATACTGGTATCGTAATCAATAAGCATGACAAATTCATCACCACCAAAACGCCCTACGAATCCTTTATCGGCAACGAAGGCATCTAATCTTTGAGCCAATTGCAAGAGGATCTGATCACCACAACCATGTCCTTGGGTATCGTTAATATCTTTAAAGTTATCCAAATCAATTAATAACAAGGCCATAGAGGCTTCAAGCCGCTGGGCATTATTCATTTTTTGCTGAAAGATGCTTTCAAAATACTGGCGGTTCGCTAGAGACGTCAACGCATCGTAGTTTGCCTGCTGCCAAATCAGGTTCACGTTGGCCTTGTGATCGGTAATATCGTGAATAATGCCCATGACACAGGATTGCCCCTGATAATCTACTCTTGTGGCGATGAGTTCTACCCAGATTCGGCTGCCATCAGCTTTCATCAAACGCGTTTCATAGCGGGATGGGATGTCAGTTTTACCCTTAATACGGGCACGGTAACGTTTTTGCCAGACTTCAAGGTTTTCGGGATCGACAACCTTTTCAAATGGCAGATTTATAAATGCTGATCGACTGTAGCCGAGAATGCTGAGCATTGAATCGTTAGCAAACGCAAAACATTCCTCTTTGGCAATAAAGACACCATCCACCATTGAACACAACAGGCTATTCATACTGGCGTCGGTGTCGTTAAGTTTTTGCTCTAACAGCTTGGCCGCAGTGATGTCAGAGTGCAGACCCGTTATGGTCAGTGCTTTACCATCATTGTTTAGCTTGGTCGCCCTGCCACGCAGGTGAAACCAGAATAGATTATGATCTTTATCCAGAATCCGGTACTGACAATCCAGCAGCGAATCAAATTCAATGGTTCGTTCTATGGCACGCTGCAACATTGGCGCATCGTCCGGATGGAGATGCATTAGGAAGTTTTCCAGACTAAAGCGCTGCGGTTTGGTGTAAAAACCAAGAATTTTTTGCCAGACCAATTCACTTTCCATCATGTTGTAGTCAACATCCAACTGCCAGATGCTTTCTGCTGTGCTGTTGAGCGCCAGACGCATGCTGGCCTCATTTTCTTTGATGGCCTGCATATAACGGTTCTGAGCTTCCTGGTTATGGCTGCGGGTCCTTTTCAGTGCAGCGAACCGGTCCATACGTATACTTTGGTCCCAGAATTTAATTAAAAGCAAAAAGCTGTGATTTGGATCATCAAACGCAAACCGCATACCCTCAAAATGGCAATGCTGCAGCCGCTCGTCAAACGTCTGTTTAGGGATGGGCGTCATTTGACCAGTCCGAATATAACGGCCAATGCTTTTTTGGAAACTGAGTTCCGGTGCTTTTAAAAGAACTGAGAAATTGTTACTGGTCAAGATACACGGGTGAACAGCCAGAATCCGTTTACCAATGTCGTTGATATGAATGATCTGGCCGTCAATACCGCAAAAAACGACTCCTTCTGTAAACGCTTTGGCGATTTTTGCTAAGTTGGCTCGCTTCAAGGTAGGCTCCGGAAATATTCATTACCTACTTCCGCATCACCCTCCTTATTGTGTTGCAAATGCAGCGTTATAATACAACCACTGTGACCTGCAGCAATTGTCTCGTTTAAAACAACTTTGGCATAACCCAGATTGTTGGCTGCAATGGTGCCAAACACATTGGAGGTCATCATGCATAAAGATGAACGACCTTTAACTTTGTCACCGAAAGGGCAACTGTGTGTGCCCAGTACGATTTTATCTTCATCCTCTGAGACAATGTAAAAGTCACCCTGAATGCGTTGTTTTAAATCTACCAGTACTGCTGCTAAATCGGCACGGCTTAATTGGTGTATTTGTAATGACTGTTTATAGGTTTTATCGATTTCGTCACCCATCTGCTGACCGACGTAGCTGATAAATCCTGACGCATCACCAATGCCAACAACATCTTCCAGGGTGCCAGCAAGGTATCCTAAAAGTGTGCGAAGAAAAACATCTCGTTCCAGCGGGATGGGGAGTGACCCCAAATCTTTTTTCAACATTTTTAAAGCCAACAACATAAATGCACACAACTGGGATATTAATAAAAACAATCACAAAATAAAAATGTTTTTTGGACACTTTAAGAAAAATCTGAATACGAGCTTTTCACTTTTTCAGGCATTAACCTAAAACTGACCTGTATCACAAAAGGTTCGAATCTTAAAGCTATTACGAATAATTTTTGTTATCTTGGAGAAGTGACAGGGCAAAATTTGTTGTGAATAACGGAGGCTATATGAAACAAAAAATAATTAGTTTTATCGCTTTAATTGGGTTTATGGGTTTTGTCACGCTGCCGGTACAGGCCGCGATGGTTACCACCCCTGACATATTGCAATCACAACAATCTGAATATGATCGACAGCAACTAATTGAATTAATGGATCGTGAAGATGTTCAAAAGCAGCTGCTGGCTTATGGTGTTGCACCTGAGCAAGTCCAAGATCGTGTTAATAAAATGACTGATGCCGAAGTTGCGCAATTGAATGACCAAATCGCCGATATGCCAGCGGGTGGTATTCTCGGTGCAATCTTGTTGATTTTTGTCGTATTCGTGATTACCGATGTTATCGGTGCCACTGATATCTTCTCATTCGTCCATCCGGTCAATTAAAACGCCAGACCTTATGCTTATTATGTTTAGACCAACAAACACCCAGCTTCGGCTGGGTGTTTTTTTATTAATCAGCTTGTTTTTATCCGCCTGCAGTCATACCCCACAAACCAAGGCATTGCCTTCTTCCAGTTTTGCGAACGCTGCTAACGAAATAGAATCCGTACCCTTTTATCCACAAACCCAGTATCAATGCGGCCCGGCAGCGCTTGCCACAGTGATGCAATTTCGCGATATTAATGTATTACCAGATGATCTGGTTGATAAAATTTATATTCCGGAAAAGCAAGGCAGCCTGCAAATTGAAATGGTCGCCGCTACCCGTGAAAAAGGCCTTGTGCCTTATATTATTGAACCCGAGCTAACAGCAATTCTAGCCCAGATAAAAGCGGGACACCCGGTGCTTGTCATGCAAAATCTGGCCTATCAATGGATGCCTTACTGGCATTACGCTGTTGTGGTGGGCTTTGATGTTGCCAAAAATGAATTAATTTTACGTTCCGGTGAAACCAAACGTTGGCGAACCAGTTTTGCTGCGTTTGAACGCACCTGGGCACGCGCCGATTATTGGGGTTTAGTAATCATGTCACCGGATACCTTGCCGGCCGATGCAGTACTGACCCGCTGGATGCAGGCGGCTTATGATTTACAGCAAACCGGTCAAACAGATGCGGCGGAAACCGCTTATCAAACGGCTATCACACATTGGCCTGACGCTGCCGAACCCGGTGTGGCATTAGCGAATTTGTACTTTGCGCAGAAAGCGTTTGCAAAAGCCGACGCTGTTTATGCGAACTTGCTGGTTGCAAACCCAAAAACTGCCGTGTTATGGAATAACCGGGCCTACAGTTTGCAAGCCCTGCAGTGTGATATATCGGCCCAGCAAGCAGCGGTATGTGCAATCGAATTAGCGCCGGATGATGGCAATATTCAGTCAACAGTTGATGAAATGCAGCAAAACAGCACCACCAATGCTGCCAATTGCCCGGTAATTACCTGCCCGGAATGAGTCTGTTATTCGGCTTCGAGATGAATCTCAAATAACTGTGTTAATACCATCGGGCTGATCAATGAGGTCATCATTGCCATCATCAGACTATTACCCCGCTGGTTGGTGGCATCAACATTCAACTCCATAGCAGGTTGTGGGCTGTCAATAAATACACTGACCGCATCAGTGGCCTGCTGTTTTAATGGTGCCGGCAATACCCGCCAGTCATTGATATCAGTCTGCCATTGTTCTTTAAGCTGGGCACGAAAATCAGCTTCTGGCATATTTTCACGGGCGGCAGCAGAACGCATTAACGGCTCCCATGCTCCTTGATCCTGCACTGATAAATTACCTGAAACCAGCGCCAGCTGAGACCATGGCAATAGCAATGCGGCGCGACTTTCTGGATTACCCAACAGCGCTAACTGCTGCTTTAAGTCCGGCACATTATTGAAGCGACTGTGCCAGCGAAAATCAACCAGCGACATGGCTTTATTATCTGCAGGATGGTGTAGTTGACCATCCATTGTCACTATCAGCTGATCACTGACATCATCATAATCCAGTGCCAATAATTGCCGATGGCCAATCCGGCCACTGTTAATGCCCAACGCCTGCAAATAACTGTGCAACTCATTAAACTTATTATCGGCATCGGTCAGTTTGACCAGCGTAATCACCGCATCTCGTGCTTCCAGATGCAATGACTTCACAAAATCACGTTGCGTGTTGAGCTCGATATTTTTCAGAATAAGCCTATCAATCGAATGCGAGCGGCCCATCTTGTCGCGAATGCGGATATTTTCAACCAGCACACTGCGGTCATAAGGATTAGCGCTGACATTGCTGACCTGAACCTGCCAACCCGTTTGGTTAAGTTTGAGCACTAACGCTTCAACCAGCCCTCTGGCAAGATCCTCGGCACGCATGGTTGCCACAGCGTGTGCGCTGCTGAGGCCAACAATTATCAGGCAGGCAGCAACTAACAGGCGGGGTTTGGCAAACAACACAGAAATGCTCCAGAAATCATCAAATGCGCATAGTATGAACGTTAGCCAGAAAAATGCGAAAAATTCTTCAGAAACAATTATTAAAGTCGATGATTATCAGCAAACCCAAGCTGCATATTTTCGCGTTCTCAGTAATTTCAATTATAGAAACAAATGGTGATAAAGCGGAATACCGACAATCACGTTAAAGGGGAACGTAACACCCAGTGACGCCAGCATGGCGACGCCAATATCCGCATCGGGTATAGCAGCTCTTATGGCCACAGGTGCTGCGATATAGGATGCGCTTGCTGTTAATGTGGCAAGAATCAGAATACCCCCGTTGGGTAGACCAAGCAGATGACCTGTCATTGCACCAAAAACTGCAAGAATTGGCGGCGCGATCAGTGCGAACAAAATAATACGGATATTTTTCCATTGAATTTTACTCAACGAATCTGCGGCAACCAGCCCCATTTCAAGTAAAAACAATGCCAGAATACCCATAAATGCAGAGGTATATAGCCCCGTTACTCCCGCACCGTCTACCGGACCGTACATCCAACCAATAATCACACCACCAATCAGCAAAATTACGCCCCGATTGGTAATCGACTCATGCAGCAACCCGTAAGGACTTTCTATTTTCTGGGCTTTCTGGGCAAACCGCCGGTATAGATAAAGTCCGACAATAATTGCCGGTACTTCCAGTAACACCAGATAAAGCGTCACCTGACCGCTGACGATAAGCTGATGCGTATTCGCATAAGCCAGTGCCACCGCGAAAGTACCTGCGCTGACCGAACCATAATGCGCCGTGAAGCTTGCACTGTCCGCAATATTTAAGCGTACCACCTTGTACAGCACCGGAAACAGCAACAACGGGATCAAAAAGCCTAGCGCAACGATTGCCAGCAACTCAATAACCAGCCCCATGCCCAGATTACCGTGCAGACCCATCCCGCCTTTTAAGCCAATGGTCAGCATTAATAACAAACTCAGCACATCGTAGGCGGCTTTAGGAATGGCCAAATCTGATTTAACCAGACCGCTCAGCAGTCCCAGCAGAAAAAACATCACAACAATATCAGGCATGTAAAACTTCCCTTGATTAGTATTTAATTCATGTCAGTTTGTAAACGGTAGCCAACCCCTCTCTGGGTTTCAATCAGCGAGTTTTGGGGAGAACTATCCAGCTTTTTACGCAAACGGTTGATGTAGACATCGACAACATTGGTCATCGGGTCGCTGTTCAACTGCCAGACCGCATTCAGAATACGCTCTCGACTTAATACCCGCCCCTGTGACTTTGCCAGATAAACCAAAAGGTCATATTCCAGCGCCGTCAGTCTAATCAGCTGATCGTCGATATGAACTGATCGATGCTTCAGGTTGATTACAACATGCTGGATGGTAATAAGCTCATTAGCATCATGGCCGTTGCTAATGCCACGCCTCGCCAGTACTTCAATTCTGGCCAGAAGCTCATCAAAATCGAAAGGTTTGGTTAAATAGTCATCGCCACCTGAACGCAAGCCGTTTACCTTCTCTTCACCGTCATCAAGTGCTGTCAAAAACAATACTGGCGTCATAATGCCATGCTGACGGATTTGTTTTAGCACCGAAATACCATCCGTATCCGGAAGCATTCGGTCGAGGATGATAACATCAAATTCTGCAGATTTTGCCAACAACAAACCACTTTGGCCGTCGTTTGCCTGTTCACAAAAAAAACCTTCGACACGCAGCCCTTTGCAAATAAACTCGGCGACACGCTTCTCGTCTTCAATCACCAGAACTTGCATCATTTCGCCACGGTGAATTTTATATTCATAGCAAAGCCTCCATCCATATTTTCCGCCCAGATGACAGCCCGGTGAGCTTCACAAATCGACTTGGCAATAGACAAACCAAGGCCTGAACCACTGGGCTTTTCCTGACGCATCTTATGTCCACGGTAAAAACGGTCAAAGATATGTGGCAATTCGTTTTCTTCAACGCCCGGTCCTTGATCTTGGATACTGATAGTCACGCCATCTGTATCCGCTTTGCTGCTGACCGTAATCATGGAGTCAACAGGGCTGTACTTGATGGCGTTATCTATAAATATACGCAGTAATTGCTGAAATCGCTCTTTGTCGACGCAAATGGTCGCTGCATCAAATTGTGCGCTTTGCTGTAAACGAATGTTATGCCTTGCAGCCTGCCGCTGAAATTCATTGATGCAATCTGTCAGCAATTCACCAAGCGCATAATTTTGGGGACTCAACTGGAGGTTATTGGCCTCGGTTCGGGCAATAAACAATAAATCGTCCACCAGTCGGCTCAACAATAATGACTGTTCATGGACACTCTCGATGACACTCCGGCTTTCTGCGAGATCCAGTTGTATATTCTGGCGAAGAGCCACCTGGGTTTCGCCACGAATAATGGTCAATGGCGTTCTCAGCTCATGGCTGACATCTGCCAGAAAACTACGCCGGGCGGCATCATTTTTCTGCAGTGTTTCATTGACCGTCACCAACTCATTAGTCCGTTTGGTCACTTCAAACTCAAGCTGACTGTTCATCGTGTCTCGTAACTTTTTTTCCTCAGCAATTTTTTGCGCCATATCGTTAAAGGCCGCAGAGATGGCATCAAACTCACGATCAAAGCCACGGGGAACACGATAGCTTAAATGACCACTTGCAAAAGACTCAGCTGCTTTTTTCAAATGATTAACCGGCACAGAAATATTTCGGATCAAAGCAAAACTGCCCAACATGGCAGCGAGCAGTGCCAGCACTGTCAGCATCGCTGCCGCCCATGAGATATTGGTGTGGATATTTTCAATATTCGAATTAAGTGAGTTAACGATAGTACTTTGCCGCTGCAAGGCTGAGTTAATGCCTTCACGAAACCGGTTATCTATTTGTTCTTCGAGCAGATAGCGGATTTTATTGGCATTAAAATCCGTCACTGGGGCTGATAACACTTGATCAAAACCATCAAGAATTTCATTAATAACCTTCTCCAGTTCCTGAGTATCTTCAACGGTTCCCTTGGTGGCTATTTCACCCAAAGCTGCACGCTGCTGCGATTCCAATGAGGCAATAGTGGCAATCGAACTGGCAATTAATTCTCTTTTATTGCGGACCAGTGCCTGATTGGCATTTTTACCAAACAACAATTCGTCAGTGATTTGTTTGAATAATCGGTAGCTATTGTTAGACAATTTCCAATGTTCGGTTAACAGGGCGTTGGCCATATTAACTTGGACGATATTTGAGGCGGTTAGCCGGGTTGACCAGATCGTTAAAGTGCCAGCCAAAAACACCAGAGCAAGCGTAATGACCGCAAATGCAAGTATTTTCTTTCGGTACATAATGCGGTCCCTGTCACTTATCTGATTAATGCAATTGCCTAATAACAGCAATTCTGACTGTTTATTAAACAAGTAGCTTTTTTTGGTTTATGCCCATCCGATAAAACCAGATGGGCATAGCCATATTAAAAACGCCGGCCGATACCGACACCAAAAACCAGCGGATCAATATCGGTACTGACACTTACCGAGCCCGCTGATGTATTACGGTAAGTCGCAGTGGTATCAATGTCGATGTATTTTAAATCAACATTTATGAACCAATCGTTATTGATTGCATAATCAAAGCCCGCTTGCACTGCTAAGCCCCATGAGGACTTAAGGTTAACACTATCACCGGGACTACTCAGTAACGAGCGGCTGGGGATTTTTTCATCAAAAAAGTAGGTGTAATTAACCCCCAACCCTACATAAGGTTTGAATGTTGCCTGTGGACGGAAGTGATATTGCAAAGTCAGTGTGGGTGGCAATACCTTCGTCTCAGCAACAGGTCCCAGAAAATTCCAGCTTTTACTGCCGTCGACAGTATGTTTGGAATAACCGAGAATAAGCTCCATACCCCAGTTAGGCGTGATCATATAAGTAATGTCCAACTCGGGAACGGTGTCATCCTGAACGCTGACCCCCTCTGTGCCCTGATCAATACCATTGATACTCACCGTACCACTTGAATCATTTGGATTGACATTAATCACCCGACCACGGACCAGCCAGTCTCCCGCCTCATAAGCTTGAACATAACTGGCAGGCGCAAGCAAACCTGCCAGTCCCATTAAAAATGGACCGAGCAAATGTGTTTTCATGATTATTCTCTTATTGAATGGGGAAATAAGCCTGCGCGGATCTGTGCCCCGCGCAGGCTGTTCCATTAACTGCCGAATGGCAGCGATGAATGATGTAGGTCAATTTTGACTTTGCCATCCTCGGTCAGGCGGTAACCAAAGGTATATTCCACCTTGGTTTCTTTACCGTCGGTGCCGGTAAAATAGTAGTGCCCCATGGCGACCGCATAATCACCGTGAATTAGCATGTCTTCATTTTCAAAGCGCACCGCTGTCCAGGGTTGAATCGCAAAACCGGTGTCTTCTTCAATTGAGCCGCCGACAAAATAAGAAAGTGCTTCGTCATAGCTATTACGAAATGGATCCGCAGCAGCTTTGGTTGGCTTAAATAGAACTTTTTGATCAAATGCGTAAAGTTCTTCCAGCAATTGACTGGCGACGATTTTCGCGTCTTCACCAGCGGTATGAGCAGCACCAATACTGACAATACCGTTAGCCCAGGCTTGTTGGGCCACATTGATAGTATCGGCATCCAGCGAATCGACCTGCGCGAAAGCAGCAGAACCAAACATTAAAGAAATTGCAGCAACAGTTGTTTTGATTTTCATGGTTAGTCTCCTGTGTTGAACCGAAGACCATGTTAGATAAAGGAAATGAATGCAGTGATGACGTGAGGTTAAGCCACCATGAATGAATGATTAAAAAAAATTTAATCCTCAAATTGATTTGCACAAGCTTCAGAATCTTGAAAGAAAAAAATAATGGGCCAACATCGAACCCATTCGATTCTTAATTCAGACAACTGACTCGCTAATCATTTACCCGGTACCTTTCAGTCATTTTTATGAAAGGCTGACGCGTCGTTTTGCCATCTGGTTTACATGCGAGTTTCCCAGAAAGTGCTGCCACTTCTGGGAATAGACCGAAAGCAAATGCCTAATGAAAACCGGTTAGTGTGTTATTTACAAATGGCGGTCATCTGATAACCTCAATGTAGAGGAACACATAGCTGAATGTCCCATCGCACATATCTAGTTGGTGCAGTCATCTTCAACACTCTCCTCCCGATAAAAACTAGAAACCAGGAATCTGGCAATGACCGTAGAAATAGCGCTCGTTTTTCTGATAATAGTTTGTGGGCTCTATCTTTTCGCCTCGCAAAAACTGCCAATCGATGTCTCTGCCTTGGTGGTTCTGGTCACAGTTATGGCCATTCCTCAGTTGTTTCACTCAAAATGGCTCTTGGAACGCGGCATTGACCTGAAATCTGCCTTTCCAACCATACCCGAAGGCCTGTCCGGTTTTTCCAGTACGGCAACTTTGACGGTCCTGTGTATGTTTATCCTGTCAAGCGGGATCCAACGCTCTGGTATGGTCAATTTACTGGCTAAGAAATTAATCCCGCTGGTTGGCAATTCCGAGATACGTCAGATCATTATCGTGGGGATGATGATTGGTCTTGTATCGGGTTTCATTAACAACACAGCAGCTGTAGCGATTGCCATCCCGCTCATGTTGGACTTGTCCCGAAACAGCAGTTTGAAAGCCTCGCGAGTGCTGATCCCGCTCAGTTTTTTCGGCATGATGGGTGGCACATTGACATTGGTAGGGACATCAACAAACATCCTGACCTCTTCGATACTGGCAGATGAACCGGCTTTTGGCCGTCAACTGATGATGTTTGAATTCACGCATATCGGCATATTCATCTTATTAACTGGACTGATCTATTTCCTGACTATCGGACGCTGGTTCTTGCCCAAAGAAGATGCCAATCCTATTGCCAACGATAAAGAAGAAAAGTTCGTTGCCGAACTTATGGTTATTCATAATAGTGATCTGATAGGCAAGACGCTTGAAGAAAAAGACTTCGAGGCTCAAACCGGTGTCGAGGTTATGAGGGTCATACGGGGTGGCAGGACATGGACGAACAAGGCTCAGAAAGTTGCAATCAAAGCTGATGATGTGATTATAGTTTGCAGTTCAGTGCGCCAAATTATGGATCTGACCAAAGGGAACTGGGTGGATGTACTCTCGGATTTTAACGAAAGCCGCAAAGCTCGTACCGATACCCAGATAGTGCCCGTTTTGTTGCGCAATCGTCAGCTGTTCGATGGCCGCCAAGCCAGCAGGATAGATTTCTGGAAACGATACAATGCACTGCTGATCGGACTGGATAACAAGAAAGAGCGCTCCAAACGCTTGGCCGAGGAAAAGTTGCATGTTGGGCAAGTCGCATTATTAGATATTTCAAAAACTGCATTAACAAGACTTTATCGAAATATCGATGTGGTGGTGCTCGACGAGTACAAGGATTATTTCGACCGGGGCCGCATGTGGATCACTGGTGGCATTGTCGCTTCGGTTGTTTTCGTGGCGGCGGTCACCCCCTTGCCCATCGTGCTGACGGCAATCGCTGGCGTGATTGCCATGGTCATAACCCGTTGTATTCCCTATCAGGAAATGTATCAGGATGTCTCATGGAGCGTCGTATTTCTCCTTGCCGGTTTGATTCCACTGGGTATCGCGATGAGCAAGTCGGGCGCAGCTGACTGGATAGGTTCTCTAATTGCCATGCAGGCAGTGGGCTGGCACCCAATATTTGTCTTAATGGCCTTGTATGCCATCACCACAATAATAACCGAGATGGTCAGCAACAATGCTTCCGCCGTAATTCTTGTGCCGATTGCAGTTTCACTGTCAGAGCATATTCCTTTAGAGCCGCTGGCACTGGTTTTGTCTGTCATGTTTGCGGCCTCGACCAGCTTTTTGACTCCCATCGGTTACCAGACAAATACCATGATTTACGGCACGGGCGCACTGAGGTTCACCGATTTTGGACGGGTTGGCGCACCGCTGAATCTGATACTAATGATTGTCACCAGCTGCGTCATCTACTGGACTATCTAACTCGGCATTGATAAGTATCATCATACCGGTTCATATCTGTTTCCATAGCCAGTTTGAAAACTGGCTGCTTAGTGACTAATAAATTGGCCGACAATCTATTTAGAATCAATAAGTCAGCACGGAAATACTATCCGTGTATGGGGGGGCGCCACCTTTTTCGGGTGGTGAGGGTGGAAATGAACGGCTAAAACGACCATATTGCAGACATAAAAAAAGCGCCGAAAGCGCTCTAAATTATTGTTTTAACTGGAAATATAAATGGAGGCTGGGGTCTCAATCCAATTATGGCTGTAAACTCTTATTTTTACTTAATTTAATAGTCATATTCTTTTATGGTTACCCCAAATGTTACCCCAAGATAAGTAGCACTTAAAATTAAAACTCTTTAGAACCTACCCTGAAGCATCCTAAGCATGTCGCCCTAATATTAATAGAGGCTACCAAAATATTGATTATGTCTTTTTA
>JBFJJO010000021.1:0-21430 GCA_041612215.1 Methylophaga sp.
GTTTTTGCTAAATCGGCTTTGGCGATGCCGGCAAAATCCTGCAGGGCAATTGGCAACGCAAAAAAGCTCAAGGTCAGCAGCAAATGCAGGATCAGAATACTCAGCACCATGCGCATGATTGGCCGGTTACGGATAACGTCGCCTAATTGCGCCCGAGCTGGTTTCATTTCGCGGTGACTGTTTTGACGGTGCGGTGTTGGCACCCACCACTTTAATACCGCCATGCCCAGCAAAGCCATGAGCGCCGTTACCCAAAAAATACCGGCCAGGCCCAGCCAGCTTTCCAGTGCCGCGCCGGTGGCTAAAGCCAGTGAAAATGATAAACCAATGCTGATACCAATGGCGGCCATCGCTTTGGTGCGATGCTGATCGCGCGTCAAATCGGCGGTTAAAGCCATTACGACCGCAGCAATCGCGCCACTGCCCTGTAAAAGCCGGCCGATAATAACCGTATAAATAGAGTCGGCAACGGCGGCTAATACGCTGCCCAGCGCAAATAAAATCAGCCCGAAAAAAATGACCTTTTTACGACCGATACGGTCAGAGAGCATACCAAACGGAATTTGCAACAAGGCCTGCGTCAGGCCATAAGCGCCGATAGCCAGACCGATCAATAACGGTGTGCTGTGGCTGTATTGCTGTGCAGATAAAGAGAATACCGGCAATATCATAAATAAGCCGAGCATTCGCAGGGCGAATATCAGCGATAAGCCTGAAATAGTGCGTTTTTCCGACGCGCTAAGAGCGGCCGTTAAGGTTTGTTTTTGCGTCATGATAGCGGGACAGAGTATATTGATCCGTTTGATTTTACTACGGAACTTGCATGAAAAAAATCAGCATTCGCGGCGCCCGTACCCATAACCTGAAAAACATAGACGTCGACCTGCCGCGTGATTCGTTGATTGTGATTACCGGCTTGTCTGGTTCGGGCAAGTCTTCTCTGGCATTTGATACGCTCTATGCTGAAGGACAGCGCCGCTATGTTGAGTCCTTATCGGCCTATGCCCGGCAGTTTTTGTCGATGATGGAAAAGCCCGATGTTGATCATATCGAAGGTTTATCGCCGGCAATTTCTATCGAACAAAAGTCGACGTCACATAATCCACGCTCGACTGTCGGCACCATTACCGAAATATACGATTATCTGCGCTTATTATTTGCCCGCGCCGGTGAGCCGCGTTGTCCACAACATGCTCTGCCGCTGGCAGCGCAAACCGTTAGCCAAATGGTCGATACCGTATTGGCAATGCCGGAAGGCAAGCGGCTGATCTTGCTGGCGCCGGTGATTCAGGATCGTAAAGGTGAACATCGCGATGTGTTGGAAGGGCTTCGGGCGCAGGGTTTTGTAAGGGCCCGGGTCAATGGTGAAGTCATTGAATTAGATAGTCCGCCAGAATTGGAACTGCGCAAGAAACACACCATAGAAGCGGTGGTCGATCGTTTCAAAGTCCGCGCGGATATTCAGCAACGATTGGCAGAATCCTTTGAAACAGCCTTAAAACTCGCCGATGGTGTCGCCAAAGTGGTGGCCATGGATGATGACGCTGATGTGACATTGTTTTCAGCGCGGTTTGCCTGTAGTAAGTGCGGTTATTCGATCGCTGAACTCGAGCCGCGGATGTTTTCGTTTAATAATCCGGCCGGTGCCTGCCCTACTTGTGATGGTCTGGGCATGAAACAGTTTGTCGATCCTGCGCGCGTTGTGGCACATCCGGAATTAAGTATGGCGGCAGGGGCCATTCGCGGTTGGGATCGGCGTAATGCCTATTATTATCAGATGCTGCTGTCTTTGGCGGCGCATTTTGAATTTGATCTGGATACGCCGTTTGAAGACTTGCCGGAAAATGTCCGGGAAGTGATTCTCTATGGCAGCGGCCGCAACGAGATTGATTTCAGTTATTTCAGCGACCGCGGCAAGCGGGTCAGCCGCAAGCATGTATTTGAAGGCATCGTGCCGAATTTGCAGCGCCGTTATCACGAAACCGAATCCGGCAGTGTTCGCGATGAATTAGCCAAATTCCATTCAGTGCGAGCCTGTCCGGAATGTCATGGCGCCCGGCTGACTGAGGCTGCCCGCAATGTGTTTATTCAACAAGCGAATTTGCCTGAGATCACCAGCCTGCCGATCGGCGAAGCCAAACGTTTTTTTGAAGAACTAAAACTACCGGGCAAACAAGGTGAAATTGCCGACAAAATCATCAGTGAAATTGGTGCGCGCTTAAGTTTTCTGGTCAATGTTGGTCTTGATTATCTGAATTTGGCGCGCAGCGCGGAAACCTTATCCGGTGGTGAAGCGCAGCGAATTCGTTTGGCTAGTCAGATCGGCGCCGGTCTGGTTGGGGTCATGTATATCCTGGATGAGCCGTCGATTGGTCTGCATCAGCGCGATAATGACCGGCTTTTGGGAACATTGACCCGACTGCGTGATTTGGGCAACACCGTGATTGTCGTTGAGCATGATGAAGATGCCATTCGCAGCGCTGATTATGTGTTGGATATTGGCCCGGGTGCCGGCGTTCATGGCGGCGAAATTGTCGCGCAGGGCACGCCCGCCGATATTATGAACAGTGAAAAGTCACTCACTGGTAAATACTTGTCGGGTCGTCTTAAGATTGCTGTGCCGGAGAAACGCCAAAAAGCCCATGCCGGCAAAGTGATTGGCCTTCGCGGTGCCTGTGGTAATAATCTGCAGCATGTTGATGTTGATATTCCAATTGGCCTGATGACTTGCGTCACCGGTGTTTCGGGGAGTGGTAAATCGACATTGATTAACGAAACACTATTGAAATTAACCTCTAAAACCTTGAATGGTGCTTCAGATGAACCGGCACCACACACCGAAATATTGGGTCTGGATCAACTCGATAAAGTGGTGGCGATCAACCAAAGCCCGATTGGTCGCACGCCGCGCTCTAATCCGGCTACCTATACTGGTCTGTTTACGCCCATTCGTGAATTATTTGCCGGCACCCCGGAAGCCCGCTCTCGTGGTTATGGGCCGGGACGGTTTAGCTTTAACGTGAAAGGTGGCCGTTGTGAAGCCTGTCAGGGTGATGGCCTGATTAAAGTCGAAATGCACTTTTTGCCTGATATTTATGTGCCGTGTGATGTCTGCAAAGGTCAGCGCTATAACCGCGAAACGCTTGATATTCGTTACAAAGGTAAAACCATCACCGAAGTGTTGGATATGACCATTGAAGATGCCAATGTGTTTTTTGAAAATATTCCGGTGGTCGCCAAAAAGCTGCAAACATTAATCGATGTTGGGCTGACCTATATCAAGCTCGGTCAGAATGCGACGACCTTATCGGGCGGTGAAGCGCAGCGGGTCAAACTGGCCAAAGAACTGTCGAAACGAGATACCGGTAAAACCCTTTATATCCTTGATGAACCGACCACCGGCCTGCACTTCTTTGATATTGAACAATTGCTGAAAGTACTGCATCACCTGCGCGATCGCGGCAATACCATCGTAGTCATTGAACATAATCTGGATGTCGTAAAAACGGCTGACTGGATCATTGATATGGGCCCGGAAGGCGGCTCGGGCGGTGGTCAGATCATTGCAGTTGGCACACCGGAACAAGTGGCGCAAGATAAAAAGTCGCACACCGGTCATTATTTAAAGCACTTACTGACATGAGCCTAGAACAAGAAATTAAATTATCGGTCAGCGGCGCGCCGTTGGATTTGTACGCACTGGATTGGTTGCAAGACAAAGTGACCAGTCGCAAAACCCAATCGCTGCGTACTGATTATTTTGATACACCACATTTCACATTACGTGAGATGCATATTGCGCTAAGACTGCGCAAAGTCGAAGGGCAATGGCTACAAACCGTTAAAAATGCTGGCCAGGTTAAAGATGGTCTGCATCAACGTGAAGAGTGGGATCAGCCTTTATTAAGTGGCGAATTTGATAAAGCGTTGCTTAGACAAACGCCTTTAGCTCCAATCGTTGACGATCCCGGTCAATGGAATCAATTGCAGTGTATTTTCAGCACTGAATTCACTCGTGAAACCTGGGATCTGGATATTGACGGTACCCATATCGAGCTGGCATATGACCAAGGACGGGTGAAAACGACTGATGCTGAAACACCGATTCATGAAATTGAGCTGGAATTACGCCACGGTGATTTAGACGTTTTAAAACGATTTGCCCGGGAATTAAAGCAGCATTTGCCTTTACAGGATAATCCGGTTAATAAAGCCCAATTGGGTTATGAATTGTTAAAAACGGATTAATGCAGTGACCCAAAATCCGGTGCATAATCAAATCCTACCGTTCATTAAGTTAACCCTTTTTAAGGAGTGGCAAGATGAAGCAGAAATGGATAGTGGTTGCCGAAAGCAGCCGGGCAAGAATTTTTGCCGTCGACAGTAAAGATCAGCCATTAATTGAAATCGATGATTTGGTGAACCCGGCCAGCCGGGTACAAAATCATGATCTGGTTGCTGATCGGCCCGGACGTAATTCTAGAGGGGTTAGTCAACACGCGCTGGAACCGCACAGTGATCCACAAAAACTCCAGGCGCAGCGTTTTGCCCAGTCTCTCAGCGAAAGGCTGGAAGCCGGCCGGGTGGGTGGCGATTTTAACGATTTGGTGATTGTGGCACCGTCAGGATTTATGGGGCTATTGCGTCAGCAGATTGGTCACACCACGCAGAAACTCATCAGCCATACACTGACTAAAAACCTGATCCAGAAATCAGAAGCGCAGATCCGCGACTATATTTACGCCTGATAATGGCTATCGGGCCGAGAGGCCACGCTGACTTTCAAATTTCCAGGTACGAATGATGGTCAGCATATCGTTGTCCTTGAGGACATCAGCAGGAATGTTGGCATAGGGTGCGCCGAGCCGGACTATTTTGATAGCGGCATCGTCGAGTACTTTATGGCCAGATGATCGGGAAACGACAATACCATCAACCGGGACACTGCCGTCAGGACGAATGTCGACTGACAACATCAGACTGCCATTAATGCCTTTATCCCGGGCTTCCTGTGGATAATTCATATTGCCGATACGCTCGACTTTCATTTCCCAGGCCCGCATATAAGCAGCAGCTGCAAACTCTTTTGTCGCAGCAGAAATACGCCGTTTTTTAGGGCGTTCACTGAGCGTTTTGCTGCTGTTGGCCAGCTGTTCCTGCAAGCTGCTGATTTCGCTGCGTGCCTGCGCCATCATTTCATGGGCGCTGGGGCGATTTGCAACTGGTTCAGCAACTTTTTCAGCGGAATCCACAGTTTCAGTTTCCGCCTCAGTACTTTCAACCTGTCGATCAGCTGCTTCGCTGGTGATTTTTTCATCGGCAATTTCTGGCTCGGGTTCAGTCTTTGTTTCCGGCTGAGGCTCAGGTTCGGGTGCCGGTTCTGGTTCGGGCTCAGGTATGGGTTCAGCAATTGGTTTGGGATCGGGGATAACGGCTGGTGGTGTTATAGTCGGCACCGTTTCCAGCGGTTCGATGTCGGTCATTTCTACCGGTGGTGGTGAGGCCGGACTGTCTTCAGCTAATGGTACCGGTAAATCTGGCGTTGGTTCGGGTGTCGGTGTGTCGAGCTCTCCACCCCCTTCATTGTCGGCCTGTGCCAGGAAATCAGCTTCTTCAGGTGCTTTCAGGGTCTGTTGTTTGACCAGCGTGATATCCAGATTATTGACCGGCGCATTAGTCGGCGATGAAAACACATCAAAGCTGACGCCCAGAATCACAGCAACGTGAATGATCACCGAAAAAAGCAGGGTGAAAATCAGACGATCGTTGCTGTAGTTATCCATAAAATCAGCTCAAATCAAGGAATATCGCGCAATACCGGCTCATCCTGATAGCTGATGAGTTTGACCCGCTGCGCCATTGCCGGGCTCATTTCGAGGATACCTTCGTCGGTCATCAACATGACATGTTTTAAGCCCATCTGGGCCGCCAGTTGTGGCCAGTCATTGCCGGCCACAAATAATGCGGTCGCCGAAGCATCGGCACGCGCTGCATTATTATCAATGACCGTCACCGACATCGCCTGATCAGCGGGATAACCGGTGCGTGGATCCATAATATGTGAATAACGTTTACCCTGATATTCAAAATAACGTTCGTAATCACCAGAGCTAAACACGCTCTCATTATCATTGACGGTGACCGAGGCCAGCACACCATCATGCCGGGGATGACGGATACCGATATTCCAGGGCCGTTTGCCATGTTGGCCAATCGCCCGTAAATCACCACCGATATTAATGATGGCATTATTAATATCTTGAGCTTTTAAAACGTCAATAGCTGCATCGACGGCATAACCTTTGGCAAAGCCACCAAAGCCCAGTTTTGCCATCGCGTTATTACTGCGCAATTGGCCATTGTCGATAATAATATCGTCCATGGTTGGATTGGCTGTCAGCCACTCATTAATCCTATCCGGGGCAGGGGGAGGGCGTGATTCAAACCAATCATCCTGTTCATAACCCCACAGAGTAAATAGCTGACCGGCCGCGGGATTAAATAAATGATTACTGTCACGCGCCAGTTGTTGCGCCTGACCGATAACGCCTGTGACATTGTCATCGACGGCAATACTGTCACCGGCTGCGATAGCATCATTTATGCGAGTCAACACGCTGGGCTGCCAGGCATGCCATAAATTATTGACGTCAGAAAAGGTTTCTTCCAGTTGGCTGACTGCCTGCTCAAATGTTGCTTTGTCTTCACCATAAATACTGATATCAATTTCAGTGCCAAAGGCATAGATTTTGGTTGTTTTCGCCGGCTGTTCACCACAGGCAGTAAGCAGTAACAGACTGAGCAAAATAAAACTTATCAATCGCATAGCCGGCTCTCAATCGCAGTCATTAAATCACCGGCAATATTCAGATCAAACAAACGATCCAGCTCCCGGATACACGTTGGGCTGGTGACATTGATTTCAGTCAGATAGTCGCCGATGACATCAAGGCCGACAAAAAGCAGGCCTTTATCACGAAGTTTGGGGCCCACTTGACTGCAGATCCAGCGATCCCGATCGGTCAACGCACGACCTTCGGCACGGCCGCCAGCTGCCAGATTACCGCGGGTTTCGCCATCGGCTGGAATACGCGCCAAGGCATAAGGCACCGGCTCACCGTTTATCAGCAAAATACGTTTATCACCGTCTTTGATTGCCGGCAAATATTGCTGAACCATCACTGATTTACTGCCATTTTCAGTCAGGGTTTCGACAATCACCGAAAAATTCGGATCGCCCTGCATTACCCGGAATATTGATGCACCGCCCATGCCATCCAGCGGTTTAATAATAATGTCGCCATGCTGTGCCTGAAATTCGCGCATCAATGATTTT
The DNA here is from genome assembly GCA_041612215.1 of Methylophaga sp. Lineage (GTDB taxonomy): Bacteria > Pseudomonadota > Gammaproteobacteria > Nitrosococcales > Methylophagaceae > Methylophaga. The sequence continues at coordinate 7,337 of JBFJJO010000021.1, forward strand.
TGCCGGGTCACCAACGTGGGTGGACAACACTGTGGAAACCAGGCGGTGAATAATTTTTCGTTGGCGTCACGGAGGCTTTGCGGATTATTAACAATTAATACGCCTTTTGCCTGCGCTTGTTCGAGCAAATAGGTGCTGTAAATATATTCCATATCAAACGGCGGATCTTTGCGCATCAATATGGCATCCAGCGAATGCAACGGTGCAATTTGCGCATCTCCCAGCTGAAACCAATCATAGGGATCGTCTTGCACCGTTAATGCGGCCATTGATGCCAGTACCTGACCATCGCGCAAAAACAGATCTGACTGTTGCATATACACAATCTGCCAGCCGCGTGCCTGAGCAGCTAACAGCATGGCAAGGCTGCTGTCTTTTTTGGTATTGATGGCCGCAATCGGATCCATCACGATGCCAATACGTCGGGTCATGGGCTGCAGTTTCCTGTGAAATCTTGTAGCTATTGTACCGTATCGTTAACGGTAAATTGTCGTTGCCACATTGCGTGCCAATGATGGTCAACTCTACAAGCAGGGCGCATATTCGCTATAATCAACGCATTTTAAAATTCGACCGAAAAGAGAACCTTCATGACTGAGCCTGCGGTGCCGGCAGCTACGCCAAAAACCTTTCAGGAACTGATTCTGCGCCTGCAACAATATTGGGCAGAACAGGGCTGTGTGTTATTACAGCCTTATGATATGGAAGTTGGTGCCGGGACTTTTCATCCCGCGACTTTTTTACGCGCCATTGGTCCAGAGCCCTGGAGCGCCGCTTATGTGCAGCCGTCGCGGCGGCCAACAGATGGCCGTTATGGTGATAATCCCAACCGCTTGCAGCACTATTATCAGTTTCAGGTGGTGATCAAGCCATCACCGCTGGTTATTCAGGATCTCTATCTGGGGTCGCTGCGGATGCTGGGGCTCGATACCACTATCCATGATATTCGTTTTGTTGAAGATAATTGGGAATCACCCACTCTGGGCGCCTGGGGGCTAGGCTGGGAAGTCTGGCTGAATGGTATGGAAGTCACGCAGTTCACGTATTTTCAGCAGGTCGGTGGGCTGGAATGCAAACCAGTGACCGGCGAAATCACCTACGGCCTGGAACGTATTGCCATGTATCTGCAGGGCGTTGAAAGTGTTTATGACCTGGTCTGGGCTGACGGTCCGCTGGGTAAAGTCACCTATGGCGATGTGTTCCTGCAAAATGAAGTGGAAATGTCGGCCTATAACTTTGAACACGCCAATACCGAACATTTATTTGCCTTATTTGATACCTGTGAATCCGAGAGTGAACGCATGATTGCTGCCGGCTTGCCTTTGCCTGCCTATGAGTTGGTGCTCAAAGCATCGCATACCTTTAATTTGCTGGATGCCCGTAAAGCCATTTCGGTGACTGAGCGGCAACGTTTTATTCTGCGCGTCCGGACTTTGGCGCGCGCCGTGGCACAGGCATATTTTGAACGCCGAGAATCACTGGGCTTTCCGATGTTGGCCAAGCAGGAGGCCAGCGCATGAGCCAGCAGGATTTTTTATTTGAACTGGGTACTGAAGAATTGCCACCCAAGACACTGGGTACTTTAAGTTGCGCATTACTTGGCGGGATTGAGCAGGGGTTAAAAGCAGCAGAATTGAGCTTTTCCATGGCAACTGCTTATGCGGCACCCAGACGTCTGGCCGTGACTGTTTATGATCTGCAAACCCGTCAAGCAGATCGGCAAATCGAAAAACGCGGTCCGGCGGTAGCATCGGCTTTTGATGATGACGGTAATCCCAGTAAAGCATTGCAGGGCTTTGCCAGATCCTGTGGCGTTGAAGTTGATGCCCTGGAAACCCTGGAAACTGATAAAGGCAAATGGTTGGTTTATCGCCAGCAACAAGCCGGTCAATCCACGGCGGAATTATTGCCGCAGATCATTCAGCAGGCATTGGACGCTTTACCAATCGCCAAACGGATGCGCTGGGGTAATTCCAGTGCGGAATTTGTCCGGCCAGTGCACTGGCTGGTGATGTTACTCGGTGATGAGATAGTGCCGGCAACCATTCTCGACACCCAAGCCGATCGCATCAGTTACGGCCACCGTTTTCATCATCCTCAGCCAATTCGCATTAACAGTGCTCGCAGTTATGCACCGCAGCTGGAAACTGAAGGCCATGTTATGGCTGATTTTTCTGCCCGACGCGAAGCGATTCTTGGCCAGGTAAAAGAATTAGCCACTTCGCTGGGTGGTGAAGCAATCATTGATAAAGACTTGCTTGATGAAGTGACAGGTTTAGTCGAATGGCCGGTGGCGATTGCCGGTAGTTTTGATCAACGTTTTCTGGAGTTGCCACCGCAGGCATTGATTTCGTCGATGCAGGGCCATCAGAAATATTTTCCGGTACAAGCAAAACCCGGTCAGCTGTTAGCCAATTTTATTACGGTCTGTAATATTGAAAGTCGCGATATGGCGCAGGTGATTGCCGGTAATGAGCGGGTGATTCGGCCTCGGCTCAGTGATGCGGCATTTTTCTGGGATACCGATCGCAAGCAGCCTTTGGCGGCAAGACAAGAACAGTTAAAAACCATTGTATTCCAAAACAAGCTGGGCACGGTTTATGACAAGTCACAACGGGTGGCCAAACTGGCAACTGTGATTGCTGAAAAAATCGGCGCTGATGCCGGGCAAGCTCAGCGTGCTGGTCAACTGGCAAAATGTGATTTATTAACTGAAATGGTCGGTGAATTCCCGGAATTACAGGGCATTATGGGCCGTAATTATGCGACGCTTGATGGCGAACCTGCGGCTGTTGCCAATGCGCTGGATGAGCAATATATGCCACGTTTTGCCGGTGATGATTTACCCATTGGCGCTATCGGTCAGGCGCTGAGTCTGGCCGAAAAGCTGGATACCTTGGTGGGCTTATTTGGTATTGGCCAGCCACCGACCGGTGCTAAAGATCCTTTTGCCTTGCGGCGTGCTGCTTTGGGCGCGTTACGGATTATTATTGAAAAGCAGCTGGACTTGGATCTGGCTGAACTGTTGCACGTCGCAGCTGATAATTTTGCAGATAAGCTCACCGAGAAAGCTACTGCTGAGCAAGTGCAAAGTTACATGTTTGAACGACTGCGCGGTTATATTCTGGATAATGGTTTTACCGGTGATACCTTTGAAGCGGTGTTGGCTGTTGCGCCGAGCCGGCCACTGGATTTTATACAACGACTGGAAGCGGTCAGCGGTTTTAGAGCCATGCCAGAAGCTGAAGCCTTGGCGGCTGCCAATAAGCGGATCGATAATATTTTGCGAAAGAACGGCGCTTATGATCAGCAATTAGGTCTTAAAGCTGATTTACTGAGTGACAAGGCTGAACAGGATTTGGCCGCGCTGGTGATGCAAGTACAACAAACGGTGGCGCCATTGATGCAGCAGTCTGATTATTCAGCTGTGTTACAGCGGTTGGCGACGATGCGTGACAGCATTGATAAATTCTTTGATGATGTCATGGTGATGGCTGACGATCCGGCAGTACGCGATAATCGTTTGGCACTTCTCAATCAAACCCGGGCATTATTTATCGGTGTTGCCGATATTTCCTGTCTGCAACAATAAGCGGAGGCGGCTATGTCGTTGATTATTCTTGACCGAGATGGGGTGATTAATCACGATTCGGACGATTTTATTAAATCTCCGGCCGAATGGGAGCCAATTGAAGGCAGTCTGGAAGCAATTGCCCGTCTCAATTATTCAGGTTTTCGGGTGGTAGTGATCACCAATCAGTCGGGTATTGCTCGTGGTTTGCTGGATGTGGAAATGCTTAATCGCATTCATAGCAAAATGCGCCGTATGTTGTCGCAAGTAGGTGGACGGATTGAGGCGATTATGTTTTGTCCGCATGGTCCGGATGATAATTGCAGTTGTCGTAAACCCAAACCCGGATCTTATAACGATTTAGCCCATCGACTGCGAATCAGTTTGGAACATGTGCCGGCAGTGGGTGATTCCCTGCGTGACATTGAAGCGGCGCAAGCGGCAGGTGCTCGGCCGATGTTAGTTCGAACAGGGAAGGGTACTGCCGCTGAAGCAGCAGGTATTCCAAAGGGCGTGCCGATTTATGATGATTTAGCGACTGTTGCCGATGCGTTGCTGGAGCCGACAACTTGATGATTTGGCTGCGTTCCACCCTGTTTTTTATCATTTATAGTGTCAGTGCGGTGTTGTTTTCCTGTCTTGGTGTTTTGCTCTGGCCATTGCCGTTTAAATTTCGCTACCGGATTATCAGCCGTTGGGCGGTGTGGAATATCTGGCTGCTGAAGGTTATTTGCGGTGTCAAACTTGAAGTCGAAGGCCGCGAGTTGATTCCCGATGAGCCTTGTGTGATTCTCTGTAAACACCAGTCTGCCTGGGAAACGCTGGCACTGCAGGCTGTGTTTCCTCCACAGGTCTGGGTGTTGAAGCGTGAATTGCTGTGGTTGCCATTTTTTGGCTGGGGTCTGGCTTCGTTAAATCCGATTGCTATCGACCGAAAGGCTGGCCGTAAGGCCTTGGCGCAAGTCATTGGGCAGGGTATAGACCGCCTGGCATCTGGTGCGTGGGTTGTGGTATTTCCCGAAGGAACGCGGATGCCGGTAGGCAGCTTAGGCAGGTTTGGTATAGGTGGTGCGCGTTTGGCTGTTGAAGCCGGTGTGCCGGTGGTTCCCGTTGCCCATAATGCCGGGCATTTTTGGCCGAAACGTGGTTTTTTGAAAAAACCGGGTGTGATCAAAATGCAAATTGGCGCTAAGATAGCCACGCAAGGTCAGTCAGCCACCAGCATTAATCAACAAGTTGAATCGTGGATGGCAGAAGCAATGACGCGACTTGAGGGCAGCCGTCCGGTAAAACCGGCACAACTTAGCGAAGGTGAATAGCGTGGCAAGAGCTGAAGGCATACTGCGTTTATTAATTATCGATGACTCGCTGACCGATACCGATGCGGTTATTAATATTTTACGCAGTGCAGGCCATGCCGTGCGGGCCACCCGTGAAGATAATTTTCATGCGCTAGAACAGTTACTCATCAAACACACCTGGGATTTACTGGTTTGCCGTGACCATCTGGAGCATTTACCCCCTTTAGAAATTATCAATTTATTGCAGCGACTGGGCAAAGATCTGCCCTGTATCGTTATTTGCAGTAATAGCGATGCTGAGAAAGAATTATTTCGCTGCGGTGCTCAGGATGTTGTGCATCAGGGCGATAGTGACCGGCTGCAATTTGCAGCCGAGCGTGAACTGGTAAATTTGAATGTCAGACGTTTGTCGCGCCGTAATGAACGGGCACTCCGAGAGAGCGAAAAACGCTCACAGGCGCTGCTGGAAAGTTCGCGTGATGCCGTCGCCTATATGCATGAAGGCATGCATATTTATGTAAACCACGCTTATCTGTCGTTATTTGGTTATGAAGAAGCCGAAGATATTGACGGCTTACCGATTCTGGATCTGATTGCTGTTGAAGATCACCCGAAGTTTAAAATGGTCTTTCGGCAGTTTTCTGAAACTATCGATGGCTTACCACAAACCGTTACTGTGCAATGTCTGAAAGCCGATGGTGAGGTATTTGATGCCAATATTGAGTTTTCCCATGCCAATGTTGAGGGTGAAAACTGCACGCAGGTAGTCATTCGCGATCACAATATTTTTAGTGACAACGAGTCAAAACTGAAATTATTACGTGATCATGATTTATTAACCGGCCTGTATACCCGAAGCCGCTTTAATGATGAGTTGGAAAAAGCAATTAGTGCTGCTGCCGAAGGGCGGGGTGATGCTGAATTGCTGTTTATCGTGCTGGATGATTTTCAGACAATCAAAGAACAAGTTGGCCTGGGCACCAGCGATATGGTGATTAAAAGTGTCGGTGATTTATTACGCCGTACGATGGACGATGGTGAAATTCTCGCTCGTTTTGCCGATCAGGTATTTGCGGTGATTGTGCCTAGTGCCAATGAACGGGAAGTCGATATTCGCGCCGAAGCTTATCGCAAGGCGATTGATGAGTATGTGTCGCAAGCCAATGGCAAAATTATCGATCTGCATTGCAGTATCGGCATCAGCCGGATCAGTGAAAATGTCGCATCGGCGTCCGTTGCATTGGAAAATTCCGATCGTGCCTGCATCCGTGCGCAGAAATCCGGCGGTAACCAAATTGCCCGCTATCAGCCTACAGGACAAACGCAACCGTTGGCGAACAGTCAGCAGTGGCAGAAAATCCTCCAAACGGCAATGCAAAATGATGATTTCTTTTTACACTATCAGCCGATCGTCAGTTTGCATGGTCCAGAGCAAGAACTTTATGAAGTATTGCTGCGATTAAAGCTGGAATCTGGCAAAACCCTTAAAGCTGAAGAATTCCTTGATACTGCAGATCGCCTGCAGGTAATGACTGAAATTGATAAGTGGGTAATTCGCAGAGCACTGGCGGTGCTTAGTGAGCATCATAAACAGCACCCTGATACCCGATTTTTTATCAAGCTGTCTGAGCAAACACTGCATGAGAAGGATTTTGTCGATTGGTTGTCAGCCAGCCTGCAAGCGCAAAATCTGAAAGGTGGCTCATTAGTGTTTGAAATCAGTGAAACGGCGGCACTGGATAATCTAGAGCAAAGTAAGGAAACCATCGCGAAGCTGAAAAAAATCGGCTGTGAATTTGGCCTTGAGCATTTCGGCAGTGGTATCGATTTCTCACATAGCTTGCATGAGCTGGATGTCGACTATCTGAAAATCAATGGTAATTTTGTCGAAAATATGACCCATGATTTGGAAAATCAGGCAGCGGTCAAAGCGATTATTGAGATGGCCAAACAGGCAGAGAAGCGATGTATTGCAGAATTTGTTGCTGATGCCAACAGTTTGGCATTGTTATGGCGTCTGGGCGTTGATTATGCGCAGGGGTACTATATTCATGAACCTTCACCGGAGCTGGACTACAATTTTGACGAAGAAGCGTAGGGCATTTTCAGTCACAACAGAAGTGAAATCAAATCTAAACAAACCAAAAAACGGGGCGAAAGCCCCGTTTTTTGGTTTGTTTAACCCTTAGCGCTGCTGTAAAGCTGCAATTCGCGATTCAAGTGGTGGATGGGTCATAAATAACGCACTTAATCCGCCTTTTTTGCCACCGGAAATACCCAGAGCATGTAATTGATCAGGTAATGGTTCGGTGGAAGTGCCTGCCAGACGTCTTAAAGCGGCGACCATTTTGGGTGCGCCTACCAAGTTAGCCGCGCCGGCATCCGCCCGGAATTCACGCTGACGACTAAACCACATCACAATAATACTGGCCAGGATCCCCAGCACTAATTCGGCAATAATTGATGTGATCCAAAAAGCGGGACCATGGCCATTTTCGGTTTTGAATACCACCCGGTCAACCAGATGACCAATCACCCGTGACAGTACGATAACAAAGGTGTTCACCACGCCCTGAATCAAAGCCATGGTTACCATATCACCATTTGCAATGTGGCTGACTTCATGCGCCAGTACGGCTTCCACTTCATCTTCGGTCATGGATTGCATTAAACCGGTGCTGACGGCAACCAGCGCATTATTCTTGTTGGCACCCGTTGCAAAAGCATTAGGTTGCGGTGAATTGTAAATAGCAACTTCCGGCATTCCGATACCGGCTTTTTCTGCCTGACGGGCGACTGTTTCGACCAACCAACGTTCGGTATTATTGCGCGGCTCGGTAATAACTTCCGCACCGGTCATGCGCTTGGCGGTCCATTTGGAAATCAGCAGTGAAATAAACGAACCACTGAAACCAATCACCGCTGCCATAATCAGCAGCGCATTCATGTCCAGGCCACCCTGTTCATTGAGCATGCCATCAATACCCAACAGCCGCATGGTGAAACTGAGGACAGCTAAGACCGCGATGTTAGTGCCGAGATATAGCATGATGCGTTTCATTAATGGATCTCCGTGTTTGACTGATGCTTTATATGGCGTTGTTTTATGGCTTTTCAAGCGCGTTTTGTAATTGTAATTGCAACTGTGTTGCCAGATTTTGTCCATGTTGTATGCCATCCTCTGTTGCAGGTTCAAACAGCAGGCTGCAGACAACCTGATTTCTGGCAAAAACAGTTTCTGCAGCCGGCAGATCGCAAGCATATTCAGGCCAGTCAAACTGCGCCGGGATGGTCAAGCCCTGACTGGCATAACAGCAATACCAAACACGGGGCGGGGCGACGGGTAAATTTTCAATATCAGGCAGTTGTCCCTGACAGGCTTGTAAATGCCAGTCGAGCAGCGGCCAATCGTCTGGTAAACACTGCAGCGAAGCGCTTGGCCGTGGATTTAATTCCAGTAGCCAGATTTGCGCCTGATCATCAATGACAACATCCAGCGATTGATAACCGCGTAAGCCTAATGCCTGGCTGAGCTTTTTACAGGTTTGCAATAGACTCTGTCGCTGTGAATCGCTTATATCAAGGCTGTTGGTAACCGCTAATAGTTGATAATCATCTTGTCCGGGCGCCCGACAATATTGCTGATTAAAACTGAGTAGCCGGACCTCGCCAGCCGCAGCAATAAACAATACGGAAGCGCTACGACCATGGATTTTCTGCTGATAATAACTGCCCGAAGGTGCTGATGGCACCGGGCACTGAATATGACTTCCCCCCCAATGTTGTGCCTGTTTTTGTAAAAACTTATGGGGATTGGCTGGATAGGAAAACTGACTAGGTGGAAAGTGTATTGCCAAATCCGATAACAGGGCAAACCAGCGGGACGGTGTCAGGCTGATCTGCAAAGCCGAAACATCATTATTAGCTGATTGAATATTGGCCGGCAGAAGCGCGAGACAATTAAAAAAACGTTCCAGACCGGTGCCAATGATCAAAATGGCTGGTTGTTCATTTGCCAATTTTTTAATCGTTTGCAGAAACTGATGGTTGCTGAGCTCTTCAAACTCAGTCAGGAACATATGTTGCTCGGCAATCTCGAGGGTATCAATATCAGCAAATTGATCGGCGACCCGAACCGGATAACCGGCTCGGTGCGCCATGCGTGCCAAAAACCTGCCGCTTTGGGCAGCAATCAGGATCAGTGGTTTTGGATATTGTTCAGACCAGTTTACGGGCACCATCGAAGGCATTACGGAAGTCCAGATAAACCGGTTTGTCGCTGGCCAACGTTTCTTTGAGTAACGCCTGCTGCAGTTTGTATTTAACGTTACCGATGGCCAATGCACCTATGCCAACGGCATCCGGGCAATTTGTCGCCAGTTTTAACGGTGTGCCGTTATCCATGAGTTCAATACCCTCAATACCCAGCGGCGCGACCGCGTTGACATCACCCGCAACTTTTAACTGTTTTGCATCACCCAATACAGACGCATTGAGCACTTGAATTCCCGCTTTGGCAGCGCAGAACACGACATCGGCATTGGATAATAAACGTGCTTTATCAGCATCTGATGCTGCTGTGGTGGCGCGTAGCGTCACGCCATAACGTTTTTTAGCCTCATTAGCGAATTCCAGCGCCGTATCGATTGAGAAATGATCAACGATTGTGGTGTCAGCACCTTGTTGGGCGGCAATCACCGCTGTGGCCAGACCGACCGGTCCCGTTCCACCGAAGACAACTGCACGACAACCTTTGAAATCCTGATTAAAATTTTTCTTCAGTTCGCGTTCAACGCAGGCAACCAGCGCGGCAGCCGTGGTAAAAGCGCCACTTGGATCAGCAAATACCGAAATTTCAAAGGGTGGCGACATCGCATTTTTAGCGGCTTCCAGCATATCCATGGCTAAACCGATATCACGGCCACCGATAAACATGCCGGTCATTTTGACGCCGGCTGGGCCACGCGAGAAAATCGCATCCTGAACTAAGCCGGCAACTTCTTTCAGCTCGACATTGTTGTATGGCATCAAAACATCGTAGCCGGCATCCAGGGCCATATTTATATCAAACGGACTGTTATGCTTCATCGGGTTAATCATATGAATGATAGAACGTTTAGCCATGATGACTCCTTAATTGAGAAATTGTCGGTGGCGCAGCCAAATGCTTGATGCAGGCACCCTGATGGGCCGCCTCGCTGATATTAATTATTATATTTTTAAGCGCAGGTTGCTCGGCGCAATAAGTCTGTAAATGCTGTTGCAGCTGTTGGGCCGCGGCATCACTGGCCACAAAAACACAGCCTGTTGGTCCCCAGGAACTCTGGGCTATGCCTTGATGACCAGCTTGCCTTGCTAGTTCAACTAATTGTGCAACATTGGGGCTGGTAAATAAGCCACCCTGAATGGGCGCAAAATGCGCGCCAATCAGTGCCTGTATCTCGGTAACAGCGCAGCCAAAAGCATCAATCTGCTGCTCGGCCAGTGCTGGCAGTAATTGCATCAGCGTCAATTGACATATCGCCTGGCTGTTGGCTTTTGGAAAATCGGGTAATTGGCGAAAGGCATCACGTTCAGCTTCACCATGCACGCCCTGATATTGTGGATCAAAAATCAGTAATACCCGCCATGCAGAAGGAAACGGCATATTAATTAACATCGGTGGCAACTGACTATTTTTACCTAGACCACCATCAACGACGAAGCCGCCATGATCGAAAGTATTGATACCGATGCCAGAGCGTCGGCCTCGCGCCATAATAGTGGCAATTTCGGCGGTACTCAAAGGCAATTTGTAAAACTCAGCCAATGCACGGCCAATCGTTAATGCCAATTGGGTACCTGAGCCAAGGCCCGCATGCTCCGGGATTAATTTACATACCCTCAGTGCCGGTGAGGCGGTGACATTATTCAACATCGGCTGGCAATGGCTGATAAAACGCATCGCCAGTTCGGTAATTTTGCTGGCCACAACCTGATCATCAACACCACTAATCGATAAGGTTTCTGCACGAGTGACCTGAATGACGGTTTGATGGCTATTAATCGCTAAGCCAATGCTGCCAAAACGACGCCCCAGACTGGCACCTAAATCCAGAAAACCCAGATGCAAACGCGCCGGGGTGCTGACTTCAATCAGTGCAGCTGGTTCAGGAGACGTACTGGGTGTGATGATCACTAGCCGTTATCAATTTTGCAGGCAATGTCATACAGCGTGGTTTCATCGAGAAATAAATCATTACTGTCAAATAATGAAGCGACCGCGCCACGGTGTACTTTCATTTTAAAATTACCTATAGCAATCGCACCATAAAAGCGCACACCTTGTTTTTCAACACCATCATCCATGACTTCCAGGCCTTCAACACCCAGTGGTGGTACAGCATTAACATCGGCTATTACCTCTAAAGTCGTGCTGCTAGACCAGCTTTTTTCTGAGACGATACAAACGCCAGCTGGTCCTGCGGCTACAACAACATGGGCATCTTTAAGTAAATTGACCACAGCTTCATCACTACGCGTTTCACCAGGAATAACGTCCACGTCATAGGCTTTTTTCATCTGATCGGTGGTAGTTTTACTGCGTTGCAGACTGCGCGAGGTTAAAACCACATCGCCGGCACCTTCTTTGATTAAATACAAAGCGGTGCGCTGACCAACCGGGCCTGCACCGAGAATGACGACCTTCTTGCCGGTAATATCGTAATTTTTCATGATTTTACGGGCGATGGCTGCAGCCGTGGTGTTAGAACCATTAGGATCCAACATGACGGATACTTTTACTGGGCCGAAAAAAGCTTTTTTAACCGCCTTACCAACCATTTCACTGGCAGGTACATTAGAGCCGCCAATAAAGATAGCGCTATTTTTCAGATTTTTACCGCCTCGGGTAAAGATCATGCCATGTACGTGGTTAGTCACATTATCGCGGGTTGCGCCACCGTGGGCGATGATATTATCAACACCAGAATCATAGGCAACAGCTTGATCAAAAGTACTCGCTACCGGATCGGTATCGAGATGCAGTAATAATTTTTTCATCGGGTTCTCCTGCCCAGCACCGGGAAGTTGCATAATTAAACAATTGATTTTACCTTATCTTCCCTTGAACAGGAAAATTAACATGCTGCTTTGTACGGCTTTTTGGCTGCTAAGGAACTTAACCTGACGCACCAATTACTAAGTATCACCTTAATAATAGATGAAGGGAGTTATGAATGACTAAAACCAGTTTAACGATGCTTATTGCCGGTATGGCTTTTTTGCCAGGACTGGCAATGGCTGATGACCATAGTGAACAAGACTTTTCTACGGTCACCAAAGTACATTATGTGCAGGATTGTATGACTGCCAATGGCGATATGAATGTTTATGAAAGCGTACACAAATGTTCATGCGTCATTGATAAAATTGATACCGCTTTCACGCAGAGAGAATTTGAAGATTTAAGTACGGGCTATATGTACAAAAACATGCCCGCAGATAAAGGTGCGCAGTTTCGTGATGACGCATTATTGAATGATACGATGAGCAAGTTTGATACAGTCATTAAAACAGCTTATAAAGAGTGTAAACTTCAGTAAGCTGATAATGAACTATAAAAAAAGGCCGCGAATGCGGCCTTTTTTTTGGTTAACTGTTGTTAAATCTGTTTTTCCTCAGTGAAAGATTGATTTTCACTGTCATTGACCAAAGCTTTTAGTGTGCCGCTTTCCTTTGGTACAAAAGTGAAACGTACACTTGGATCTTCACTAACCGAAATGCCGGTATCCACTTTAAATAAGGGCTGGTCATTAAATCGGACTTCAATATTTTTTACATAGTGCGCATTAATGTATTTGCGGTTTTTTTGATCATATTGCAGACCACTGTAATTCGGGTGGCTGACAATGACCTGTGTCTGAACAGGCTCACCAAGTGTTGGCTGACGCATTCTAATCTGCATTTGACCTAAGCGTGCCATCGCGGCTTCAGCATCTTTACCAGCTGGTGCACTGCAACCACCAGATGCTTTTACAAATCTGCTGACCATATGCATGGAACCATCATTCATTTCGGCAATGACGCGCATATCGGTGTACTGGTCAACACGAACCCGTGTACCAATTTCGACATCCGTGATTTCTGGTGTTAAATGGAAATTAGCTGAATAAGGTTCGGGGTTATTATCAATAATCAGATGTACGTTTTTGACATATCTATCGGCAGTTTGCGGCTTTAGTAATTTAATAGTAATAGGCACAATCGCAGCATCTTCTGCACGCTTAGGGGCATCAAGTGCAATCAAGTCATTTGCGTTGTCGCGGATTTCTTTACCTTCAAAGTGGATTTCTTTGAGGATCGGCCACATGGGCTCTTTTGGTGTGGCTGAATGCACGGGTTGAACAGCCAGCATCAATCCGATGCTAAGGCTTAAAATAGTTATAAATCGGCCAAGCATAATTCTTCCTCCCAAATATTTTTTATTCCCACTCAAGCTCAACGAAAGCTGCTGTAACATTTCGACGATGGTATTCATCGAAGAGTTCCCATTTATGGCGCTCGGAAAGACCCACTGTCACAGTCGCTTCTTCAAGTGTGCCAAGATCATTGATCACGGCGCGGCTTTCTTCTCGAACCTTCATCAGATAAGCGAGTAATTTGTCCCACTCGGCATTTTCATCAATAGCAGCAGGGCCATGGCCGGGAATGATGACTTTATACGATTCTGATTTGAGTTGTTGTAATACTTCGATCCAGCCATTTATGCTGCCGTCGATGGCCGGGATCCGTTCACGAAACAATAGATCGCCGGTCCACAGCGTCTGAGTTTGTTTATCCAGTACTGTTAAATCGTGGTCGGTATGGGCCGTCGAATAAGCCTTTAAAAGTAATTCCCGGCCACCCAAATCAAGCGTTACCGTTTGTTCAGGACTGACTAATGTATCGGGAGCAATAAACTCCGTACCCGTGTAGGCATCACCCAGACTCTCGGCAAAGTTGCGGGCAAAGTGACTTTCACGGCTGGCAAGTGCGGCTGGCAATTTTTCATGACCCACAAACCTAGGCTCATCATCAGTAAATGCGGCATTGCCTAATATATGATCCGGATGTACATGGGTGTTGATAACGTAGCATATGGGTACATCGGTGATCTCCCGTAATGCTTTATGTAAATGCTGACCCTCGTGATAACTGCCACCACTATCAATAACGGCAACACATTTGTTACCTACCACGAAA